>NZ_JBFRCL010000089.1:0-26906 GCF_040965695.1 Paraburkholderia sp. BR10937
CGTTCGGGAACCCGGCTTCTTCTCCGCAGACTGTGTCAAAGTGATGCCCATCAGATTGGGAATGATGGGCATCACTTTGATGTCGCCTTCAGCCACCGTCTATAACGGCCGGCACGAGCCGCTTACGCTACAGTGGTGGCGAGAAGAAGTGCAAGAAAGTTCTTTGTGTTCATGATGTGCTCAGTCGAATCTTGGAGACGGGGAGACTACGACGTTAGGTGCATCGTGATGCGGGGCGCACTTTGACGCCCCATCCTGCTGAAGATCTACTTTCCGAGGTGCTCTCGAACGCCCGAACTGATTTGTTCAAGCGCAGCCTCTGTGCTCGGTACGTGACGCAGAGCGTTGAGCAGGACGAAATCGTGAATCGTGCCGTTGTAGCGGACCGCCGTGACCTCCACGCCAGCATTGGCGAGTTTGCGGGCGTACGCCTCTCCCTCGTCACGCAGCGGGTCATTTTGTGCCGTGATGACGAGTGCCGGAGGCAAGCCCTTGAGTTCCGCGTCAGTTGCCCGCAGCGGTGAGACGTAAGGGTTATTTCGGGTTTGAGCATCCGGCGCGTAGCGGTCCCAGCCATATTTCATGAATGCACGCGCCAGGAAGCGGCCAGTGGCGTAGGACTTATAGGATTCGCTATCAACACTGGCGTCGGTGGCAGGGATAAGGAGTACCTGATAGCTGATTTTCGGGCCTGCGCGGTCCTTGGCCATCATGGCAATTGCCGCTGTCATATCGCCGCCGACGGAGTTACCGGCTACGGCTATTCGAGTGCCGTCAGCGCCTATTTCATGCGCGTTGGCAGCGACCCATTTAAGAGCGGCGTATGACTCTTCCAACTGAGTAGGGAATTTTGCTTGCGGCAGCGGCGTGTATTCCACGAACACCCCGATCTGACCGGAGCCGACGACCAGGTCACGAAGCAGTCGCTGGTGGTTGGCAAAGTTACCTGCGATCCAGACTCCTCCGTGGATAAAGAAGAGGACGCCCGGTTTGGTCGCGGGATGCTCCGGCGTCATGACGTAAATCTTCACGGTGCGGCCGTCAGCCGAAATCGTGCGCTCGGATGTCGTTACGCCCGACATATCCACGGGTGTCTTGTTCTGGAGCCCCGTCAGGACGTCCTGAGGCTGTGGCTGCGGTAACTCCCAGAACGGCGAACTGTTCTTGTTGAGTTCGATGAGGAAGCCGCGGACTTGCGGATCAAGGTTTGCGTCCGTCGAAACGTCCTGAGCAAAGGCGGTCTGCGTCATGACGGTGGCTCCGATCAAGGCGAGTGCGAGATTTGAGGTGCGGTTCATGAGAGGCTCCAAAAAGTTGAGTTTCGATCAAAGTCCAAATTCTTGAGGTAGACAGGTCTGTATCATCTATGGGACAGATCTGTCTGTCAAGAAATTGCCGCCATACGATGGTTTAGTTGACACAGACAGGTCTGTATCATATGCTGCCGAGATCGACTGAGTGAAGGAGGTGGCTACATGAAGCAGCCCGTCGTTTCTGCACGTGAGCGGATTCTGGACACAGCAGCTCGCCTGTTTTATCGGGACGGCTTTCGGGCGACCGGAATTGACAAGATCATTGCCGAGTCAGGGGTGGCAAAGATGTCTCTTTATCGACATTTCGCGTCGAAGGACGATCTCATTGCGGCCTTTCTGGATTGGCGTCACGACTTCTGGATGCGATGGTTTCTCGAGGCGGTCGAAGAACGCTTTGCTGAGCGCCGCGAGTTGTCGGTGATCGCCGATGCACTCGGAGAGTGGTTTGCTCAGGAGGACTATCGTGGCTGTGCCTTTATCAATGTCGTCGCAGAGTCTGGGGCAACCGGTAATCCGGCACACCTGCAGCAGGCAGCTTCGCATAAGCAAGGACTCGAACAGTTCATCGCAGAACTGGCTTCTAGGCTGGGCCTCGAGTCGCCGGCTATCGTGGCGGGAGATGCCATGTTGGTTGTGGAGGGGATGATCGTACGGTTTCAGATGATGCACGACCCTGCTGTCGTGGAATCTGGTAGGCATGTACTCGCTGGAATCGAGAAATCCGCGACGCAGCGCAACCCGAATTCCGGGGCCAAAGCTGGTTAGGCTCTCTCGGAGAGACAGATCGTCCGCCGCACACCGGCGATCTAGTCGCGCTAGCTGGCCGCAGGACGCATGCCGGCTCCGTCAATCGCGGTCTAGTTTGACTGCAGCGCGGATGGCCGCCGTTAGTTCTCGGGCGCTAAAGGGCTTGTTAAGGAGTGCGCATGCGCCGCTCGCGAAAGCTTGTTGCTGAAGCTCCGGCGTCGGGTAAGCGGTGATGAATATCGTGGGCACGTTTTTCCCTGCGCTAAGCAAACGCAACAACATCTCAACACCGGACATTTCCGGCATCTGTACGTCTGAAATGATGCAGTCCGGCTGCACTTCGCGCGCTTGCGCCAGCAGGGACCCACCAGATTCAAAAGTCTCTACGTCGTAGTCGTATGAACTCAGAAGGTCCGATAGCCCGGAACGGACCGACGGGTCGTCGTCAACAACCCATATGACCAGTGGTGCATGCAATGGTCTCACCCCCAAAAAATTATCGTATCGACAGCGCGCGAACTCTCTGCTGCGGTTAGGCAAATCAAGCTTACCTAACACGTACGTTACTCGAAACCATACACTGGTATAGACCGAGCGCGTGCTCGATGAGTACTACGACGACAGCGCTCGGCGAGTCGTTGCCGTCCTCCGGCTCGAAAGTTGAGGCGAATATTTGTCCCTGCTCACATAGCGGGAAGCGCAAACTAGATGACCGCCCTGGTCGGGTCCTCCGGTAACCCACGGACGACCTCAGTTGGCCTCGACGATAGGACAATCGAAGTCGGATCAGACCGGCTTGCACGCTGCGGTGGTGATGTCTGCTTTCGGCCACTTCAATGAATCCGATTCCCCATGTCGGAAAGCACGAGCACCGGGTAAGCTATGCGAGCGCATTGGCCGTCTCACTGCAGCTCAGACTTCGTGTGGAAGATCCTGACAGTCAAGACGAAACAGTGGGATGCTGAGGTAGCGAAAACTGAACTACGGCGCCGTACGGCGAGTCGTCGCTCGCCCACATCCGGCCGCCATGCGAGTTGATGATAGAACGGCAGATTGAAAGCCCCATACCTAGACCGGTGGACTTCGTGGTGTAGAACGACGTGAAGGCGTGTTCAGCTCCCTTTGGGCCAAATCCCGGCCCTGAGTCGCGCACGGTCACGAGCACGTGCGCTTCGTCGGCCTGCCTTGTCGCGATCTGCACTTGTCGTAGCCCATCTATGCTGCTCATTGCCTCCAGCGCATTCACGACCAGATTGAGAATCACCTGCTGTAGCTCCACACGGTCGCCTTCGATGAGCGGCAAGCCTTCCGCGAGTTGCATGTCCAACAGGGCACCACTTTTCCTTGCTTCTCCCTGGATGACTTCCACGATCTCGCGGATTGCGTCGTTAATGTCCACCGATTCCTTTTTCGGTGGTGCTTTCCTGATCAGTTGCCGAATCCGGCCTAGCACGTCACCGGCGCGAATGGAATCCCTGACGATCCGCTCGAGCGCGCTGCTGGCCTTGGCGACATTCGCGGACTCGCGATTTAGCCATCGTAACGCCGCCTCGGCGTTCATCGCCGTCGCGGCGATGGGCTGATTGACTTCATGGGCAATCGAGGCTGCGAGCTGCCCCATGGTCACAACGCGGTTCACGTGGGCCAGTTCGGCCTGCACCTGCCGAAAACGCTCTTCGCTATCGCGAATTTCCTTTTCAGCGTGCTTCTGCTCGGTCAGATCGAGCACGAACGCGACGCCTTCCCAACCGCTTGCGTCGAAGGCAGCCAGGCCGACGATGACGGGTATGCGGCTACCGTCCTTCCTGACGTACTCCATCTCGAATGGCTTGACGCGGCCGGTCGTTGTCACTTCGATCTTCGTGCGCGTGGCATGGTCAAGCAGCTCCGGCGGAGTGAGATCCAGCCAGCGTATGCGACCTGAAACTAGATCGTCGCGCGTGTAGTCCACCATGCGCAGAAACACGTCGTTGGCTTCGAGGATGTTGCCATCGGCGTCCCAGATATTAATCCCGATGATGTTGGCATCGACGAGACGACGAATCCGAGCTTCGCTTTTTGCGGCGTCGCGATACAAACGTGCATTTTCAAGCGATATTGCCGCCTGCGAGGCCATGAGCTTCAGCACCGCGATCCGCGCGGGACTGAACGCGCGGGAAGTGAGATTGTTCTCGAGGTATAGCACACCCATCAGCTTGGCGCCATTTATCAGCGGCAAGCACAGGATGGAACGCGCGCGATGCTGACGGACGAAGGAATCCGCTGCAGTCAGGGGATCCGTGGAGGCATCGTCCAGAACGATATTCTCGCGCGCACGCAAGACATGGTATAGGACCGACTCCGGCAGCATCGCCGCGTTGACCGGCGCGTCGGACAGCTCTACTTGGACCGCGTCGCCGGCGGTCGTGGCTTGAGCTGCCGTCCGGTGCTCGTCCCCATCAGAGAGAATGAGCAGGCCCCGTTCCGCGCCCGCCTGTTCCAGTGCGGTCCGCATAACCACATCGATTAGTCTTTCCAGATGGATCTCGCCTGAGGCCGCCTGTAAGACCTTAATGACGGTCGCCAGCTCGAGGTGCTCAATTGGCGCTGCTATCGTATCCGTCGGTCCGGGCTCCGTCTCTTCCGTCCTCAGGCAGGGAAACTCCTCCTCGAGTTGCCGCACCTTACCGTTGGCGCCCCAACGCAGATAGCCATAGCGGGCTTTCTGCATATACATGTGCGCAATGCTGCCGAGAGCGCGGGCTGCATAAAAGCGCGACGCGAGTTCGCTGGCCAGTGCTTCGACGTGCGCGAACCCGCTTTCTCGGGCCGATTGAATGGCCTGTTCGTACAGTGTCTCGGCGTCTAACAGGCGGTCCTCGATGCGTGCGATCTCAGCAGCGACCAGCGCAGTATGAGTGGCGAAGTTCTCCGGGCAGAGGTCCGCCCAGATGCGCAGCTGTTTGTGATGGGCACTCAGTGCTTCCAAGTGCTGCGGGAGCTCGCAAGCCGCAGCGGAAGCGCACCGGGCAGCCCGGGCCAGGGCTGCATAGAAGTAATATTCGACCTCTTCGAAAGACGCGTACAAGATCCAGCGCAGTTCATTTGCCTTTGAAGCGGCACGCATGGCGCCGTCGTAGTCGCCAGCGAAAAAGCGCGCCTGTAGTTTCCGGATCCAGTACCAACATGCGTGCGCCACAGATGCCTCGGGCAGACGGCGTTCAGTGCTAAGCTCATTGAACTGCGCGTCGTCAAGGTTGCCGAATACCGGTGTCAAGCCGCGAAGTGACCGGATCAGCGCAAGTTGCACTTCGATCCAGTCAATGACGAGGCCGAATCGCACTTTCCTAGCGTACGCCAGGCCAGCTTCGGCCTCTCGTTGTACCTCGGCTAACGGCTCGCCGATCAAGAGCAGGTTCGAGACGAGGTGGTTGCACGCAAACGCACCGAACGTCAGGTCGCCGGTTCGGTTTGCCGTATCGAAGACGCGGCGCAATTCATCACAGCATGCGCGTGCGGGCTGCACCCAGCGTGCGACAGACAGGGAGAAGGCCAGGTACGTACGGGCTTCATAGCGTTCGAGGCCACGCCGTTCAACGAGCTTATGGCCGAGCCAGCCGAATCGAAATCCGGCCTCGTAGTCACCAAAGATCCGTCCAGCGAACTTAGGGAAACGGGCGTAGGCCACGCACGAGGCATCGCCATTGCCATGCTCAAGGCTGAGACTGACTGCCTTGCATACCGCCAGGCAAGCGAGCTGCCCATCCGTGAGCAAAGCAGGTGTGAACAGCTTCACAAGTGCTTCGACCGTCGCGAGGGCAATCGCGTCCTCCATCGGTGGCAGATCGACGAGTTCCTCGATGGCCCGGTTACCAAGCAGTGACCAGATACGCAGGTATTCACCGCGTACCGTCACCTCATCCGGATGGGCTGACCACTCGATGCCCACATGGCGAAGGAAGGCGAGGCAAACAGCGATCGCATTGTCGCGTTGATCTAGAACGATGTAGACGTCCATCAGCTGGCATGCAACCTGGGCGCGTTCGAGCGTGGTCGCAGCACGCTTGGAAAGTGCCGCGAGTCGCGCTTCGGCGGCCGGCAGTTGTCCCGTCAGGAATTCGCATTCTGCCCGGTTCAGCTCCAAGGCAAAGAGCAGGTCATGCTGCCGTTGCCAGCAATCATCCCCCAGTAGTCTGGTGGCCGTGGCGAAATAGGCGAGCGCCGAGGTGTATGCTGCCGACGCCCTGGCGCGCTGGCCAGCGCGTAGGTTAAGTTTGGCTAGTTCTTCACGTTCGTCACGCTCGCTTATCAGTAAGGCGCCGCGATTGAGCTGCCCCACGATCTCGAAGACTGCTTCCTCTCGCTCTTCCGCGGGCGTCTGCTCAGCGAGCAGCCGGCCGATCCGCAGATGGGCACCGGCGCGCGATGCTTGCGGAATCAGTGAATAGGCCGCTTCATGGATCCGGTCGTGAACGAACGCGTAAGCGCCTTCCAGCCGCACGGCCAGTTCCTGGCGAACCGCGTCCCACAGGACTTCGTGAACTCTCGCCTCAGGTATGTCGAGCACAGCCGACAGAGTCGTTATGTCCGCAACGCTCCCGAGGCAGGCAAGCTGCTGCAGCGCGTGCTGCGTTGCAGCCGGCAGGCGGGTCAGCTTGGCGGCCATCAGGTCCACGACGTTGTCGGCATAGTCTCTGGCATGGATGCGTTCCGCATCCCAACGCCACTGTCGCGCGTCATGATCGAACGCTAAGAGATTGCTTTCGGCCAGCGCCTGCAGGAACTGGATCACGAAGAACGGGTTGCCGCCTGTCTTGTCGAACACGAGGTGCGCCAATTGCTCGACTGATTCGGGCGCACAGTGGAGTGCATCGGCAATCAGATGCCGGATATGCGCACGGGTAAGCGGCGCGAGCCGGATTTCCCCGATCTTCGCGCCGGCTCTGCGGATAGTCTGAAGCGTGGCGGTCAGCGGATGGGCAGCATCCACTTCGTTGTCGCGATACGCGCCGATGACCATCAGGTAGCGCAGGTCCGGGTGGGTCAGCAGATCGGCAAGCAGCTCCAGTGTCGCAACATCGAGCCACTGCAGGTCGTCGAGAAAGAGCGCAAGTGGATGGTCGGCCTGGGCGAATACGCCGATGAAACGCCGGAACACCTGCAGGAAACGCTGTTTCGCCTGGTGTGGCTCGAGTTGCGGAGGCGGGAGCGGCTCGCCGATGATAAGCTGCAATTCAGGGATCAAGTCGCTCATGATGCCTGCGTTGGGCGCCAGCGCCTCCAGCAAGGCTGCACGCCAGCTTGCCAATTCGGTGTCAGACTTGCCAAGAAGCATGCGCACGAGCCCCTGGAACGCCTGAATCAGGGTGGAATAGGGGATATTGTGCTTGTACTGGTCGAACTTGCCGGACGCAAACAATCCACGTGGCGGAACGAGGAATTTGTGCAGTTCATTGACTACCGACGATTTGCCGACGCCTGAATAACCGGAGACGAGCACCAGTTCGGGCGCGCCATTCTCGAGAATACGGGCAAAGCTGGCGACCAGGGTATCGACTTCGCGGTCCCGCCCATAAAGCCGCTCGGGAATCACCAGCCGGCCACGCATGCCGTGTTCGTCCAACGGGAAGTCGTCGATGTTGCGCTGACGCTGCCAGTCCGCGAGGCAACGCCGCAAGTCGTGCTCGACACCTGCGGCAGACTGGTAGCGCTCCTCGGCGTTCTTCGCGAGCAGCTTCATGACGACGCGCGAGACAACCGCGGGGACAGCGCCTACTCGTGCGAGGGGTGGCAGCGGCGTTCTGGCGATATGGCAGTGCACCCATTCCATGGCGTCGCTAGCGGCAAAGGGCAGGACACCCGTTAGCATCTCGTAGAACGTGACGCCCAAAGCATAAAGATCGCTGCGCGAATCTATTGAGCGATTCATCCGTCCGGTCTGCTCGGGCGCCATGTAGGCGAGCGTTCCGGCGATGGTTTCGGGTGGCTCAGGGGCTTGGCGCTCGCGCGGCAATAGGGACGCCAAGCCGAATCCGGCGAGCCGTGGTCGCCCATCGTCGCAGTGCACAAAGATGTGCGCGGGCTTGAGATCCTTGTGGACGAGGCTGCGCTGATGAAGCTTGCCTAGCGCGGCTGCAATGCCAATGGATAGTTCCAGGAAGTAACCGATCTCCAGTGGGCTGCCGAGCAGACGCGCGAGTGGCTCGCCGCCCGGATCCTCAAGCACCAGTGAGATGCGACCGTCTTCGCGTACGAGCCTCAGGGGGCGTACCGCCCACTCGCTGTCAAGCTCGTCCTTAAGCTCGACCTCGCGGGCAATGCGATTGAGGCTGGCCGGCAGGGGTTGATCAGCGGTAAGCCGCACTAGCAGCACATTCTGTCCGGCTCCTGCCCGGCAGACGATGCGCTCGCCATCGTCCAACAAAATATCTTCATTATTCATCGGGGTAAGAAGAATGCGTTGTTGTTGTGTATGCAACCATCTCGTCAATGATATGCGTTCTCCTTCGCGAAGTCATTGTCAATTCTCCGAAGAGGAAGGATATCGGCCCAAAGGCGGCAGTTCCGACGCGGAAAGCACGACCGAGTAGGTGTAACAAAAATCGACAGCCACGACGGCGGTGCCGTGCAGTCGAAAGCGCGATTCGTCTGAACAGAAGCGCTTTAAGTTAGTTTCGCCTTCGAATTACCACGAGTCCGGGCTATAACGTCCTAGCGTCGCCTCTAGTCGGGATGCTGTGCTACATCGGCCACATGGTTAATTTCAACGACTGGGGATGCCAAGGCGACCGCCTGGATGTTGACAATCGCAGCGCTCCTTTCGCGACCGTGCTTGGCTTTGGGGGGTTGAATCGACTGATTGTTCGCATTGCGCTGGCACCAACGCTGGTGGGGGCAGTTTTCACATTGGGGCCAACATCAAGCATCCACGTGCTGCGCGCATCTCCGCTAATGGATCGCAGATGGAAGGATCCTACGGCGATAGCCCAGCATCTGGATTCTCTCGCAGACGGGCCTCGCGGAGCTTACCTCCTGCAGTGCCGCTCGTCATATCGACCAGATTGCCGAGGATGGATGGTTTGAGGCGACGCCCGTCGGGCAGCGCAGCCGTCCAGTAAACCGAGCTGGAATAATGCTCCCAGTTCTCGCCGGATATGTCGAGCGTCAACCTCCTTTTATGGGGAACATCAGCGACGGCGCGTAAATCGCTGAAATGCTGAAAGCGGTAGCGCGCGAAGATGCAACATGTCTCAAATACATACAAGACGGGGATGGAACGTCGGAATTTGAATAGCTTCGACCACAGTTCGTCGTAGTCACACCAGAACGCACGGTTTATCGAGAGGGCGAGACGACAGTCTTTGCCCCTTTCCCACCAAAAGCAGGACAAGCCTGGTTGAGACTCTATTTCGCCAAGTGCCAACAGCCAATCCTCCGGAAGGCGGACAACGAGCACCTGCCTCTCGTCGGTGAGGCCACAGAATCTTGCTGGTAGCGTCTTTGCGTCCACAAGGTAGCAGGTGTCGTAGCCGTTCGTCGAGCTTCTTACTGACTCAAGAAATGTATTCGATTCAGCCGAGACAATTAGGCCGTCTGCACTTTCTTTGGCGCACGAGTCACGTCGTTGAAGCATTTGCCACACGCGCCTTGACCACGCGCCAACCCGATGCTCATCAATCTGCAGTTCGCCGGCGCTGACTACCGCACCAATTAGCTGGAGTGCAAGAACTTCGTCTGTTTCTCTAAGGAGTAGGTCGCGAATATGGTGTCCAAGACCGGCCCAGAGTCTCTCCACCCAGCACATCTGTTTGACATAGTGCCAAACTGACTTGAAGTATTCGCTCGTCAGCCCGTTTGCCAGCACCTCGGCGGCAACCTCGGGTACGTCAGTCTCCAGCCAGTCACCCAGAACCGACGTGTAAATCTTGCCCCAGAAGTCGGGGGCGCCGCTGTTGTCGCAAGCGAGCAATTCGCGACGCGTATGGGCGACAGCTGTGGCCAGTGCAGGTTGCAAAACCGGGTCCAATTCATCTGCGGCTCGGGCGTCACTCGAACACTCCACGTGGATTCGGTGAGTGTTTTCGGGAGCGGTACAGTTCGCCCCGGGATGCGGACGCCCAGAGGCCTCCGCGTCTTTCGAGTCCACCAAGACGAAATGTAAGGCGCGCCCAATGGCGGTACGTGCTTCTGGGTCACTGTACCCCCAGGCGTGGCTTTTAAGTGCGCGTCGCATATCTTCGGGGGTGAGGTAGCCGTCGTCGTCATAATCAACACCCGCCTCTGCGCAGCCTCTCAGATAGCTGCTGAACCGATGGGACTCGGCGATAGGTCGCAACGCTGCGTAATCGCGAAGAAGCCTGGTAAGACTCTCCAGCTGTCCCGATTCGACCAGCGGCCCCATGACTGAAGGGACAGACTTCGTAAGAGCCCAAACTACAAGCTCCGCGACAATAATCGGCGTGCCGGCGCGGGCGGATTCGTCCATACGCGCGATCAACCGGATGGCTTCGGCGAGAGCCAACTCGACTCTGTTGAGTTGAGGTGCCGCCGGCTTGTAATGTTTCATTTCGAGATGCCTAGGTGGTTATGGGTTGCTGCTTACCCTATCTAGGCAGCCGGCTTTATATTTGCGCGCGAAATTTATGGCATATTGCAGCCAATTTTCACAGTGAGGGAACTCATGGCTACGCTCGAAGGCATTCAGGAAAAAATCGCCAAGTTGCAGGCACAGGCAGAGGCGTTGGTCGCAACAAAATCGACTGTGGTCCTGGAAAGAATTCGTGGACTGATGGAAAAGCACGGCGTCACCCTTGCCGACATCGAGGCGCATGTCGGGAAGCGACGTGGTCGCAAGCCGGGGGCTGCGGCGTTAGCGAAGAAGGGCTCCTCTGTAGCGAAATATCGTGACCCAAAGACGGGCGCTACCTGGTCGGGCCACGGTCGTGCACCGGGGTGGATTGCGAATGGGAAGGACCGCACCAAATTCTTGGTTGCAGGCGGGGCAGCGGCATCGCCTGCATCGGCTGAGAAAGCTCCGAAGGCCGGGAACTACCCCCGCGGCCCGCAACCGGCCCTGTATCGCGACCCTAAGTCCGGTGTGACTTGGAGCGGGCGTGGTCGTGCTCCGGCTTGGCTTGCCAGCGCCAAAGCCCGCTCCAAGTTTTTGATTGCAGAAGCTGCGGCGCCTGCTTCGTCGGCGAAGGCAAATGCCGAGAAGGCTGCGCCCGCCAAGACCGCTCCGAAGACGACGGCGAAGAAGACTGCTGTCAAGAAGTTGGCGGCGAAGAAGGTTGCTGCGCCAGCTCGGAAAGCGGCTCAGAAGGACAGTGCTGCCGCCAAATCGCCTGCCGCCAGAAAGGCACGTGTGCCGAAGCGCACGGCGAAATCTGAGGGCTCCGTCGATGTTGCCGTTACTCCGGCACCTACTCAGGTTGCGAGCGAGCCGGCCTCAGCCTGAGTCGATTCCGAACTGCCCAGCGAATATGGGAGTTCAGGTGCCCGCGGCGTATTTGGCCAGACGCGTGCCAGCAAAAGGGTCGTTGTGCCAGTCCACCGCGCGGCGGCTGGTTGAGTTCGTTTCCGCGGTTTCCCTGATTGCAAAATGCTCGAGCGACTGCCCGGCACTAGTCGCCTGCATCACCCATTGAGGCGCAGCACCTTTCCCGTCCCAGATGTTTCCGATGGCGTCGCGGTAACGTGCCGCTCGCAATCTTTCCTGGTCCGCGGCAATCGACGCGGCGACATCGTCTGGTCCGATTCCCAGTTCGGCCATCCTGCGGCGCAGGTAAGCCACAATGCTGTCTCGTTTTCGTTCGTCCATCTACGTGTGCTCCGCTCTCAGTACAATTCTTGAGCAGATGAGTTCAAGTCGTCTGTCGCCAGGATAACACAGCTCGGAAGGGCATTATCGACGGCGGCTGACGAGGCATCACGTGGTCTGCTCCTGTTCTCTGATTTGTTGCTGCTGTGCGGCTCGCTCCTCCGCGTGCTTCTTCGCAACATGATGACCGACGATGCAGCCACCGACTGCGCCGACGACTGCGTGGTGGCCGGCATATTGTCCGGCTACGCCGCCCACGACCGCACCCTTGAGGCAGCCGGCGGCATTTGCTGTTCCGGCCGCCGCCAGTCCTAAGGCGGCAGCCGCAGCGAACGTACTGATTCGGCAATTCAGATTCATGATTGGCACCAGCGTGGTTTTAGACGTTGCATCGGATTAATTGCGCCAATCGCCGCGGTCGTGCCACTCGCGCTCACGCCATTCGTGCTCGCGACGGTCGTGTTCTCGCCATTCATGTTCCCGCCACTCACGTGCGCGCCAGCCATCGTCGTCGCGATAGGCCATCGCAACCGGAACAGGCGCGTACGCGACAGGCGGGGGAGCAACGTATACCGGTTGAGCCGGGGCGTAGGCTACGCCAGGAACGCCAATCCCCAATGAAACATCCACGTGCGCGCTTGCCGCCGTCGACGCGGCCAGTGCGGCTACGCCCAGTACCACGCAAAGAATCTTCTTGTTCATTTTCTCTACTCCACCGCACACTGTGTGCGTTGTTGGTGAGCACGGTTCGGAGTTTAGGCGGTGCTTTCGGGCACATGTGCAACTGTGGTGCGAGATTGGTAACAGCAGATTATTCGGAAACTGGTAGGCTGCTCCGGCCTGAGCATCCCGCTGCGAAGTGAGCAACGCATCCTCCGTCTATGCGATTATGTAGCGGACCCAGAACAAAAGAGGTAGACCATGAGTACGGATTCCGCGTCAATCCCTGCACTCCACGCGCAGCTCTTCGCGAGAACGATGAAAGGGGAGCAGTTCCCCACAAAGAAACCACTGATTTCGCACTATTGCTCGACCGCCACCCTCGAAGCAATACTCAAGAATGAACAAATCTGGTTTTCGAATCCGCTGTTGATGAATGATTTGGAAGAGCTGAGGTTTGGGATGCAAGTCGGTCGGGAGCGGATTCGCGGTCACACGGGGCTCTCACAGACTTTCGGCTCAGGTGAACGGTACGAAGCGTTCAAAAACCATCTAGAACATTTGTTTGACGGCTTTGCGCGAGAGGGCGCCTTTGACGTGTACATCGCGTGCTTTGCGGAGCATACAGCGGGGGACCGCGATGGCTTGCTGTCTATGTGGCGCGGCTATGGCGCCAACGGTAGCGGCGCGTGCATCGTTTTTGATACCAGAACGCTCAATGAGATTCCGGAGTCTCCACTCTTCATTGGGAAGGTCGCATATGCCGACCGCGCTACTCGGATTGGCTGGGCCGACGAAATCCTCGACGTTTTTTGTGAGCTGGTGGCCCGGAACCATTGGACTGACGACGACTTGAAATTTCTCGCGGGGGCGCTGTTTGAGCGCATCTTGATGCTTGCGCTTTACACCAAGCACCAGGGCTTTCACGAGGAACGGGAATGGCGCCTCGTCTACATGAAGCATCGGGACACAACTGGCCTGTTGACTCGAATGCTTGACTATCACATTGGACCGCGAGGTACCGAGCCGAAGCTCAAGTTTGAAATCAAGCCACTGCATGGCGTAACCGACTCGTCTACGTTTCTCGACGAGCTTGTTCACAGCATCATTCTTGGGCCCACGGCGGCCGCTGATATCCACCGGCTGTCGGTCCAACGCATGCTGCAGAAAATCGGACGAGGCGCCTTGGTACCGAAAGTCGTTTCTTCAACGATACCGTTCCGTTCGACCTGAGTTGAAATCGTGCCGCTATCTTCAAACGGGGCTCGGAATTCGCGCCTTTAGTCAGGTCACTTTGGCTGCCCCGTCTGCACCTAGACGAACTCGGTTCGACAGAGGAAGCCATTTCTGCTTTGTGTCGCAACCGCTGCCCTAGCCGCAGGGGCTGAACCGCTGCGAATCGCATGCAAAGCTTGTCGTACTCGACTCCGAAGCTGTATTGGGTTGCGTTCTCAGTATGCGCCCGGTGGGGCCGCACCGCGAGTTACGCATCGTCCGCTTCGTTATAGACGCGCGGCATATGGAGGCACGGCGCTGTCAGGAACACCTGGCCTGACTTACTAACGATGATTCCCGCCCTGGTATCCAGAATCGAAACATTCAAGATAAATACGAGGTTTGTGATGTTTCGCTTGTTATCGGGCGTCTTCCACCACCAGAGCTCCGGCATTTTTAACAAGAGCGAATACATACCAAGAACGCTAATTCCCGCGTCCGTTGTTGGCCCAGTCTTGGTATGCATTGAATCGCAAGTCAGAACCTTGACTTTCGTTAACGCTGCGTTGTCCCAGAACGCCGCTGAAAAATTACGAGCGGACAATTCCTCGATAGGTACACCATCTGCGCTGCGAACGCGAACAAGCGTTGGAATCATAATCGCACTTTGGTCCTCGGAGGGCTCGAACATCGGACCAGCTTGCGTCGATGTGAAGCCGATGGCTCCGTCAATCAGGATGTCTTCGTGAATGAAGTGAGCTTGGGGGCCTGGGTGAGTGGTTTTGACCACAGTTCCGGTAGTCATGGTTTTGTCTCCTTGAACAGATATCAATCGAAGCGCACGAGCAAGCCACCCTCGTCCCTATTTTTTCCGATTTCTGAATCGATTACGTTAGCTCCCTTTAATCACGAATGCTTCTTGAAAAATATTAATTGCTGAAAATGCTCGGAGACTACCGACTTATGTTCGGCAGCACACTATCGACTGCGAAATATGCTCAATGAGTTCCGATTTGATTCCTACTCTGAGAGATTGTGAACTGAAACGCTCGTTATTTTTTGCCCTTGAGGGTGAACGGAGCGAGGAGCGACTGAATGTCGACCTGTTGTCCCTGAAGCAAAAGCAGACGAGCGTGGAGTACCATGTTCTCGAGAACAAGCTTCGCGGTGCTCAGCAGGTACATCGCATGGAGGTCCGAGTCCGACATCGCCGCCTCCACCACGTGATGCGGTTCCACCAGCGAACTCATGACAAGGTGTCGCAGCTCCTGCTCGCCGAATGGTAGGTCCGCGTAGTCGATGGGGTCTTCTGCCTCGACTTCACACAGCATCTCAACAAGCGCTTCGGTGCTCACTTCCATGTGCCAGCTCCTTGGCTGGCGCCGAATCGACGTCGGTGCGCCCCAGCTGCCTCAATGGGAGCGGACCGTCGCGTTCTACAGGTCGAGCGGCTTCATTGAAGTGGGGCGCCGCGGAGAGAACACGGCACATTCCCTGCTAATTCAATCAAGTCTGGCCGAAGGCACACAAACGTCCAAATGAAGGCAGGAACTCGGCTCATTGCCCTCCAGTCAACAAAGGCCGAGCAGCTTCGGCTTCTGTTTCCGACGCCGTTCCTTCAATTTGGCGGAACGGTCGGAGCACTGTGCTAAAGAAAAATTGCCTTGCAACGCTGCCTACTCACTGAGGAGCGGTGCGGACCCGGACAACCGAAACGACAACAGGGGAAATAAATTCGGCGTGCACGGTATCGCCGACTTTCAGACTGCTGAGCGATAACGTCGAGGCGACCTCGAACTCCTGGGTCTGAGTCGGGCCGCGGAGCGTCACCTCCCGATTCTTCCGGGCGATTTTGAGCACTGTCGCCACAAACTGCACACTACGCGTTGAGGTGACGTCTCCATTGGACGTCGGCTGCGTGACTTCCGTTTCGATTTGCTCGCGGATGCCATTTGAGGCAACCTTGTCCATACGCGTCAGAATCGCGTTTCTATATGCAATGTCGAGCGTGTCTCCGATTTGCAACGTCCGTACGTCGGTGATAACCGGGCTGATTTCAAACACGACCATCTCGCCGCGGGTATCGCGCAAGGTCACACTGTTGTTCGAGGGGGCCGTCCCGGCGACGCGTGCCTGCAAATGTCGCAAGGCTTCCACGCCAACAGCGTGTTGTTCTGTACGACGGGCAGATGTCTGAGCATCGACTGGTTGCAGTATCAGCACGCCAATAGTGACGACTGCCAGCCGAACCGACCTGGCGCTCGCTGGACGCATATCCGCCTCCTCGAAAAAGTCAGACTCCATTAAACCGGGCAAACCTCACAGTCAGAAGCATAAAACGAAAACATCAGCGCCGCTCACCGAAGCCACCGCTCGGCGACATCCGCTCAAGGCCATTGTCGCCATTGAGCAGGCGGAAGCGATTGCCGCCATCACGGATACGCTCCTGCACCACGCGGAAGTGCTGCCGCAGAACGTAGTGGCGAATAACGTGGGTCATGAACTGCTCGGGCGCCATGTCCAGGTATTCTTCGACCTGTTCCACGAGACGCGCGGGCGAGAAGCATTCGGCGTTGTGGTGCAGCACGATGTTCGTGACGGGCGTTGTTCGCTGAACTACCATCAAATTGGGCAAATATGACCAACGGGGTCCCTGCCTGCAAAACCTGATTGCCTTGCCTTGAGCCGTGGAGTCTCCAGACGGGAGCGCATCGTGGCCGAAAAGGATGAAAACAAACAGCAGCCTCGCGCCGCCCAATCCGATAAGGGCAATCCGGAGGCGAGGGCTGTGCCGCCAGCCGGGCCAGTTCCAAAAGAGGGAGCGGAGGACCAACCCACTCAACGCAAGACGCCACCGGAAATTCCCCCTGAGAAGCCGCCGGGCTCACGGCCGCGCTGGCATTCAGAGCTGCTGTATATCGTGGTGGTCACGTTGATTCTCCTTGTCGTGAAGGAGCTGATTGTCGGAACGTCGTTTGGAGACTGGTGTGAAGTCCAGGCGTTCACGAAGCTTGAAAACATCCTGCCGGATACAACCCGCTTGCGGCTCCCAGTCGTCGTGCTGGACATCCGGGACGTGAAGGGTGGTTATGCGGCAGACCAGCCCTCATCTCGGGACGACTTGCGTTCACTCATCCAGGCTCTGCACCAAGCCGGGGCTGCTGCGGTCGGCGTCGATATCGATGTTTCACCCAACCAAAACGGCTGGCTGGACCGCGCAAAGGACCCGAACTTCTTTGATTTCTGCCTGGAGACTACCAATCAGGGCATGCCGGTGTTTCTAGGCGTGTACAGAACGCGAGACCTTCCGTCGGAGCGATGGTTGGGGTTGGCGAGGTTCAAGCCGCTGGCCACTTTCCTGGGTGCAGCTCCTGCCCCCGACGGGGAAACGGTGAAGCGGGTGCTGGCCGAATACAAAGGGAAGCTGGCGAACGAGCCGCTACCGACCTTGAGTTATGCGTTGGCGAAGCAGTACGTGGGCGACAAGGGGTTGCCCGGACCTCCGGAATGGCTGGAGCGCTTTCTTGAGCCCCTGGACGAATCGACCGAAGGGCGGCTCGTGAATTACAGCAAGCTAGGTCAGCTGGGACGGGAGCGTTCGACGGGTGATGCGGCCTCGAGCATTGCAGCCAGCATTCCGGACTTCAACGGCAAAATCGTGCTGTTGGGAGATGTAGAGGAGGAAGGGCGAGTTCGGGGAGATGCATTTCGACCGCCCGGCGGCGACCTATCAGCGGGTGTGCTGTACCACGCAAGCTCGACATACACGTTTGCTATCGAGCCCCTCTACGAGTTTCGGGGGTGGGTGGAAGTCGTTCTCGACTTTGTGCTTGCCCTGTGTATCTTTCTGGGGATTCTGGCGATAGGAAAAGCGGCCGGGAAGGGCGTGGCAGAGGGGGAATCTGAGTCGAGAATAACCGAGTGGGTTGCCCTGATTCTGGCCTTCGTTGTTTTGATGGCTATTGGCATTGGCAGTTTGCTGTTCTTCCGAGTAATGTGGCTTGACGCCGTGTTGGCGGGCTTGGCGCTTCTCCTTCACAACACGCTCGTACCGATGGTGAAGAAAGCGTTCCACTGGGTTCGCCCGCACCACAAAGGGGGGGCACCATGAATCGCCCTTCAAAATTTGCAGTATCTCTGGCGCTCGCTAGTCTGGTTCCACTTCCGGGTAAGGCGCAATCGCCGGAGCACTATGTCGCTCAGGTCAAGGTGGTTTCCGGCGTGTGCAGGGAGTGTCCACACGGACATCCTGAACATAGTCGGGTTGTCACCAAAGGAACGCTACTGGCGGCTGATGATGACATTCAATGTGAAAGAGCTGGATACGTCGTTGCGTCGTACCGGGATAGCCCAACCAGCTTCCATATCGAAGGGGAAGCCTGGCAACCGGTGGGGTTACCTGGCGCGGGCGGAAGCTCGGACCCGCAGCAACCCCGCGAGGGGCGAATTGCGTATAGCACGGTCGATGAGGCGGAGATAGCCGCAGCCGACATCGTCCGCGATGAATCTAACGCGTCAATGGACATTTCGAACGAACAGCCCGTCGAGATTTTTAAGTCTTATGGGGCCGTGAGTGTACCCCCAAAGGAGGACCGTGCTTTGGCTGAGCGAGTCCGGACTACATTGGTCAAAGACTCCGTAGATGTGAAAAACATCCAGGTCACAGCCACGCACGGTAAGGTCGTTCTTCAAGGTACAGCAGTGGACAAAGAACAGCTCAAGAAAGCGCTCGAATTGACAAAGAACATCGAGGGAGTCACCTCAGTCGACAATAGACTGCTTGTGATGGTCGTGGAAGCTCAAAGAGATGGCGCGGCTGTGAAGGCTCAAGCGCCGGCTGCCGCGCAAGCCGCTCCCGCTTCCCCGGACAGCGGGACTGCGACGGAGAGTACTCCAGGGCACTGGGAAGTCCACTACTAGACGATTGATAAGCAGTCCCAGCTCAACCTAAAACAGGTCAAGTTGCGAACTTGCCTGCTGCGGAGGAGTTCCGCCCAGAATGTCCGATAAGCAAACGCGGGCTCCTCGTTCAAGCGTTGCCTTCAACACAACGGTATGACCCGTTGGACGTGAGGGATTGTGCATGACTTCGCGAAGCGACATGCCGCGTGCCTCGTTACCCGGCCACGGTCGACGGATTCGACAGTATGTCAGCATTCGCCGTAGCAGCCGATGCATGTGCCGCTGCTATCGACCTCTTCAAAGGACAAAGCAAGCAACGTGAACTAGGTTAGATGAGCGGTGGATGTCAAAGGCGGACAGTGGGCTTTGTCGCATCGTTACCCAAGCTAGCTATCGGCTAGGGAAGAACGCGAGGGGAGCAATGAGTCTGCCGCTCGGCATCTGGACGAGCTGATATTCTTTCGTGGGACTCCACGCGTGGTTCTGCTAGGCCTGTGACAGGCAGCAGGCGTTGACCGAAGCCAAACCGAAGCTGAGTCGGCGTCAATTGGACGCAGAGAATCGCGCTCAAAGCGCTTCGCTACCGTGAACACGCTGCTGTGGAATCCGTGCCCCCTATCGAGACAATGGCGGCGAGAACCGCAATCCAGAACGAGATGTGCTCGACGCGAGTCCATGTGATGGCCGTAAAAATCAACCGCGTGCGTACCCAGGGCACCCACGGGCCGATGTACTCACCAAGAAAAGCGGCGCTATCTAAAGCTTTGCTTCGTGTGATGCTGCTGACAATAGTGCCACCAGACAACCCTGCGACGAGTATCGCCGAGACGGCAATGATGTAGAAGGAGTGATTCAGGTGCACGCAAATGCCTGGCAACTTCGCGTTTGCAATCCCGATATAGAGGGTGGCAAGCGTTGTGTATGTCCCAATGTGGAACTTCGTATAGTCGTAGAGGAGCTCCAAATTTTTCTCCATCTTCCGCTCTTGCACGTCGCTCATGGACCTGCTCCTGTAAGTGGTGGCGCCGATAGGCGCGGAATCTCAGACTGAGTCCTGTGCATCAGTCTGACCACCGGTGGCTTCGTAGGGCGAAGCCATGGGAGGCCTCGTCAGACTTCCAAGCACTGCTTGAAAGCTGGTGGATTCACAGCCGTGTGAATCGCTAGCTCGTCGTGTTATGACCAATCGTCCACGACTCAACGAAAAGAGCACTGAAGTTCGTAAAAAAGTCAGGAAAATTAGACGGTCATCTGCGAGCTTGTAATTCAAACGCAAAGAATCTTTCGGGTTCGAATGGCGCATCGTAAAACACGCACAGTGCCAAATGCACCGGCGCATCCGCTACCGCTACCCCAGCTTCCGCCATCCCTCATCTGCAGAACCCGAATCAGTCATGTGCCACATAATTGTTGTAGCGCAGGTGGCGTCAAATGGAAAGGCGAGCTATGTAGTCGCAGTCGCTTACAATGAGCGACTTCCCTATCCAAGACGAATGCAAACCAAAGTCAATTCGGTATAAAATAAATGGCAACGCCGTACTTGGAGAGCGCAGAAATCATTCGAAGTTTCGATACGTTGTCAGACGCGTATACGCCACTTCAAGCCACTTTGCTCGCGTGCACTGAAGCCATGAGGCGTATGCGTATCCAATGCTGAGTTGTGGTTCAAACTTCTGAATTATGTGGTCTCCTTGGTGTGCTAGCGAACAGATTGATTGGGCGTAGCGCAATAGATTCGCTGCATTCCGACGCGTGAAAGAAATAAAATAAAAAACGCGTTTCGGCGTTTCGGCGTCTCGGCTGTAGAGCAGCCGCCATTGCGACTGAGGGATTCGCGGGGGCTATCACGTTGCTCTTCCGCCAGTAATTGGCTCAAAGCATGGGAGGTGGGTAGCATGTCACTCTACTTCGCGTATGGAATTGACCTTCAGAATACGGATTGGCTAGCTCCCGCAGCTGCGCTACTCAAGGACCAGCCCCCGCCTCAGCCGAGCGCTTGCGGTGTGATTCCCGATTGTGCACTTTCATTTCGTCGCTCGACGCTTCGCACGAACGCCATGTTCTGTTCGTTGGCGGACGTGGCGGGAAAATCGGTTTGGGGGTTGCTCATAAACCTCCCCGATAACGTGCTGGCGGCGTTAGTTGATGCCAAGTCAGAAACTCATGAACGCGTCCAGAAAACTGTAACCATTCAGCGACCCAGTCAGAATTTGCCACTTCCAACACAGCTCGTAATTGGAGAAAAGGCAACGGCGATTTGTCTGGTTCCGAAGGTCGACGCGTCAACCGCCGTGCTGCCCGACCAGGATTTGTTGAGGCAAATTCTCGGTGCGACGCTGCAACTTGGCTTTCCTATCAACTACGTTCGGGCAGTCGCGGCTGGGGGCGTTGGCACGGGCTTGACCGTCGACGATATAAAACTCAAGGGCGAAGACCTGACACAGCAGACTATCGAACAAATCTATTACAAGGCTCCGCCTCGCTTCGCCGTCTACGCAACTCAAAAGCGGGTGATGGTTCAGTACGCCGACGATAACCTCTTGGAGGCAAAGCAGCGGGGCGACATGGCCTCGTTGAACGGCCTCAGAAGTCAGATATCCGGTTTGATAGATGGGTGGCAGAATCACAAAAGCCGGAAGAAACAGTGCAAGGCTGCGAAGTACAATGCGCGCGTGGCTGCTGCCTTGAATCTTTGCCTTGAAGGAGATGGGATAAACGCGTTCTCTGCTTTGCAGGAAGTGAAAGCCGATATCGTCGATGAGCGTGCTTCGTGGGGACGATTTGAGTACCTAATGAGTGCTCTCGTGGCCGCCTTCTTCTACTGCGTCGTGATGGGCGGACTCCAAACAAAATATGGCCCTGATATTGGTGACGCGCTCAATATCTTCCGTGCCGCACAAGCTGGCGCAATTGGGGCTTTTTTTTCAATTGCAATTGCAATACGGCAGCGTACGGTCCTCACGGACTTGCGATGGGTGGACAACGCGGCCGATGCAGCACTACGAATAACGATAGGCGTCATCGCTGCTGCTGTTTTATGCCTCTTATTTCGAACGAATTTGGCACCTCCGCTAAGCCTCGGCGGGGCAACTTCGACTCCAGTCACTGGTCCAGCCGTAAAGTGGGACATTGTCGTAACGTTTGGTTTCATCGCTGGCTTCCTGGAGCGCCTTGTGCCGGACATGCTCAGTAAGATGGCGACCTCTAGCGGGAATGGCACACCAAAGAAGTAGGCTTTGGTCCGACATACAGAAAGACTTTGGGAATGCGACGGCGGCAGCGACGGCGGAGGAAAACGTCGTGTCGTTCGTGGGAGTCGCAAACGTCGCGCGCGCTTTAACCTGAAGGCTGTCTCAGCGCCGCGCTAACACCTCCCCGCGTCGAACGCAATGATGATTCAACTCGCAGCACAGGAGACTCTCATGACTGCTGGCATCAAATTCCCGAAAATCCCTTCTGGTCACGGACGAATTCACATTGGCTCTGTGTACATTGACGGAGTGCTAGACGACGGCGGGGGCATCATCATTTCCCCCACAAAAGACGGTGGTGTAGTTGTGACGCGCGTGCCACCTCTCGAACCGGTAAGAGGGGCTATGACCGAAGTGACCAGCTTCATCACCAACGCGAACGTCACGACGGAACAGCTTAGTGCGAGCTTCAAGATTTCAGCGACAGCAGCGAACCAAATCGTGGAAGGGGTGGCAGCTCTCGGTGGCGCGCAGGCAGGTTAGTTCCATGCCCGAACGAAAGCCTGGATGAATGTGCCTTTATCGTGAGGGTTAGCGAGACTAGGTTCCTCGCGTTCGTTGCCTACTGTTTCTTTTAGGCGAGAGTAAATGCAGTGAGACAGAAGAAGGAGCCAATCCAGATAGCAGTCGAGAACGATTGGGTTGCGTTGTGGCGCAACAGGCTATTGCCAAGCCGGCTGATACGAGTTACAGCCGGAAAAATCATGGAACGCGTGCTTGACAAGGTTTCCCTGGCAAAAGAAATGTCCAATGCCTCTGCCTCAACTGAGAGTTCAATCTGTCGGCGAAGCTGCTTTGCGAGAACACGTTAGCGTGGAAAGGAGAGCATGATGGCGGAGAATGCCCAGTTGGACAAGGAAGTCGAGGCTGTGTTGCATGGCCACCCCCATGCGGTAGGGGAGCCTATCGATTACTTCCCAGAGCCCAAGACCGAAGCAAATCTCTTTGAAATAGGGTTGGTGCTAGGAGGCACAGGAGCTACAGGCCCTTACACAGCCGGAGTGCTGGATTTCCTGATTCAGGCGCTGGACGAATGGGAGAAGATTCGTACAAGCGAAGAAAAAGAGAATCTCCTCGAAACCCAGTGGACCGTTCCACATCACCGTGTACGCATTCGCATAATAACCGGAACATCGGGAGGCGGCATATGCTCACTGCTGACTGCTCGCGCATTACATTACGCATTTCCCCCCGCCGTGGACGGCTCTCCGGCCCAGAAACTCGCCGCCAATCCCTACTACGACATCTGGGTTAACGACATTAGGATTGACAAATTTCTGGATTGCTCGGACCTGGTAGGCAGCCCCGTCCCACCCGTACGTTCTGCCCTCAATGGTCAACTTCTCGACACCATCGCAGCTAAGGGGTTGAAGTATCCCTCACTATCCCAACAAGCAACCATCCGTAAGCTGAAAAAGTCCGAGCGGACTTATATCAACAACCCTCTACCCGTTATTGTCACCCACTCCAATCTCACTGGTATCCCATACCGTCAACCGTTTGACGCGGGTTCCGTTAGTGCTGAGTATTTCACTAATCATGCGGACTATGTGCGAATTTACTTTGCCTATCCGTTACCGCTCACGTCGGGTCAGGGGAAGTTGGTCCCCGGTGCAATGTTTATCCTCTCACCGACAGCCAGCCCAACACTACCTCCAAGTTACGCTGCTGGCTTGCAGCCGCTTCCGTGGACGTTACTTTCACAGTTCGCGCTAGGAACAGCTGCTGTACCCGCAGCCCTACCAGCGCGACAGATAGCCCGAGGCGGCGTCGACTATGCCTATAGATTTGCCTGGGACACGGTCAAAGGAAAGTATTCGTGGCTGGTTCCGGATTGGTCCAAATTCAAACCCGCCCAAGGGTGGGCTAAATATGGATTTGTTTCCCTAGACGGTGGTTGCACAGACAATGAACCTGTTGCGCTGGCGCGTCAAACTCTTGAAGGACTGACCTCACCATTGCACCCACAGTTGCCATTGACTCCCGCTGCGCAACCCGAAGAAACGCCTTCGACTGAAAGCGGACCACCCGCCAAGCCATGGGAAAAGCACAAGGCCACTCGTGCGATTGTGCTCGTGGACCCACTTTGTGAAATCCCGCACAACACCCCTGATGCAATGGATGTCAGCTTGGCGAGCACGCTGCCTCGCGCGGTCGACATGTTCAAGCAGACAAACCGGTTTGCGACGGCCGATATCTGTGACTTTCTTCACCCAGCAGTGCACAATCGTTTTTTGGTCGCACCAAAAAGAACAAATCCTCAGCACTCCGGGGAGTTTGAGGAAGGCGCTGACGCGCTGTGTGGTGAGGCACTTGGAGCATTTCTGGGCTTTCTCTCGCCGAAGTTCCGGCACCACGATTTCATGTTGGGGCGCTATAACTGCCAGGCGTTTCTCGAAGGAACCTTCACGCTGGCGTCTACCAACCCACTTTTTTTCAGGAACACTCCTGACTTGGCAAGGCGGGTAAGCAATCGCCCGTCTTCTGCGTTACGTCAGCCGCCCGACGGATACAGTGGCCCCGTCGCGCCAGTAGGGGAATGCCCCATTGTTCCCCTCTGCGGCAGCGCTGCTGACGATATCCCTGAACCTCAGTGGCCACAGAAAGGTTCGCTCGACCCTGAGACACTTCGCAAGCAGGTACAAACGCGAGCCGGGAAGATTATGCAGAGTTTTGGGCAGTTGCTTCCAATGGGCTGGTTTCAGACGTGGCTTCTCGGTCTCGTCATCTGGTGGCTGAAAGGAAAAGCCGCAGATAAATTCGTCGAAATGGTAAACGCGTCCCTGACTTCCAAGAATTTATAAGCTACCCGGGCAGCTTCGACTGAAAGAACAGACATCGAAAGTTCGAGCTGAAAGAGGGAGGCGGTTGCCTCCCTCTTCAGTTCACAATCATCAATCATCAGTTGGACGGGCAACCGCAAAAGGACCGTAAGCGTCTCTCGAATACCTTCGAGACCGATGACGCCGAAGTGAACACAAGGGGACCCACCAAACAAGTGGGGGGCCGACCTGAAGGGGTCAAGCTTGACTGCAGAACTCATGAGCCTTCAACTCGCTGCGCGCCGGTCAGCGATTGAACGGGCAGAAAAGGAATACAAGATTCAATGCGATGTCTATGACACTGCGGACCGCAAGGCGCAAGCGACGACGACAATTGCGGGCGCACTTCTCGCCGCGGATTTGGGCTTTGTAGCCAAACTGAGCGAGACGCCTAGTCTGTTTGCGCAGTTGGCCTTGGTGGCAATAACAGGTGCCTTGGGATGCAGTGTGTTGTTGGCACTGTGGGCGATGTACGCCCGAGACACGGAACTACCCGCAAGCGATTTGGAAACAGAGCCGAAGTATGCAAGTCTGCTGAAACTGAGCACGGACGACGCATACAGCACGGCAGAGGCCGAGCTGCTCGACTTCCTGATAGAGAAGCTGAAGCGTGCGAACGAGTCCGTCGCTGATGTCGGTGCGAACAAGGCCTGCTGGGTGCATCGTGCACAGAAGGCGCTCATCGTTGCCGCCGTCTTCACTATTGCGCTCACGCTCGCGCTGATTTTCAACCCAGACCTCCTGTCGCTGAAATCAAGTTCAGACGTAACTGCCGTTCAGGCGACAGTTCTGCCAACCGAGGCGGGTATCGTGAAGGACCTACGCATTCAGCAGGCATCGCCGGCGGCTTCCGCGAATGACGCCTCACGGGGTAGCCCTAGCTCATCGCCAGGTGTGAAAAGTCCTCATTGAGATGGGCGGGACCCATGTCCGAATTGCCGATACCGCACGCTTCGACAAATTGCTCTGTTTGTAGGGGCGATTGCGGGGCGGCTGCCCTGAGTTTTCTTAGATTTCGAGTCTGAGGTGAAATTGTCGTTGCCGCGCTAGTAGACGATGGAATAGGGGCTATTTCTTTCGAGGTTTGTGCGCTGGAGCACCGACAGTTTGACCGGTGGCGGGAAAGTTATTTGATGTGGCGCCCCCTATCCACTCAGTTGGAGGTAACCAATCATGAATCTCTTGCTCCAACGCACGACAAAGACGGACCAATCAACCGAAGGCAAGCTCTTTGTTGGTACCAGATTTCAATGCTATACGCTTGAGCCGGTATATCGTGAGCAAGCGAACATGCCTGTCAGCGCTTGGAAAGTCTTCGGTTCCACTGCCATACCCGTGGGTACTTACGCGGTCGAGGTCACGTACTTCTATCGTGACCAGTACTATTCTCCGCTCCTTGACAATGTGCCTGGATTCAGTGGGGTGAGAATACACGTCGTAAACTATCCGAAGGATACGGAGGGTTGTATCCTGGTTGGAACGCAGGTCGGGCAGGACGAGGTGCTTAACAGCAAGGTAGCGTTTGATGCGTTGATGAAGCAGATAGATGCGGCAAGGCAGAACAACGAGCCTATCCAGATAACTGTCGAGGACGACTGCGTGACCCAAGTGTAGCGGCGGGTTACCTGCCGTCGACACCCACCGGTCGTCGGTGCTTCTTAATTGTTATGAGCGGGCGGTTCTCAGTCGACGTGGTCCGAGTAGGTGAAGACTGCAGGGGTGGATGCTTGCTGGTAGTGTCTTCGGGGCGCTCTGACGGGACCCCAGAGAGCGAATCCCGTCGCAGATTCTTGCGAGCCTTCCAGTGCGCAGTCGGACGCCAGCTTTGAAGGAGTAAGTTCGCCTTCTCTCGGCCGAGCCCCAATACGGCGGACACTGTTTCAACCTGCATTTCGTGTCTACGGCTCAACTCATCGCTGATTAGCTCCTCGTCCCAAGCCGAAACCTTGCTGGCAATCGACTCATCCGGTGCTTCACAAGTTGTTTGCCGATACCTCTGAAACCCGCACATTAGAGCAACGAGTTCAAGTGCAGCGCAGTGCTTGATACCCGCTCCCTGAGCCAACCTCTCTAGCAGGCTGCTGAAGTACCGGCGGCCACGTCATCGCGGAAGACCAATGAAGCGTTGATAGAAGGCCCCCACTTGCCCCCGAAGATCATGCGCGGCGCCGACACATTCACCGAGAGTTTATTTTCC
>NZ_JBFRCL010000090.1:0-26752 GCF_040965695.1 Paraburkholderia sp. BR10937
GCAATGCTCGAGGACGCCAGGCACGCCGAAGTCGTTCGCGCGGCTGCCTACGGACAGCAGCAGCACATCGTATGGAACTGTTCTCCGCTCGAGCATCAAGCCGCCCTCGTGCGACTCGATTGCGGCAAGTTGAACTTCACGTCGTTCTCGGTCCAGTCCGCACATTTCTCCCGGCTGATACGTAAAGCTGTGTTCACGCGCATGGGAAAGATAGATTACACGCTGTTGATTCACATCGCGCGTACCTGCCGCAATCGTGTGCAGCATTGGTTTCCAGATATGCGTCGGGCTTCTGTCGATCAGAGTCACGCTTGCTTCAGCCGACCGGCCTAACCGGTCGCCGAGCCGGGTTGCAAGCAGAATTCCGGCGATTCCGCCACCTACGATAGCGATACGAGTTGGCTTTTTCATGGCAATCACTCAATAAACGAAGGACGATTTCGATTAACCTGTGCCGACCACAATGCACTGGTTCGCAATAGCGGTTCCTCCAATGAGACTCATCGGTACTTTCGCAAAATAGGCTATGCGGCACGACATCCGCAATTACACCTTGGGCGCAGGATTGAACGACAAGTCTTCCCACCGACACGATGGTGTCGTTACACCATCGTGCAATTGAATCGATGCCGATCACCAGATAGATTGATGTCCATGAACAACGCCCCCGACACCGGCGTCGTTCAAACCCCCGGCCAGTCGCTCCGTCACGGGCGCATCGCGCGCCTCGGCGAGCGAAAGCACCGATACCTGTGGCGCTCGCTTTCTGCCCGATGTTCTGCGTTCACATTACCTCCGGCAAAACGTTAAGGATGGCAAATGACTACCACTCACACCAATTCAAGCAGCGTTTCTCAGGACACGGTTTGCTCGGGACGATTGTTTCTCCTCGAATTGAGCAGCAACTCGATTTACTCGATGAATCCAGATGGATCCGACCGCAAGACGATCGTCACGGACTGCCACCTCCCCGATGGCATCGCAGTGGACGCGCACGCCGGCCACATTTACTGGACCAACATGGGTCACGCTCTGAGCGCCAATGACGGATCGATCGAGCGCGCCGACCTCGACGGCAACAACCGCGTTGTCATCGTCCCCCAAGGCCTCACGCATACACCAAAGCAGCTCCAGCTCGACCAGGACGGTGGAAAACTTTATTGGTGCGACCGCGAAGGCATGCGCGTGATGCGCGTCAACTGCGACGGCTCTGATATCGAAACACTGGTCGAGACCGGGCGCGGCGACAACGACCGCCACGACCAGAACCGATGGTGCGTCGGAGTCGCTGTCGATCGCGTGCACCAGAAGCTCTATTGGACACAAAAGGGCCCTGACAACGGCGACCAGGGCCGCATCCTCCGCGCGAATCTGGAGATCCCGAGTGGCGAAAGTCCGGCCACCCGCTCCGATATCGAAGTGCTCTTCGACCATCTGCCGGAGCCGATCGATCTCGAGTTCGACGAGGCGAACCGCGTCCTCTATTGGACGGACCGCGGTGATCCCCCGCGCGGAAACACAGTCAATCGCGCCCCGGTCGACGAAGCGGCGACGCCCGAGATCGTCATCACGCATCTGCTGGAAGGGATCGGCATCACGCTTGACGTTGCTGGTAGCCGAATGTTCGTCACGGACCTTGGGGGATCGGTCTATTCAGCGCAACTCGATGGCAGCAACCTGCGCAACTTTCTCTACGCCCAGGGCAACCTCACCGGCGTTGCCTACGCCGAAGTCTGACCCGTACATTGGAGAAACGACATGACTGACACCAAGCCCATTCGCCGCGTCGCCATCATCGGCACGGGCGTGATCGGCGCGAGCTGGGCCGCGCTGTTTCTCGCCAAAGGATTGCATGTCGTGGCGACGGACATCGCACCGAATGCGGAAGCGTCATTGAAAAACTTCGTGGAGTCCGCGTGGCCGGCGCTCACGAGATTGGGTCTTTCGCCCGGTGCATCAGTTACGAACCTCACATTCACGCCCGTGCTCGAGCAAGCACTCGCGGGCGCGGACCTCGTCCAGGAAAACGGACCCGAGCGGATCGATTTCAAGCAGAAACTCTATGGGCAACTCGACGAGCTGGTGCCTGCAGACGTGATCATTGCTTCGAGTTCGTCGGGGCTCACCATGAGCGAAATCCAGAAGGGGGCTGCGGCGCATCCGGAACGCTGCGTCATCGCGCATCCGTTCAACCCGCCCCACCTGATCCCGCTGGTCGAGATCGTCGGCGGCTCGAAGACATCGGAAACGACGATCCAGCGCGCAGCGGAATTTTATACGGCGATCGGGCAGCGTACGGTGCGGGTCAACAAGGAGATGCCGGGCCACGTCGCGAACCGGCTGCAGGCCGCATTGGCGCGCGAGGTGTATTACCTCGTCGCCGAGGGCGTAGTAAGCGCTGCCGACGTCGACACCGCCCTGTCCTGGGGGCCGGGCCTGCGCTGGGGCGTGATGGGCAACATGATGCTCAACCATCTTGGCGGGGGCCCTGGCGGAATCGAGCACTTCTTCCAGCAGTTCAGCGGCCCGATGACGGCGTGGTGGAAAACGCTCGGCGAGCCGGTTCTGAGCCCAGAGGTTCAAAAGAAGCTCGTCGACAGCGTACACGTTGAGGCCGGATCGCGCTCGATCGAAGAGCTGGAGGCGCAGCGTGATGAGGTTCTGCTTGGTCTGCTTGAGCTACGCCGCAAGGTTGGCGGTTCGAAACAGACGAAATAACTCGCTCCGGTCGCGCGAGCCTAAGCACAACCTTCCGGATTGCTCATCCGGCTGACACGTCTTTCTTTCGACTTTCTACTCATAGCAACAGGAGTCGCAAAATGTCTATCGCTGCAACGGACAGCAAGGCTGCTTCCAGGGAGCTTCCGCCACCGAACAGTGACTTCTATCACTACGCAGACACTCTCAACGCAGACGAGCGAGCGATTCTGCAGAAGGTGCGCACGTTCATGGAGTCCAAAGTCGCTCCCATCATCAACAAGTACTGGGTCGAGGACGCCTTTCCGTTCGAGCTGCTGCCTGCCGTCAAGGAGCTGAATCTCGGCGGCCTCGGCATCCAGGGGTACAGCTGCGCCGGCGGGAGTCAATTGCTGGTCGGCCTGATCGGGATAGAAATGGCGCGCGTCGATGCCTCGATTGCGACCTTCTTTGGCGTCCATAACTTCCTGGCGATGGGTTCGATCGCGGTCGCTGGATCGGAGGAGCAGAAACAAAAATGGCTGCCGCCGATGGCACGCATGGACAAGATCGGCTGCTTCGGCCTGACCGAACCGCTGATCGGCTCGGGAGCCGCAGGCGGACTGACCACGACGGCGAAGCGCGAGGGCGACACCTGGGTTCTGAACGGACAGAAGCGGTGGATCGGCAACGCACCCTGGTGCGATATCTCGATCATCTGGGCACGCGACGTCGATGACAACCAGGTCAAGGGCTTCATCATCGAGAACAAGACCACACCCGGCTTCAGCGTCGAGAAGATGGAGAACAAGATCGCGCTCAAGGTAGTCCGGAACGGACAGATCACGATGAAGGAATGCCGGGTGCCGGAAGCGAACCGGCTCGCATCGGGCGACCAGTCCTTTCGCGACACCGCGCGCGTGCTGCGTGGGACGCGGTACTACGTTGGATGGGAATCGACGGGATGCGCGATGGGTGCGTACGAGCACGCGCTCCAGTACGCCCAGCACCGATTGCAGTTCGGAAAGCCTATCGGCTCGTTCCAGCTTATTCAGGATCTTCTTGCGAAGATGCTCGCCAACATCACGGCGTGCCAGGGCATGGTGGTTCGCACGGCACAGCTCGCCGACGAGGGCAGGCTGACGGACCAGCAAGCCGCGCTGTCGAAAGCGTTCACAACGTCCAAGGCGCGTGAGACCGTTTCGTGGGCGCGAGAGCTGCTCGGGGGCAACGGCATTCTCGCCGACTACGACGTCACGCGTTTCTTTGCCGACGCCGAGGCGCTCTATTCCTACGAGGGTACGTTCCAGATGCAGAACCTGATAGTCGGGAAAGCGATCACTGGGTTCAGCGCGTTTATCTAAGACCGCAGGCGTGACGGCGAGTTTGTCGCCGTCATCGATTGACCCGAATTAGAAGGATAGCTAAACATGTCATCGACAACCGTGACAGCCCCATCTTCACCCGTAGTAGTAGTGCCTGATGATCCGCCGGCGAAAGTCGTCACGCTCGCGAACGTTCTGTACGAAAAGCGCAATGGGATCGCGTACGTGACCGTCAACCGCCCCAAGGTTCTCAATGCCCTGAGCACGCAGACATGGAAGGATCTGCGAACGGCTTTCGAGGATGCACGCGAGGACACCGTCGTGCGCGGCGTCATTCTCACCGGCGCGGGCAATAAGGCGTTCATCGCCGGCGCGGACATCAGTGAGCTTGCGCACGCGAGCGCGATCGAAGCGGAGCAGTCGAGCCGTTTTGGGCAAGCCGTGCTCGACCTGATCGAGAACCTCGGCAAACCAGTGGTCGCGGCAATCAATGGCTTTGCACTCGGCGGCGGCTGCGAGACGGCAATGGCGTGCACGCTCCGCATCGCCGCGGAGCACGCGATGCTCGGCCAGCCGGAGGTCAAGCTGGGACTGCTCCCCGGCGGCGGCGGCACGCAGCGGCTGCCGCGCCTTGTCGGAAAGGGCCGCGCGTTGCAGCTCATTCTATCGGCGGAGCTCATTAGTGCCCAGGAAGCCTGGCGCATCGGGCTGGTCAACGAGGTGGTTCCGGCAGCCGACCTCATCGGTCGCGCTGAAGCCATTCTGAAGACGATCGCCTCGAACGCGCCTGTCGCGGTGAGGCTATCGCTCGAAGCGGTGAACAAGGGCCTGGACGCGGACCAGAGCGAAGGCCTCGCTCTCGAAGCCTCCTACTTCGGGCTGTGCGCCGGGACTGAAGACAAAAAGGAAGGCACCTCGGCCTTCCTCGAAAAGCGCGCCCCGCAGTTTGCGGGACGGTGAAGCAGGCAACACGATCCAGGAGAGATCCCATGGCAAGCGACAATATTTTTTCCGGGCTGAAGGTGGTCGACTTTTCGAGCTTTATCGCGGCGCCCGGCGCCGCCGTCATGCTGTCGGACTTCGGTGCGGATGTCATCAAGGTCGAACCCCCGAGCGGTGACCCATGGCGACACGGGCACAAGATTGCGTCGCAACCGATGGCAGATGAGCCGTATCAGTGGCATCTCGCCAATCGTAATAAACGCGGCATCGCGCTCGACCTGAGGTCGCCCAGCGCCCAGCAAATTCTCCAGCGGCTCGTCACATGGGCTGACGTGTTCACCGTCAATACGCCACATCCGGCGCGCAAGAAGTTGAAGCTCGAATACGACGATCTGGCGCGCTGGAACCCGCGACTGATCTATGCGGATGTTACCGGCTTTGGCGAAAGCGGCCCGGATGCCGATCTGCCCGGCTTCGATCTGACCGCGTTCTGGGCGCGTAGCGGCCTGTTGTCGATGACGCGTGACGCCGGCGCGCCACCAACCTGGCCGGTGGCCGGAAGCGGCGACAACGCGACGGCAGTTGGAATCTATTCGGCGATCGTCACGGCGCTTTACCGCCGGGAGCGCACGGGCAAAGGCTCTTACGTCACGACTTCGCTCCTGGCCTCAGGCGTCTGGTCGGCCAGCGTTGCAATCCAGGCCGCCCTGGCCGGCGCGACGTTTCCAGCACCGCACGATCGCACGCATCCCGCGAATGCGGCGCTCAACGTGTACCGCGCCTCAGACGGCACCTGGTTCGTCCTGGTGGTGATGCACGACAAGTTGGCGGCCGTTGCGAAAGCCATCGGACGTCCCGATCTGCTGACTGATGCACGGTTTGCGGATCCGGCGAAGGTGACGGCGAACATGCCGCAACTTACGGCCATCCTGGACGAGGTTTTCAGCGCGCAGCCGATGGCGCACTGGCACGAGGCATTCAGCAGTCTCCACGTCACGTACGGCGCCGTGCGCGGACCACAAGAGGTGATCGACGACCCGCAGCTGCGGGCCAACGATGTCATCGTTCCGCTCGAGGAAGCCGGCGGCAAATTGACCTTGACGATCAGCAATCCGATCCGGGTTCATGGCGTCGACAAAGTGCCAGCGCGACGCGCGCCCGATCTTGGCGAGCATACCGAAGACATCCTCCGCGAGCTCGGCTTCGATGCAAACGACGTCGAGGGCCTGCGCGCGAGCGGCGCGGTGGCGAGCGTGAAGGAACACGCCGCCTGACACACGATGCACAGAGAGAAAGGAGCAAGCATGAGCGACATCGTCACCGAGCGTACCGGCAGCATCCTGCGGGTCGCCTTCAATCGCCCCGAGAAGAAGAATGCCATGACCGGAGCCATGTACACGAATCTCGCGGACATCTTCAACGAGGCCGCCGAAGACGAAGAGGTCCGCGTCGTGCTCTGGCACGGCGTGGGCGAGTCATTCTGCGCAGGCAACGACGTCGGGGATTTTCTCGAGCATCCGCCCCGGCCGGGTGACTTTCCGCAGGGCCGCCTTATCTCGGCGCTCATCCGGTTCGAAAAGCCTATCGTGGCGGCCGTGCAAGGCGCGGCGATCGGCGGCGGAACCACGATGCTGACCCACTGCGATTTCGTCTACGCGGGCGAAAATGCGAAGTTCCAGTTGCCGTTCATCAACCTTGCGCTGGTGCCGGAATTCGGATCGAGCTTTTTGATACCAGCGCGCGTAGGACATCTAGGGGCAACGGACCTGTTTCTGCTCGGGGAGCCTTTCACTGCCTCGCGAGCAGTGGAGCTGGGCCTCGCGACCCGCGTGCTGCCCGACGGCGATCTACTCGAGACCGCTACTGCAACAGCACATAAGCTCGCGGCAAAACCGGCCAGCGCGTTGCTCGCTACCAAACGACTCATCAAGCAGGCCGCGCTTCAGCAGCTCCAGGAGGCTGTGAACAGTGAAAACCAGACGTTTTTTGCACAGGTGAGTTCAGCAGAGGCCAAGGAAGCATTCTCGGCCTTTCTAGAGAAACGTCGGCCCGATTTTACGAAGAACCGAAAAGGCTGATTGCATGCTTTGGGTTCCAAATCAACCTCATCAATACAGCTGAAGTAAATGACTCCATGCGATCGCGACGCATCACCGCACGACGTTCTCTCGTGCACGGCATGGGATTGTTCGCGCTACAGCCGATCGCCGCGGGCGAGCGGGTCATCGAGTACAAGGGCGAATTGACCGGCTGGCGGCGCGCCGCCGCCCGTCAGCGAGCCAAGGCTGGCCATACGTTCGTGTTCGGCCTGTCTGACGGGCGTGGGATCGGTAGCCGTGGCGCTTTGAATCTCCTTTAACAAGGTCGCGGCCACTAATACACCGTACACGAGAGCGCTATTTCAACGGCTTATTTCATGGAGTGTTCTGTGGTTAGCCTGATCATCAACGACACAACCCATCCCGTCGACGCGCCTGATGACATGCCGCTGCTCTGGGTTATTCGCGACATTGTCGGATTGACCGGCACCAAGTTCGGCTGCGGGATTGCGCAGTGCGACGCATGCACCGTGCATCTCGACGGAGTCGCGGTGCGTTCATGCGGGCTTCCGGTCGCTTCGGTAAGTAACAGGAAAATCACCACGATCGAAGCAGCAGACACCACAGGGGCCGGCCGCAAGGTACAGCAAGCGTGTGAACGCTCGATGTCGTCCAGTGCGGCTACTGCCAGTCGGGCCAGGTGATGGCGACCGCCGCGCTGATCGCGTCGAACCCGAACCCGACATCGACGCGGCAATGGCCGGCAATATCTGCCGCTGCGGCACGTACAACCGGATTCGCGCGGCGATCAAGCAGGCCGCGAAGGAGGCGTGAAATGAAACCGCCCCCACGTTCACTTCGTTCACTGCTCCCCAAGGGGTTGGTCAGCCTCCTTGGGACGGCCCGGCTGAGGCTGACATGTCGGGCGGAGTGATCGAGGCGGGCAAGACCGGCTCGGGCGTCTCGCGCCGTACGTTCCACAAGTTCGGCATGACACTAGGCGCGGCGGCCGGATGGATCCCGCACCGGGAAAGCTGCTCCCCGACACGGTGGAACAGGTACGACGTTCTTCTTGCCCAGCGCATCGGCAAAGCCAATTTCCGACACCCGCATCATGAGCGCGGCATCCGACACAGACGAGCATGTGCGTACGTACTGCAGCCGCCCAGCCCAGTCTCTCACGCTCGAAGCCGGTCACACTGCCGGGCAGCGCCGCGATCAGCAGCCGTGACACAATTTCGAAGTTTCCAGTCATTTCCTGTTCCCGATCGTTATCTCCTTAGCCAACAGGACGCGCACGGGAACTTGGGACATTTTTGTAACAGCGGTCCCGTTCACGAACGAACCGGTCGTCGCCCAGCGGCTCGCCTTTTCACTGGCCGCTACGGCGCCACGATCGAGCACCATAACAGCGTAACGCGCGGGTGCAACGCCATCACATGAAATGAGCTGCGGCTTGCGCGTAAGCGGTGACAGTTCCATCCGCAACACGCCTGACGGTGTGGCACGCCACGCATAACGTCCTGGCCGATGAAAGACGATGTGACAGGGCGTCCCGCGCGCTGACGCTGCGCACCGGGCTTTCGCTTCGCGTCGAGCCGCGTGACGCGTCTCGCCCCCTGCGGGCGTCAACCCCTTACGCACAAACCTGAACCCCTTAACACCCCGGTCAGGTGGAGGCCGCTCACGGCCTCCACGATCGCGCTCGCCGCGCGGCAGCTCATCCCGGTCAAACCCGACGCTTCGCATCCGCCAGTCGCCTGGGTTCCCGCCCGACACGCGACCGTAGCCGGTGGCAGGCAGACATCAAGGGGCAAGGGACCGTGTTGCCCGCACCCCTCCCTCGCCTTTTTCCTTGACGTCTGCCTGCCACCGGCTCCTTCAGTCGCACGGGCGCGAACTCAGGAGACTGGCGGCAGCACAGCCAGCACCGGGTTCCACCGGGACGAGCCCACCCCCTACGGGACGGGCGGAATCTTGGAGCCCGGTCAGCACAACCCCCTCAACTCTTTCGCTGTGGAGAGTGTCATGCAACTCGCTTCCTCCTTCCGTTACGGCTCCCCGATTCTCCGTTCCGATTCGCCCCTCCAGGACGACCAGATCCGCCGCGTCGCCCCTTCGATCTTCGCAGACAGCAAGCACGAAAGCCGCTCCGAACGCTACACCTGCATTCCGACCATTGACGTGCTGCGCGGCCTGCGCAAAGAAGGCTTCCACCCCTTCATGGTGTGCCAGACCCGCGTGCGCGACGAGGGCAAGCGCATGCACACGAAGCACATGCTCCGCCTTCGCCACGCCGACCAGATCATCGGCGACGAAGCTAACGAAATCGTGCTGCTCAATTCACACGATGGCACAAGCAGCTATCAGATGCTCGCAGGCGTGCTGCGCTTTGTCTGCCAGAACGGCATGGTAGCGGGCGACAACGTGCGCGATATCCGCATCCCTCACAAGGGCAACATTGTGCGCAATGTCATCGACGGCGCTTTCGACGTGCTCGACGGCTTCGAGCTGATCCGCGAGCAGAAGGACGGCATGCGCGCCGTTGAACTGAACCGCGAAGAACAGCACGCGTTTGCACGCTCCGCGCTCGCGCTGCGCTATGACCCGACCGACGCCGAAGCACCCGCCCCGGTGACGGAAAGCCAGTTGCTCGCTCCGCGCCGCTTCGAGGATCGTCATGACGACCTCTGGACGATCTTTAACCGCGTTCAGGAAAACTTGACCAGAGGCGGTCTGCACGGGCGCTCGCGCAGTGGCCGCTCCATGTCCACCCGGCCCATCACCGGCATCGACCAGAACGTGAAACTCAACCGCTCGCTGTGGATGCTCGCCGACGCCATGCGCCAGATGAAGGCGTAGCCACCTAAGGGCGGCGTCCTGCGCCGCCCCCCCTTGCATTCGTCCAGGATTCCTTTCCGGGTTAGGTTCTGACGAACCTGGCAGCGCCGACCCGGAAACCTCCTTTTCAAAAATCCGGTGGGGATCGTCGGCGAAGGTAAAACCCTCGCGATTTCACTGGCCGAGAACATCGACCGCGAATGGCTCGACCCGCTCGATATGCTGCGCGCATGGCAGATGGCAGCCGAAGGGAGCTGCAGCGTCGATTACATCGCCGCACTCTTTTCCAGCTCCCCGCTCACAGTCAAACGGCACATGAAGCTCGCCACCGTGTCATCGCAAAATGGCTCGCGCTGCTGCGCGAGGATGCCGTCCTGCTCAACCAGCTTGCCGCCCTCGCGCTCCCGGATATGAAACGCAGGAACACAGCTGGTTCGAGCCGAGCCGCAGCCGCCTCGTACGCTTGATCGGCCTCGCAGCCTATGAAGCGGTGGGTGGGTACGTGCAACGCGACCTGCCAAGCGACGATGAAAACACCGGTTCCATTGCCGACGCCGAACTGTTGCCGCGTCTCGTCGCGCAGTAGCTGGATGTGCCGCAGAGGAAGTGCGCGCCGAGGGGTGGAGCTGGATCAGAAACACATGTGGGGCGCGATTTTCCGGAGCTGAACCGCTACTGCAGGTTGAGCCCGATACAGCCCCCGTATACCGACGACGTGTGGGAGCAGAGGGACGCCCTCACTGCGAGCAGGACTCACTGGCGGATAAGCTGGTGGCGCTCCCGGAGGACGACAGTAACGCATGGGAAGAAAGCGACCGGTTCAACGAGAAAATCGGGCACGTCAATGCGGCCCTCATCGCGCTCGAAAGCGCCGCAGCGGCATGGACTCACAGCGCATGGCCGAGGCGGGCGCATTCGTGATCCTCGGGCCGCAAGGCGATCTCGTCATCGCCCGCTGGCTCGATAGTGCGCCGCACGACGAGCGCCGGAGTTGCCGCGAGCACACGCGGCGTGGACACCGTTAAAACCTGGCATGCCGACGGGCTGGAGCACCACGACACAGCAGTCTAGCCCGCCTGGGCCGCGTGGGCCGCAGACGTGCTTCGCGATTTACCGCGCCGCGGTCGAGGACGATACCAGCGAGGTATGGCTCGTGCGCCCGAACGACGACTATCGCCCTGCCGCCCCCCAATGGGCACCAGCCCACCAACCGACCACGCCGCCGGCGCCCGCCGCCAGCAGTATCACAAGCAGTCCGCACGCCAACAGCCCGTAGCACGCTCGCACCAACCGCCGCATGGTGGACTGCTCGAACGATGTGAGCGCCGCATCGAGCCGTTGCCGCTGTTCACGCGCTGTCACCAGCATCGCCCCCACGAGCCGGTTTCCGGCAACACGCGCGATGCGGCTCGCCGCCCGTTGTGTGAGCGCCGCCAGTGCTTCGTCGTTTAGCGCTGCAAGCGCCGCCCGGTAGCGCATCTCGTGCTCGGTGGTCATTTTCTCCGCCAGCCTGATCGTTTCCTTGCAACGCGTGAGCGCGTCGCGATGCTGCATCATCAGCGCCTGTGTCGCCGCGTGCGCCTCTGCCCGCACCGTATCGACGCCGCCCGCGCCTGCCGCCCGGATGCGCTCAGGCATCGCTTCATAAAGTCGCGTGTAGTATTCGAGTACCGCCAGCACCGACCAGAGAGCATCGTTGTCACGCAGATTCAGCGCCGTCGACACACGGCGCATGCGCAGCAGGCTCCTGTCGTCGGGTGGCTCGCCGCTTACTTCGAGAAAAAGCCGTGCGAGCGGATCTGGCGAGCCGGTACGCTGCGAGCGCCGCTCACGCATCGCCCGTCACCTGCCTGAACATCGCGTCGTAGCATGCTCGCCAGCGCAGCAGTTCCGCGCGCTGGCCGATTGGCAGCGTCTCGACCGCCTTGCGTACCGACAGACGCTGGCTGCGCAGATCATCGGCGACCCGGTCGGCAAGTTCCGGAAAATCAAGTGACCGGCCTTTTGCCTCAACGCTTTTGCGCAGCTTCGAATCCTGGTAGAGCACGAAGCGCTCGGGCGCGCCGTAGTAGCCGTTGCGCACGACATGCACCGTTGCATCCGGGAACGTCTCACTGAACTGTCGCAACAATTCGAGACTGTCGCGCTGCCGGTTGATGACCCAGAACACGACGAGCCTCCGTCCGAGTTCACCGAGCGTACTGCTGAGTGTCGCGCCGTACCGCGCGACGCCATCCTGGTTGCGTGCCGCCGTGCTGACCACCACGACGGCGTCCCGGTGCCCGTCACAGTAGTTCACGAAGTCGATCCACCCACCAGCTTTGTCCAGATCGAGTGAAGCACAATCGATTTCCTCGTGAACCGCTCGCATCACGTCCGGGTTCGACGTATCGTTTTCCACCAGCACGGTATTGACCCCCCGGCGTTCCAGATGATCCACGAGCGCAAGCGCAACCACGCTCTTGCCGACACCGCCCTTACCACCTCCGACGAGATAGATGGGATTGACTGTCGTGTCCATTGCCACTCCCTACAGATCGTCGGTGTCGGGCCGGATTGCAAATCCGAGCGCGCCCTGCACCGGCATGGGTTGTCTCGTTACGGCCTTTCCCCCTTGCTTGCGGACCTGATTCGTGCGAGGCTCAGGATCCGGTGCGCGCGCCGTCGGTCCGCCTGTCTGTCCAGGCGCGCGCGCGCCGTTGGCAGATGCGCTTCCTTTCGCGGCCACGCGCAACGCGTAACGGATGGTGTTTGCAGTGATGTCGATGCCGTGCGGCTTTGCCTGCTCCGCAATCTGCTCCAGGGTGTAGCCCTTCGCCTGCGCCGCGCGCACACGCGCACGCATCTCCTTCATGGCATCGCGCATCGAGACCAGGCGTTCGGTCTCGGGCCTTTCAGGAAGCGCATCAAGTGCGCTGGCAAACGCTTCCCATTGCGACTTCGTATAAACCTTCGCGACAGGCATTAACGTCCTCCTGCGCACACCTTCACACACGCCGTTACGAATGATCCTCACACCATCCTGCGCACTGTAAGCGCACCCGTCAACCCCATCTTTTTGCACGCGAGCCCATTTCGGAACGCATGGGAAGCAATGGGAACCGCTGAGAACAATGCACTTTTTCGCACTGTCATACACTTGCAACACCCTCGCGCGACGCATCCCGGTTTGCTCCGGCCAGGCAGGCTCTCTCCGCGCCCCATCGCCACGGATCACGCGCAGACATCGATCGCGCATACACAACATAAGTGCATCGACACGGGAAGATCAGGAGACGCGAAAACGCAGCAGATCGAACACCGATGATGTCGGTCAATTCTATCGCGTGTTACTCGCCAGCCGGCCTGCTACGCACACTATCGAGGAAATCCTGTGAACGTTCACTCGCACGACATACGCACAACAGTACGCACGCTTCAGGCAGGGCGTTGACCACTGAGCCGAAATCTTCGCGTACGGGTTACGCGGCCTCTACGCATAGGCATACGCATTTCAATGACGGCCGAGGGCGACCTCTGGACAGCGGCTTAGTCAGTCGCTTGTGCAGAATAGTGCAGGGCCTGAACAGGCGTACACGCGGTTGCAGAACGCTCCGCGCAAAACGTTTACGCCGAACGACAAATAGCGCACGGAAAATTCGGTATCGCAGGATAGGCTGTTGCCGGTTTGGGGCGCCTTGTACATCTCGCAGGTACTCGGAGCGGGATGGCACTAGCTTTGCGCTTCCCAGCAAGTGCTCAAACGTAGACCGGGATCCCATCGCGAATTTCAGAAAGTGCAGCCGGGTGTTTCTACTTCAATGAAGGCGAGGTAATCGTCGAAATGAGTTGCGCGACCGCGAGGTGCGTTGCCTCCGGGATGCCCGAGCTCCCGTTTAGTCAACGGCGCCCATCGCATCGGATGCCTGTCATCCCGACGCATCCCGGACGCCTTCCGCCGGTGTGCGACCGGCTCAGGGTCGATGTGGCTCGTTGCGCCTTCAGTGCAGCGGACTTGCACCGCCCTCCAATCGCGCGGCAGACTCAGAATTTATGACCGGCGATGCAATTCATATGGGAGCGTTAGCTAGCGGCTCGCTTACATTGGCGCCCAACCTCCAAAAAGCTTGATGTCTGGGGACAGTTCATGTCCGTTGCCGACGATACACTCGCGCGCGACCGGATCCGACGTTGATCATTCATTCGAGGCACATTTTGAATGACGAGCCATTGCGGGCCCAGCGCATGTATGACATTGTCGGTGAAATCGCCAATGCACGCGCGTGCGACCGGCATTTTCAGCCGTGACCAACAGCGGATATCGAAGCGCGCATTCGGAGCCATCGGGCATCATGCCCAGGTCGCGTGGTCTGTCGTAAAGCTGACCGAAGGTATGGACGCGCATGTCGCCCACACCTGAGAAGCCACGCTCATGCGCCTCTCGCGAGCGGGTATGCAGGTTGCCACGCTGCACCTGCCACTGCTGGGGCGCTGCCCGCCATCAATTGCATCGGCTTCTCGCCGATCGAGGCCTACGCGACGCAGCGCAGCCGGCTCCAAGCGCATGCTCAGCGCCACTACGCGCACGTGCTCGCGTGCATCCGCCTGGGTGGATCGGCGAGCGCCGCCGCGATGTCACGGCGCGCGCCGCGCTCGTGAGCTTCACTGCCTTCCTCACGGCGACCGTGCCCATCGTGCCACCCGTCATCGCGGCACTCGAAGCCGATCCGGCGCACTCCGTGGCAACGAACGCGCTCGCGCTGCGCAATCCCTCGGTGGTGAGTTTCCACGACGGCTGCGCGGTGTCGCTGCCGTGCGCGCCGCGCAGCAACGCACCTGGGCTTGAGCGTGGCGGGCCTCGCCGAAAGCGACGCGCACGCTTTGGGCGTGGCCACCGCAATCGAAAGCGTGCTACAGAGCGCCAACGCCGCCTGATGCGCGGCGGTGCCCGCCCCGATCAGCTAAGATACGGCTCCGCAAAAGCCATTTTTCGAACCAACGGAGTGTTTTCAGTGATTCAAGCAATTCAACCGGGCGCCGCCTTCAAGGACAATCTCGCACTGCTGCCGGGCATCGACGGCATCGAGCGCATCGATCTCGTGGACGCTCAGGGCAACATCGCCGCGAGCATCGAAAACAAGCCCGGCAAGCAGGGCTCGCTCGCGGTCTACCACTATCTGCGCGAAGCCTTCGGCACGCTCGACTCCAACGCCGCCGAGCATGGCCTCGCGGTGTTCGCCGAGCACACCGCCGACGCGCGCAACCGTCCGGGCGCACACCCGAACGTCGATCGCCTGCTGGAAATCGCGGCAGGCGGCCCGACGCTGCGCATCGACGTGATCGCCGCAGCCTGAGCGCTGCCCAAGCGGGCGTGCCGGCCGGCACGCCGCTCTCCCTTCCCCCTCACGCCGAAAGCTCTTCGAGCCGCACGCCATTCGTGCGCGGCCCGAAGCCGCCGATCGAAATCATCACCGCGAGCATGCACACGGTGATGCCGGCGAACACACCGCTCACGCCGAAATCACGCAACAGCGCGGCGATGATGAAACCCGACATCATCGCGCCCACGCGGCTCGCGGAATAGACGATGCCGTTGGCGCTGCAGCGCACCGCCGTGGGGAAAAGCTCGGCCTGGTAAGCGTGATAGCACACGGATATGGTCTGCCCCGCCAGACTGATCAGGACACCGAGCGAAATCAGCGCGAGCGGTCCGCGCGCCTGTGAGAACAGCAGCCCGAACACGATCACCGCGAACGCCGAGCCGACGATGAGCCACTTGCGCTCGATGCGATCGGCCACGAGCATCGCGAGCAGCGGCCCGCACGGCAGCGCAATGGCGATCACGACCGCATACAGCAGGCTCTTCGTGACGGTCACGCCCTGCCCGATCAGGAGCGTGGGCACCCAGTTCGCGAAGCCGTAGTAGCCCACGGCCTGGCACAGGTTGAACGCGATCAGCATGATGAGGCGCGCACGGTACGGCGGCTTCCAGAGTCCCGCGAGCGAGGCGCGCCGGTGCGCGGGCAACACGAGCGTCGGCGAAGGCTCCGGCAAGGGCTTGCCGCTTTCAATCGCCGCGCGTTGCTCCATCTGCGCGATCACCCGTTCGGCCGCCCCGGTTTGACCGTGCGCGACGAGCCAGCGCGGGCTTTCCGGCACGGCGCGGCGCACGAACCACACGATCGCCGCACCGAGCGAGCCGGCGAGCACGACCCAGCGCCAGCCGTCGAGACCGAGCGGCGCCTGCGGCACGAGCCACCACGAAAGCAGCGCCGAAATGGGCGCCGCGGCGAACATGATCGCCTGATTCAGTGCCATGGCGCGCCCGCGCATCTGCTGCGGGACCATTTCCGTGACATAGCTGTCGATGGTGACGATCTCGATGCCCACACCGATGCCGGTGATGAAACGCCACAGGATCAGCCCCTGCGAGGTATGCTGAAACGCCATCGCCACCGAGCCCACCGAATACCAGAGCAGCGAGAAGGTGAAAACGCTTCGTCGTCCGAAGCGGTCGGGCAGCCAGCCGAAGCAGAATGTGCCGATGAACAGACCCGCGAAGGTCGCGGCCACGAAGGCCCCGATGCCGTTGAAGCCGAAGAATGCATGCGTGGTGGTTTGCAGCATGCCGCTTTTTGCCATGCCCGGCGCGATATAGCCCGTGAAGATGAGATCGTAGACCTCGAAGAAGCCGCCCAGCGAGATCAACATGACCAGCATCCAGAGCTGGCGCGTGGCGGGCAAGCGGTCGAGCCGCGCGGAAAGCGCTGCCGCCGCGCGATTGCCTGCGGGTGGGGCCGTGACGGCGTCGAGCGGGGCGTCCGCGCCGAGGGTTCGTTGCATGCTTGTCTCCGTGACGACGCCTCGCCGGGCGTCATTCCTGTGAACGCCGGTCCGCAAGCGCGCGGCGCGTGCGAGCTTCTGATGGCTCGTGGCACGCGCAACCGTATGGCAGACCGGCGGGGAACTGCGAACCTGCTGCTTTTTCGTCTGCCGTGGGCTCAGGGCGCTGCGTGTGACTTCAGGCCAGCCAGCACCGCTTCGGTATGCTCGCCAACCTTTGCTAGCGGCTGACGCACGCCGGGACGGCGGCCGCCCATCATGAGCGGCAGCAGCACGACTTCGGTCGTGCCGCCGTCGTCGGTCTGCATCGGCACGAGTCCACCGCTCGCCTTCAGGTGCGGATCATCGAGTAACTGGTCGGGGCGCACGATCGGCGCGTACGGAATGCCGGCCGCTTCAAGACGCGGCATGAGTTCGGCCACTTGCTGCGTGGCGAGCACGGCGCCGAGGCGTTCGAGCAGTTCGGGCCGCACGGCCACGCGCAGGGCGTTGTTCGCGAAGTGCGGCTCGTCGGCGAGCTGCGGGCAGCCGATCACGTCGCACAGCGTCACGAACTGCTTGTCGCTCACCGCGCCGATGAAAAGCTGTTCGCCCTCGGCAAGCGTGAACACGTCGTACACACTCCAGGCCGACACGCGCGAAGGCATGGGCGGCGGCGCTTCGTGCGTCATGGCGTACTGCTGCATGTGCTGCGCGCTCAGGAACACACAATTCTCGAACAACGCGCTCTGCACCTCCTGGCCGCGCCCGGTCGCGTCGCGCTCGCGCAGCGCGGCCAGCACGCCGATCGCGCCGAACATGCCGCCCATGATGTCGTTCACCGACGTCCCCGCGCGCAGCGGGCGCCCCGCAGGTCCAGTCATGTACGAGAGGCCGCCCATCATCTGCACGACTTCGTCGAGCGCGAGACGCTTTTCATAAGGGCCGGGCAAAAAGCCCTTGTGCGAGACGTAAATGAGGCGCGGGTACCGCTGCGAGAGTGTGACGTAATCGAGGCCGAGCTTTTCCATCAAGCCGGGTCGGAAGTTTTCGAGCATCACGTCGCACTCGCCGATCAGCTCGACGGCTGCCGCACGGCCCGACTCGGTGTTGATGTCGAGCACCACGCTCTTCTTGTTGCGGTTGAACGAGCGGAAGAAGCCGATGCCGAGACCGGGCAAGTTGCGCGTCTTGTCGCCGCCGGGGGGTTCGATCTTGATGACTTCGGCGCCCAGGTCCGCGAGGATCATCCCGCAGGTGGGGCCCATGACCATGTGCGTGAATTCGACGACGCGCACGCCTTCGAGCGGCAAACGGTTTTGCGTATTCATAAGGATCTCAAACTAGTCAGGCATGGTGCGCAATTGCGCCAAAGGTCTTCGGCAGACCGGCGCGCCAGAGCGTGCCGTGCAGCGTTTCGCCCGCCAGCCACTGGGCCACGCGCGCGCGCAGCGCCAGCAGCCGTTCGATGTCGATGCCGGTGTCGATGCCCATGTCGGCGAGCATGAACGCGAGGTCTTCACTCGATGCATTGCCGCTCGCGCCAGGCGCATGTGGACAGCCACCGATGCCGCCGAGCGTGGCGTCGAAGCGCGTGACGCCCGCCTCCAGCGCCGCATAGACGTTGGCAAGCGCGAGGCCGCGCGTGTCGTGAAAGTGCGCGCAGCACAGCCGCTCGCCCGCGATCTCGCGCGCGGCTTCGAAGAGTTCCCGCACGGCTGCGGGGTTCGCGTAGCCCACGGTGTCGGCGAGGCTCACGCGGTCCGCGCCCGCGTCGAGCAGCGCCTGCATGCAGCGCAGCACCTCGGCGGGCTCGACGCGCCCTTGTAGCGTGCAGCCGAACGCCGTGCCGATGCCGCCTTCGATCAGCGTCTTCGCGCCGCTGGCGTCCCGCGCGGCGCGGATACGCGCCACTTCGGCCACGACTTCATCGGGCGTCTTGCGCAGATTCGCGAGGCTATGCGCCTCACTCGCGGAAAGGGGCACGAGCAGCAGGTCCGCCTGCGCCTCCAGCGCGCGCTCGGCGCCTTTCAGATTCGGCACGAGCACCGAGACGAAGAGGTCCGGCAGCGTCTTTGCATAAGCGACGAGCTCCGCCGTATCCGCGAGTTGCGGCAGGAGGCGCGCAGGCACGAACGAGCCCACCTCGATCTCGCGCTGGCCCGCTTCGTGGGCGGCGCGGATCCATTCGATCTTGTGTTCGGTGGGCAGCACCGTCTGGATGCTCTGCAGGCCGTCGCGCAGGCCGACTTCGCGTATCACGGCACGCGTCTGGGCCCACTGAGGTAATGGGGGCATGAAAGTGTCTCCGTTTTTGTCTCCAGCGATGTGCTAACTTTAGGCATTCCGCAAAATACATAAAGCGGTATTCTGGAAGCTTCAAGATTCCAGTCTGGAAACACACAGAAACGCAGTTGGGAGACACCGTGCACGACATCGACCTCAAGACCCTGCGCCTTCTCGTGAGCGTGTGCGAGCACGGCAACATGGGGCGCGCCGCGCGCGAGGAGCACATCGAGCCTTCCGCCATCAGCAAGCGCATCGCCCAGCTCGAAAGCGAATTCGGCGTGCCGTTGCTCACGCGCTCGCGCCGTGGCGTGCAGCCCACCGCGGCGGGCCTGGCGCTGCTCGAGCATGCGCGCAGCGTGATTTTCACGCTCGAGCGCGCGGCCAGCGACGTCGCCGCGCTCGGCAGCGGCCTCTCGGGCAGCGTGAGCGTGTGCGCCTCGGCGTCTGCGATCGCCGAGGCCCTGCTCGACGATCTCGCGTCGTTCATGCGCCTGCCCGAGTACAAGAACATCCGCGTGAACGTGGAAGAGCGCACCTCGCACGAACTCGTGGAGCGCGTGCGCGACGGCGCGGCCTCGCTAGGCGTGTGCTGGGACAACGTGGAAGTCGGGGGACTGCAATCGCGTCCCTGGCGCGAAGACCGGCTCGTGCTCGCCGTGCATCCCGAACACCCGCTCGCCAAACGCCGCACCATCGCCTTCGAGGAGACGCTCGATTACGAGCACGTGGGCCTGCCGACCTCCACGGCCGTGCATACGATGCTGCGGCAGTCGGCGGCGCGCAGCGGGCGCACGGTCGCCTATCGCGCGGTGGTGTCGACGCTCGATGCGGCGTTTCGCGTGGTGGCCGCCAACCTCGGCATCAGCGTCGTGCCCCAGGAGGTGAGCAACACCTACCGGCGCATCCTGGACGTGCACACCATCCCCCTCACCGACGCCTGGGCCCGGCGGCGTTTCATCGTCTGCTTTCGTGCGTTCGACACGCTTCAGCCGGCGGCGCAGCGCATGGTCGAGCATCTCGTGGAGCGCGCGGCGCAGAAGAAGCGCGGCGCGAAAAGCGACGCCTGATCGCGCGCCTCAAGCTGCCGCTTTCTTCGCGCGTTTGCGCGCGGGCTCGCGATCGGCGGTTTTCATCTGCGCAATCAAACCGTCGTGGTGTTCGCGCAGCACCTCGACGAATTCGGCCACGAGACGCTCGCGCGGCCGGTTCGGCGGAAACAGCAGGTACGTGGGGAACAGCACCGCCGGCGAGAACGGCCGGATCGCGATGTCCGGCCCCGCGAAATCGCGCGCGACGATGGGGTGCGCGAGCGTCACGCCCATGCCGCAGCGGACCATCTCGCAGCAGATCGCCGTGTACTGCGCCTCGATGGCGAGCACGCGCTCCACGCCTGCGCGCTGGAACACTTCGTCCATCTGCGTGCGCGTGCCGTCGCCGTGGCACAGCGAGATGAACGATTCCCCTTCCAGATCGGCGGGCCGGATCATGGCCTTCTTCGCGAGCGCATGCGAAGCCGGCATCACGCAGACGGCCGCGACCTTCGAAAGCAGTTCGACCTCGCAGTTCGACGCTTCGCTGATGTACACCGCCACGCCAAGGTCGCAGAACTGCGAACCGGTCCAGTGGTTGACCGTGCCCGACGTATTCACGTGCAGCGAGACCGTCACGCCCGGAAAGAGGCGGCGGAACTTGTCAATGGCGTGCGGCACGAGCGTGAGCCCCGCGGAAGGCATGGCGGCAATGCGCAGACGCCCGCTGCCGAGATTGCGGATTTGCGCGGCGGCGGTACTGAGTCCCTGCAGGCCCACATACGCGCGCTCGACTTCGCGAAAGAACGCATTGCCCTCGCTCGTGGGAATCAGGCGGATGCCCACGCGCTGAAACAGCGTGAGCCCGGTCTCGCGCTCCAGTTGCCCGATCAGGCGGCTCACGTTGGGCTGGGAGGTGTAGAGCGCCTTCGCGGCGGCCGTCATCGAGCCCGACACCATCACTGCGCGAAACGCCTCGACGTGCTTCAGATTCAAGGTGGCTTCTCCTGGGCTTAACCCTGATTTGAGCCTGGTCCATGCGCCAGGGCCTAACCCTGGTCCATATCATTCCCGTATAGGTTGGCATTTTATTCGTATTGGACGATATGGTCAGCCCGGCACAGACTGCGATGCATCGGCGCACTGTCCGGTTCGCCGCTCCCCACATTCGAATGGAGATCGTCGTCATGAAAGCCGCGATGCGCCGTCGTTCAACCTTCCCTCCCAAAGCCGCATTCGTCGCACTCGCCGTCGCCGGCACGCTCGCCGCGGCCACGCTCGCCCAGGCCGAAACCACGCTGTATGTCGCCAACGTCGGCGGCTCCAACGAGCAGCTCTATCGTCAGAAGATCATCCCGGCGTTCGAAAAGGCGCATGACGTCAAGATCGTGTACGTAGCGGGCAATTCGAGCGACACGCTCGCCAAGCTCCAGGCGCAAAAGGGCCACGAGCAGATCAACGTCGCCGTGATGGACGACGGCCCGATGTATCAGGCGATGCAACTCGGCCTGTGCGGCAAGCTCGACGACGCCCCGGTCATGAAGGACCTCTATCCGCTCGCGCACATAGGCCCGACCGCCGTGGGCGTGGGGATGGTGGCGACCGGCATCGGCTATAACGAACAGGCGTTCAAAAAGCTCGGCCTGCCCGCGCCCGATTCGTGGAAGTCGCTCGAAGACGCGCGCGTGAAGGGCAAGCTCGGCGTGCCGCCCGTCACCAACACCTACGGCCTGCATACGCTCGTGATGCTCGCGCGCCTGAACGGCGGCGGCGAGAAGGACATCGATCCCGGCTTCAAGGCGATGACGAAGCAGGTCGCGCCCAACGTGCTTTCGTGGGCGCCCACGCCCGGCGAAATGGACGGCCTCATGCAGTCCGGCGACGTGATCATCGCGCCCTACGGCAGCGGCCGCGCGGTGGCGCTGCAGAACACCGGCTTCCCGCTCAAGTTCATCTACCCGAAGGAAGGCGGCGTGGCGCTGCAGGTGGCCGCGTGCTCCGTCGCCCAAAACGCGCAGCCGCAGCTCTCGCAGCAGTTCATCCAGTTCCTGCTGAGCCCCGAAGTGCAGGCGCAGCAGGCGGCGGACATCGGCCTCGGCCCCGTCAACAAGACCGTCAGGCTCACGCCGGAAGTGGCCGCGCGCGTGCCGTACGGTCCTGACCAGATCGCGAAGCTCACGGCGATGGACTGGAGCACCATCAACGAGCATCGCACCGAGTGGACCGAGCGCTGGAACCGTTCGGTCGAGCGCTGATGCGCGCGCTCCTCGCCCCGCACCCAACGCACAACGAGGACCGACGCTCATGAGCTTCCTCACCCTGCAAGGCATCTCGAAGCGCTACGGCGACTTCACGGCGATCGAGCAGCTCGACCTCACGGTCGAGCGCGGCGAGTTTCTCTCACTGCTCGGTCCCTCGGGTTGCGGCAAGACGACGACACTGCAGATGATCGCGGGCTTCGTCACGCCGAGCACGGGCCGCATTATGCTCGACGGCCGCGACATCACCCACGAGCGGCCGGAGAAGCGCGGCATCGGCGTGGTGTTTCAAAGCTATGCGCTCTTTCCGCACATGACCGTGGCCGGTAACGTGGGCTTCGGTCTGGAGATGCGCAAGATGAAGCGCGCGCAACGCGCGGAGCGCATTGCCGAGGCGCTGGAACTCGTGCGTCTGCGCGGGCTCGACGCGCGCTACCCAAAGGAGCTTTCGGGCGGCCAGCGCCAGCGCGTGGCGATCGCCCGCGCACTGGCCATGCAGCCCGAACTCCTGCTGCTCGACGAGCCGATGTCGAATCTCGACGCCAAGCTGCGCGAAGAGATGCATATCGAACTGCGCGCCATCCAGAAACGCCTTGGCATCACGACCCTGCTCGTCACGCACGACCAGGTGGAGGCGATGACGATGAGCGACCGCATCGCCGTGATGCATCGCGGCACCATCGCGCAGCTGAGCACGCCGTTCGACGCGTACGAGCGCCCGGCCACGCCCTTCGCTTCCACCTTCCTCGGCCGCACCAATACGTTCGCGGGCGAAGTGCTGCGCCGCAATCCGCGTTGCGCCGAGGTCGAGGTAGGCGGGACGATGCTCCACGTGCCGCACGAAGGCCGCGAGGTGGCAGGTGCCGTGAACGTGTACATCCGCCCTGAAAAAGTGCATCTGGCCAACGGCGATGCGCGCCTCACGGGGCGCGTGACGACACGCGTGTTCGTGGGCAACCAGTGGCTGCTCGCCGTGGAAACCCCGCTCGGCAAGCTGCATGTCGCCCAGCCCAACCACGGCGCGCCGCCGCCCGAGGAAGGCCACGAAGTGGGCCTCGCCTGGACCGACGACGATCTGCGCGTGCTCACGCGGGAGGGCACCCATGGCGACGCTTGACGACTCGCGCGCGGGCGCCGCGCCGTGGCTGCTCTCCGCGCCCGCGCTGCTGCTTTTTCTCGCGCTGCTGCTGGTGCCGCTCCTGCTCACCTTCGTGCTCTCGTTTCATGTGTTCAGCGACCTCGCGGGTGTGCAACGCGGCTGGACCGCCACCAATTACCTTGAGGTCCTGAGCGATCCCTACTACGGCGAAATCTTCCTGCGTACGGCCGGACTCGCGTTCGCCGTCACGCTGCTTTCCATCGTGCTGGGGGTGCCCGAAACGCTGGTGCTCGCGCGCATGCGCAGGCCCTGGCAATCGGTTTGCCTGCTGATCGTGCTCGGCCCGCTGCTGATCTCGGTGGTGGTGCGCACGCTCGGCTGGCAAATCCTGCTGGGCAATAACGGGGTGCTCAACAACGCGCTGCAGGCACTGCATATCACCGACGAACCCATTCGTCTCGTCTTCACCTTGACGGGCACCATCATCGCGCTCACGCACGTACTCGTGCCGTTCATGGTGATGTCGGTCTGGGCGACGCTGCAAAAGCTCGACCCGCAGGTGGAATGGGCCGGGCGCTCGCTCGGCGCCTCACCGCTGCGCGTGTTCCGCCGCGTGATCCTGCCGCAGATCATGCCGGGCGTGCTCTCGGGCTCGATCATCGTGTTCGCGCTTTCGGCCTCCGCGTTCGCCACGCCCGCGCTGATCGGCGGACGACGCCTGAAGGTCGTCGCCACGGCCGCCTACGACGAGTTCCTCGGCACCCTGAACTGGCCGCTGGGCGCGAGCATTGCCGTGCTGCTGCTGATCGCCAACGTGGCGATCGTGATGGGCTGCAGCCGTCTCGCCGAACGCCGTTTCAAGCATATCTTCGACTGAGGGGGCCCGCCATGAAACGCAACGGATTCCTCGGGCTCGCGTTCAACGCGCTCTTTCTGACCTTCATGCTCGCGCCGATCGTCGTGGTGCTGCTCGTGGCCTTCACGGACAAGGGCTATATCTCGATGCCGTTCGACGGCGCTTCGCTGCGCTGGTTCCGCGCGATCTGGCAAAACGGCGACATCGTCTCGGCGTTCTGGCTCTCCGTGCGCCTTGCGTTCGCCGCCGCCACCATCGGCGTGGCGCTCGCGGTGCCCGCCGCGCTCGCCATCGCACGCTACCGCTTTGCAGGCCGCGGCGCGCTGGTGAGCTTCTTCCTCTCGCCGATGATGATTCCTGCCGTCGTGCTCGGCATCGCGTTCCTGCGCTTTCTCTCGCTGCTCAACCTGAACGGGTCGTTCTGGGCGCTCGTCGCCGCGCACGTGGTGATCGTGCTGCCGTATGCACTGCGTCTCGCGCTTTCTTCGGCAGTCGGCCTCGATCGCGACGCCGAGCGCGCGGCGCTTTCCTGTGGCGCGAGCCGCTTCACGGCATTCCGCCGCGTGGTGCTGCCCATGATCCGCACGGGCGTGGCGGGCGGCTGGGTGCTGTCGTTCATCCAGAGCTTCGACGAGCTCACCATGACCATCTTCGTCGCGACGCCCGGCACCACCACGCTGCCCGTCGCGATGTACAACCAGATCGCGCAGACGATCGATCCGCTCGTCACCTCGGTGTCGGCGGTGCTGATCGTCGGCACGATCCTGCTGATGCTGCTGCTCGACCGCATGGTTGGGCTAGACCGCATCCTGATCGGAGAAGCCCGATGACACAGAACTCCCCCGCGAGCCCCGACGTGCTCGTGATCGGCGGCGGCCTCGTCGGCTCCGCCGTGGCCTACGGGCTCGCCCGCGAAGGCGCGCGCGTGACCGTGCTCGACGAGGACGACGGCGGCTTTCGCGCCTCGCGCGGCAACTTCGGCCTCGTCTGGATTCAGGGCAAGGGCTACGGGCTTTCGCCCTACGCGCGCTGGTCGCGCAGTTCGGCGCAGCGCTGGCCGCTGCTCGCGCAAAGCCTCGCCGACGAGGCGCGCGTGGACGTCGCGCTGCGCCAGCCTGGCGGCTTTCACATCTGCTTCTCGGACGAAGAACTCACCGAGCGCCATAAACGGCTCTCCACCTTGCAGGCCGAGATCGGCGATTACCCGTTCGAAGTACTAAATCATCGCGAATTGCGCGAGCGGCTGCCCGGCATCGGCCCCGCAGTCGCCGGCGCGAGCTATACGCCGATGGATGGCCACGTCAATCCGCTCAAGCTGCTGCGCGCGCTCCATGTCGCGATGCAGCGGCGCGGCGTCCGGCTCGTCTCGGGCGAGCGTGCCGAGCGTATCGTCGCCGGGCCGGGCGGGTTCAGCGTGCAAGGCCGGCGCGGCGTGTATCACGCCGCGCGTGTCGTGCTCGCGGCCGGCCTCGGCAATCGCGTGCTCGCCCCGCACGTGGGCCTGAATGCGCCCGTCGCGCCCAATCGCGGCCAGGTGCTCGTGAGCGAGCGCGTCGCGCCGTTTCTGCGCTACCCGACCATCAACGTGCGGCAGACCGACGAAGGCACGGTGCAGTTCGGCGACTCGATGGAAGAAGCCGGCTTCGACGACTTCACCACCACACCGATCCTGCGCCAGATCGCGGCGCGCGGCGTACGTGCGTTTCCGATGCTCGCCCATGTGCGGCTCGTGCGCATGTGGGCCGCGCTGCGCGTGTACAGCCCCGATGGCTTTCCGATCTACGACCAGTCCGAGGCGCATCCGGGCGCCTTCGTCGTCACCTGCCATAGCGGCGTGACGCTCGCCGCGGCCCACGCGCTGCGCATCGCGCCCTGGATCACGGGTGGCCCGATGCCCGCCGAACTGCCCGCTTTCTCCGCACGCCGCTTCGCGACCGACGCGGCTGCCGAACCGATCCTCGCTCACTAATCCCGCCATGACAGCCCAATCTACCCAGGCGCCCGCGCCGCTGTTCAAGACGCTCTCCGACGCCGAAACGCGCGTCGATATCTCGTTCAACGGCCAGCCGCTGTCCGTGCCTGCCGACCGCTCCGTCGCCGCCGCGCTGCTCGCCGCGGGCGTATCGCGCTTTCGCGCGACGCCCGTTTCGGGCGCGCCACGCGCGCCGTTCTGCATGATGGGCGCGTGTTTCGAATGCCTCGTGGAGATAGACGGCGTGCCGAGCCGCCAGAGCTGCATGGTGCCCGTGCGCGCGGGCATGCAGATCCGCTCACAGGAAGGCGCGCGCGACCTGCCTCCCGAACCCGGCGCGAATGCCGACACGCTCGAGGAGAACGCTCATGCCCGGTGATTATCAAGGCGATGCCAAAGCCGATTTCAATGCGCAAGCCGTCGATGTCGTCGTGGTCGGCGCGGGTCCCGCCGGGATGAGCGCGGCCACCCGTTCGGCGCGTGCCGGACTCTCAGTGGTCCTGATCGACGAGCAGGACGCCGTGGGCGGCCAGATCTATCGCGCGATAGGCCGCGCCGACGCACGCCGCAAGGCGATACTCGGACCCGACTACGCGGCAGGCGACGCCATCGTCCAGGCGTTCGCG
>NZ_JBFRCL010000091.1:0-25363 GCF_040965695.1 Paraburkholderia sp. BR10937
CGCGTGCGTTTCGTTGAAAGATCCAGGCCAAGACCGAGCTGTGTCATCGAGGAACTCCTTTAATTCGCGTTCTTCCAGGATAGGACAACGTGACTTCAACGCCAGGACTTTTGCAGACCTTCCCTAACTGATCCAGGTGAGCTGTGATGGCGCGTGGAATGTCATAAGTGATGCACACTGGTCCAAAAATCGCAAATCAATCTTCACGAATGGGCGCTTGCGCGTAGCAATGGCTGCCCCTTACTGTAGTGGATCGCAATCGTCCGGGCGTTGGTGACCTTACGTTGCGCGGTTTCGTGCAGACGGTTCATTCGACCTAGGCGCGACTTATTAACCTTGAATGCCAAAATTCTCGTATGAATCTGTGGAAATCCGTCAAGAGCGGGTATGTCCTCCTCGTTTCAATCAGCACGATGCTGTTCGCCGTGAATAGCGCGCAGGCACAGTCCGCGGCTCCCACCGTTAATGCGCGTGCGTGGGTTCTGATGGATGCCACCAGCAATCAGGTGCTCGCTTCCGAGAATGCTGACGCGCGAGTGGCGCCGGCATCCCTGACGAAACTCATGACCGCATATCTGGTCTTTAAGGCACTGCAGGATAAAAGAATTCGCATGGACGAAACGGTGCTTCCTGACGATGCTGTCCATTCCGTCGCGAAGGACGAGTCGAGAATGTTCCTCGAGGCAAACAAGCTCGTGTCTATACACGATCTGCTGTACGGCTTGCTTGTAGATTCCGGTAACGATGCTGCCATTGCCTTAGCCGAAGTCGTGGGTGGCACGCAATCACAGTTCGTCACCATGATGAACGCGCAAGCTCAGGCAATAGGGATGAGCCATACGCATTTCGCGAACGTGAACGGTATGCCCGACTCCAATCACTACTCGTCGGCTGGTGATCTTGCCATCCTGGCGAGCAGGGTCGTTCATGATTTTCCTCAGTATTACCCTATTTTCTCCACAAAGACCTTTTCATACGACAATATTCGCCAGCCAAACCGAAATCGACTGCTTTGGATCGACCGGACTGTTGACGGCCTGAAGACCGGCCATACCGCAGCTGCGGGCTACTGCCTTATCGCGAGCGCCCTACGACCGGTGCCCGGCAGCTACGGGCTGACTCGGCGTGTTATAAGCGTTGTGATGGGGGATCCTAGTGGGACGGATCGCGTGCGGGACAGCCTGAAACTGCTCGACTTCGCCTTCAACGCATTCGTGGAAGTCCCGTTCTATCAGGCAGGTCAAGTAGTTGAGAGTTCACGACTTTACGAGGGGAGAGAACTCAGCGTCAGGGTTGGCGTTCGGGATGCACTGACGTTGACAGTGCCTGCCGGTGATGAACGGGGTGTTGAGCCGAAAGTAACGATGATGTCGCCGCTGATAGCACCGTTAGCGGCGGGGCAGAAAGTAGGAAATGTCGAACTGATTTCGCGTAATGGACGGGTCTTGGCGAGTGCGCCACTCGTGGCGCTAGAGGCAATTCCACAGGCAAGCGTCCTGGCGCGTGCGTGGGACTTCATGCTGCTAAAATTCGATAGTATCGGTTGACGAGATGAACGCTGTTCCGGTCATGACCCACTCAACTATCGCGACAGTATTCGGCCGGTTTGCGCGACGCGAGCTCCGTCTGCCGGCCCTTTCAGTTCATCTATGCTTTTGCGTCATATCTAGTCCACGTCGGCAAGTTGCCCATTTCGCACAAGGTGTGCAATCAAAAGTGTTTTGCAGGGAGGGGCTTTCACGCGGTAAGTCGAAGACTATACTCGCAGACGCGATCAGCGAGTGCCGGTGACACACTGGCGCATTTTTCCCCAGTCGTTGTCGGCTGGGGATTTTTTTCGTAGATCCAGTGTTCTTCGTCTTAATCATGTGAGCCCGCACAAGGTACGTTCGGGTGCATGGCACGCGATAGCTTGCCTCGATCGGCTGAAGTCTGCTCAGGCTATCGAAGAATTTTTCAGTTGTGCAGCGGTATTCACTGTTGCGTTCACGATGCGTGGTACAGACCTGTGACGAAGAAGCCCGATCATATAATCGAGTCAGCGACGGAATATGTGCGCCAGCACTTCGGTCGGTTCCTTGGCGTAATTGAGCTTGTCGGCCTAGTCGTTATTGGTCTGGCGACGGCGTATGCAATTGGGAAAGAAGCCTGGAAGATCGTTCAGGCTCGCGATGTTTCGCTTACCGATCTTTTGTTGATGTTCCTCTATCTAGAGGTGCTGGCAATGGATCTGCGTTATCTTCGCTTGGGGCAGTTGCCGGTTCGATTTCCACTCTACATCGCCATGGCATCGCTTGCGCGCGATCTGATACTTCGCGGGATGGCTGACGGCTGGCTACAGTTGCTAACGACAACCATAGGGATAGCACTCATCGCAGCGAGCACACTCATTCTCAACATTGAGCAGAAGCGCGTTACGAGCGTGGGCGTGAGGGACGAATTCGAAGGCGAAAAACAGGAGTAGCGTTGTAGCCGATCGACACGGCGTCCTGGTACCGTACATATCAATGTCGCCAGTTAAAAATTCGTTTCATTAGTCGATTTTGCTGCCAGCGTTGCCGATGAGCGGCTTGAAGAGTCGTTCGGATTCGCGCGAACCGTCGTCAGTAAGTATCGCAGATTTTGCTTTGTTGACGGGATCGCCGATGAGGCCGCGCTCATAAAGACGATTGAGGGAACCCCAATAGAGGCCATGTCAGGCGCGGTTGTGCACATGCGGCCGAAGGCAAGTCGAGTGTTCAGGCTGCGATCGATATCGGTTCGGGGATCTGTCTGTGGGCTGCACTTAGTCATGCCAGTTAAAGTCCATCTCGTGGATCCTAGACGGCCCGAAAGTTACGCGCTGGAAGACCGCAGCAGTCTCGGTGTGTGCATCGCCGTGGACCAGGCACTCTCGGAATCGGTGTCGCGCTATGCGTTCCTGCTGGCGCGTGCCGGGGACGTCTTCGTCGGGATTCTGGCGCACGACTTGCGCGCGCCGCTCGGTGCCATTGCCATGTCCGTACAATATCTGCTGCAGGCAGACGAGCTTCCCGCACAGGTGTTGCGTGTCGGCGCGTGCGGCACCCGAATGCAACGCATGATCGCGGATGTGCTGGACTTTACCCGCACGCGTCTGGGTGACCTGCGTCCGGTTACCCTGGCGTCCTGTAACGTGGGCAACTTCTGCCAGCAGGCGATCGCGGACATCAAGACGATGCACCCGGACAGCGCGGCGTGGTGGCTCGTGGACGGTGACCTGTCAGGTAGTTGGGACCGCGGGCGGCTCGCACGGATGGTCACGAACCTCCTGCAGAACGCGCTTGATCACGGCCGGCCCGAGACTCCGGTTATCCTCACGATCCACGGTTCCAATGGCGTGGTCAACTTATCGGTGTTCAATGAAGGGGGAGCCCATCCCGGCCTCTGCATTGCAGGCAATCTTCGATCCGTTGACGCGCACTTCGTCTGACGATTCATCCCGTCGGGCTGGGGCAGGACTCGGGCTCGGGCCTGTTCATTGCGAGTCCGATTGCGACGGCCCACGTCGTAGACTTCAGGTGATTTCGGATAACGATGGCACGGCTTTTTTTGCCTCCTTTCCTCGCGTCGCGCTTGAGCCCGTTCGCGCTTGTGGCGCGCATTAAGTCTGCATGAAATCGCCGTGCTGCTGCTGCTCGCCTCCGCGCCTGTAGAAACGACGGCGGCCACGCCAGACTACCTGGCGCTGCAGAGTGCCGGGCTGGTAGATGTCGTGAATGCGCGCTTTTCGCTGACCGACTCGGGCACGGCGGCGCTCTGTCTGCTTGACAGCGCCTGAGTCCTTTCATCCGGCGGCGCGCACACCTCGATTTTGTGCACTCTGAACAAGCGTCACGTAGGCACATAATACCCACACAGATGTGCGTGCCAAACCATGCAGAATCAGGCGAGGCGGCTGATCATGCTTTGTCACTTTGTTCGATCAGTTGAATCCCGAAGTTAGTTTCGATGAGTTGAGGGATGCTGTGGGTGCTTACTACGATGTTTATGCCATTGAGAAAATGGGTTCCGAAAGGAAGCTTTTTTCGCAATGTTCCGCTTTCAGAGCGCCGCTTACGGATCAGGCATATGTCGTAGTGGTGGACAACGGTGTCTTCCGGATCGCCGCTGGCATCTCCGATGAGGGCGAGTACACACAATTCTATGAGGCGTATCTACAAGGGATCTGGCTGTCGTTGAGGCTCTATCAAATTCCGAGGGAAAAACTTGGAGATTGTCCGGATCAGGGGTGGCGTCCCAGCATATTGCGGGAGCGGCCCTGAAATACCTGTCGAGTCGGGGCAACACCGCGAATAGACGAGGGCGTACGACTCAGAAATTCGCTCGCCCCGGCCCTGAAAGCGGCCAATCTCCAGAGGCGTGGCGACGTGTCCGTGCCGCGGTTTAAAGGAAGTCGTGGTGTCGAATGCCGGACTGAGGATCTTTGGCACTCCTTCGATGACCGTCTCGATCGATCGCAAATGTAACGGGAACATTCGACGTTCGCGGTCCAGCATATGAACAATTTAGCGAGCAATGACTTGATGTAACATTCCGCAATTGTTCACTCCTGCGTACCGGGATTCCTCTGTGCCTGCGCGTCTGTTCCGCTCGGCGAATGGCGACCGCAACCGTTTCGTGACGCTTTATTACGGGATCGTCTTCAGTCTCCTGCTGGCCGCCGCAATGTTTTTGTATGAAGCACGCGTCATTGTTCAGGACAATCTCCGTGACGAGGAAGCGTTCGCGGTTCTCGGAGCCGCGACCTGGGTTCTCCACGACCTGGAGAGCGCTGAAACTGGACAACGCGGCTTTCTGCTTACAGGAAATGAAAGCTATCTGAATCCGTACCGTCAAGGCATGAACGACCTCGATGGCGCGCTGCTGCGGCTTAAGCAGATCGTCGGTGTTGATCCGGACTCGCTAGAGGTCGTTCGGCGTATCGAGCAGGTGAAGACGGAAAAGGTCGCGGAACTCACCCGAACCGTAGAACTCGCGCGCGCGGGGCAATGCCGTGCCGCCATTGCGCTCGTGCAGACAGACGAAGGCCGGCGTTACATGGACACGCTTCGTCTGGATCTCGGTCAGCTACTCGACGTGTGGCGCCAGAGGCGGCGTTCGGCCACGCGCGACGCACAGGAGAGAATCCAGCTGGAAACGGCTGCGCTAGCCGTTACGGCTGTGCTCGTCTGCGCACTAATGCTGTATGCGCTGTTCGTGCAACGTCGCGCCTTCGCCAGGATGCGCGCGTGGTCAGATGTACTTGACAGACAGGCGGCGCAGGATCCCCTGACAGGCCTTCCCAACCGTCGCAGGCTGCTCGCGGCCATCGCGGCCTTGACGGAGCACGCAGGTCCGGCGCGGGTTGCCTTGCTGTACATGGACATCGATGGATTCAAGCGCGTCAATGATGCATTGGGGCACAGTTCTGGCGACGCATTGCTGTGCCGGCTCGCTGAGGCGCTCCGCGGTGCGACGCGAGAGGCCGATGTACTTGCAAGGGTCGGCGGAGACGAATTTGTATTGCTTGTTAAGGATTGCGGCGATGACAGCCAGCTTCGCGATCTGGCGGGGCGTCTGATCGGCTGCGTACGTTCCGCAGGAGAGCGCGACTACAGCGGCCGTTTTCCTGTGGGCGTGAGTGTTGGAATAGCGACATTCCCCGATCGCGTGCAGAGTGTCGAGGAACTGCTCGATGTCGCTGATGCGGCGATGTATATAGCAAAGCGTATTGGCCGCTCAACCTATTTCTTCGGTTCGTCCCCGGAACCGCGTTGTGCGGAAATTTTGTGCCCCTCAAGCGATGGGGCCGAACTGAACGAATGAAACGTTGATAAGAGCGGCGGCTTATGCAAGTGGACACAATGCGGTATGGGTTTCCAGATTGTGATCTGAGATTCCGCTCGGCGCAGCGATAAAATTTGCCTCGGCCCCTTTGACCAAGTGAGCGGTCTCTTTTCATCCATTTTTATGCGGCTTTCGGGCCGCGTTTTTTTTGAAATGTTCATATCATTCAAATCGACGCTTTGGCAAGCCGCTTTGGGCAAATTACATTTGCACACTTGGTTATGTAGTTGAAGCTTTCGCTTGACGATAACTGACTCAGGGTACGATTGCGGTACTGCGGTCGAATCGACCTACCGCATCGCGGGAGAATGACATAGGTCTTTTGGTGGCGGCCATCACGGTCGCTCGCCGCGCAGTGCCGGTACGACGTTGATCCTTTCGAAAGGTAATTCAGTTTATGGTTGATCCAATGGCTTCCCTTTCGATCTTCTCGGATCGGATCATTTACACGGCGCCAGGTATCACGGCGAAGGCGACGTCCCGCCCCGCGATGGTGGTGGTCATTGGTACCTGGAACACGCTGCGGCTCGATACGATGGATGAGAGTCACACTGGGCGCGTCTTGCTGGTTGCCCCCAATGTCAGGCGCTCAATCGCGGCGCGTGATTCCGGGCTATATAGCGTCCAATTGGACTCGGCGAGCGAGCTTTGCCAGTGCCTGCTCAAACAAGTACTAAAAGACAAGCGGGTTGTCGATCTATCGAACAGGATGGATGATTTTATGATGCGAACCGCTGCAGCGGCTCTGAATGAACGACAAGACTGCGAAGTGGTGCGTATCGGCTCGCAGCGACTGCTCAAGGCGCTGTTTCCGGAGGCAGCAAGATCCCAATCGGCCGATGCCCGCGTCGACGCGGTTGCCTCCTGGCTTCGCACTCACGTGCCGGTACGCACGGATCCGCGTCGATTGGCCGGTATCTGCGGCCTTTCGGAGAGCCGCCTCGCACATCTTTTTTTACAAGAGACGGGTGTTGCGATTCGCGAATATCTGCTTTGGCTCAAGATGTGCAAAGCCGCAGAAATGTTTGTCGCAAATGTGACGCTCACCGAAATCGCACATTCGTCGGGATTCTCCGATCTGGCGCATTTGAGCAGGACCTTCAGGCGGTACTTCGATCTCAGTCCCTCGTTTCTCTCAAATCCCGAATCCGTACGCCTGCAAATAAGCAAGGAACCTTTCAACAACCGGGATTAAACTGGCATGAAGATGGCGCGCGAGACCCGTGTGTGAACAGGACAGCGTAACTTGGCCCTCGGCGCATCGCACATTTCAGGGCTTCGGTGGCTCCCTCTTCCTATTTCCCGGACGGGGCAAAATGGGAAACAGCAGTTTCATTCAAGGCGCTGCGTGCGGCTTGCGGCACAATCTAAATTAACCGAAAACGCGATTGCCTACGCACCATGACGGCGAAGGCTACGCATGAGCTTTGAGATTAGCTTACGTATCAAATTAGCTCTGTACTACTTGGCACGGGTACACGGACGCGCCTTTTCGGGTGTTGCGGAAGAACCGCCGGTCAATTCGTATGATATAAGAGGTATCGATATGACAACAGGTCGCCGCAACCGGATGGCAGGTGATGCGCAGTGGCTGGCCGATCATGAAATGGACTTGGCGCGAAGCGCTTCTCACATTGCGAGCATGCAACATGAAGAAAGCATTCAAGCGGCCGTGAAAGAAACCCTTCTCCAGTTTGAATCCGCGTACGGAAGCGCAGAATCTAAAATATTCATGCATGCACTCGTCAGGAAGCTGGAGGAACGGGGAAATCTCAGAGCAGTTGAAGTGCTTAGGGCATTTGTAAAGCGCGGTCAATCGCCCGGTACAACTCGGTAAACCATCGCTCCTTGTCCAGTCTGGAAAAATCGGATAGGTGTGCACTTGCCGAAGGGTAACTGGCAGAATAACGAGGACAATGTGATTCCATTGCTACACGAAGAGTCCGATCGGGGTGGTATACCCACTAACTTCCTTCAGACGTACTGATTAATGCCGCGTAATATGTTTAGGATTCGCATTCACCCAACGTGGTCGATGGTGTCATGCATGCGATTTTGTACGCCGCGCCATCGTCTGCATGGAAGGCAATGGAATTCGCGAATTGTTGGACAGCTCTAACTGAGATTCACGACGACGAGCAACATACTACTCGTCGTCACCACTCGCGAACGCATTTTCAGTTAATCAACGTTGCGCACTGTGGGTGCGTCAATATGGCAAAACGAATTACGTATGTAACCGGGGGAATGGGTGGTTTTGGAACCGCAATATGCTAGCGGCTCCATAGCGACGGGCTTACCGTTGTTGCCGGCTGTGGGCCAAACTCGCCGCGGCGCGAGCGGTGGCTGGGGAGCAGGCCCCGCTCGGTTTTAACTTCACTGCGTCGGAGGGGAACGTCGCGGACTGGGCGGAGGTCGCCTTCGCAAAGGTAAAGAGGGAGCTTGGTGAAATCGATGTGCTGGTTCGACGATTGTCTCGTGGCTAGCGAGTGACGAATAGGCGTTTGCAACTGGAGCAGACGTCTCGCTGAACGGCGGCCTTCACATCTATATCAATGTCCGATGAGCAATTGGTCCTTGCACTCGCAAATGGCGTCAGGGCCATCGTGCGAACTTCGTCCTCCTGGCGCGGAAGTTGGTGGTTGAGCTTCCACCCGCCTATGGCAAGGCTTTGCGTGGTGCGTAACACCCGTAGCAGGAGGCAGTCGGACATACCTGCGGAGGCTGACGTGGATCAATCTTGGCTGGGAATGGCTGTTGGCACGAGCGTACTTGTTGTCGCAGCGTTTGCGGTCATGGCGCACTACCGTCGTGAACGGCGCCGAGCCGATCTCCTGCGCAACCTTGATCACGACGACTGGTGGCAACGGCGCCAGACGCGACGTTAGGCATTTCAGGAAACATGGTTTCACATGCGCTTCAGCCTGCTATTTTGAGGCCGATAGGCCGTCCTCGGTTCGGTTCCGGCGCGCCCCGGCACATAGAAGGGAGTTTGGCGTCGGCCGTTATCGGTCAATGCCTGTTTCTTCTGTCCTGACGGCCTGCGCGCACTCCGCGGTCCGGTGGTGCGGCACGCTTTCTGCTGCGCCGTCTGGCGAGACTGCGCCTAGCGCATGTCCGGCACGGACCTTCGACCTAAGCGAGGCAGCCTTATGGGAGGGATGGACCATTTACACGCGGGCCTCCCGGCGGCGCGCGGCACTCAAGAGCCGTACGGACGCGAGCGCGGCGCAGGATTCAGCGCTGCGATCCTGGCGGCCGCAGCGGTCGTCGGTTTGCATAATTTTGTTCCCGCCGCGGCGCCGACAGCTGAGGGTGCTAGCCGTCTACGAGAACAAATTTACGTCAAGAAATTTTGCATGAAATTGTTCCTTTGACGGACGTTTGAAGCAATTTTGTATTTTTCCCGACGCCTCGGCCAGACTTTGGATGAAATCCAGCGCTGTCTAAAATGTCGTCACGTCGCTTAACCCTCGGGCGCTTCCGTCGCTTTGCAGCCGTCAGTCAGGCTGTTCTCCCGCTCTGCAAGAGCCGGCTGGCGCGCATTCAGTCCTTTCCGCACTGTCGGACGCCGTAACAGCAGATGCCGGTTAAGATCGGTACAGGCTGGGCAGCCGTTTGTACTCGGACAAGGATTGGGAACAAATTTATGCAAAATTCGGGAACAGTTCTATGCAAACCAACGGCGGTCAACGAGATGTTTGTTCATATTCCCATAAATTTTACATAAATATAATGATCGAAGTTTAGTTAGTTTTCGTTTGTATTCCTATATATTACGTATCGGCGCGCTACCAGTTCTATAGCTTCGGGCATTTCAGTCCTGTAGCGCCACCGCATGGAAGCCACCGTGCGGCACGACCTCATCAAACGCGCCGGTCATGAATGGCGTTTCACCTTGCTGGTCACATAGCGCCAGATCCTGGCACCAGTTAGGCGCAACTCGCCGTGTCTGTCAAAATAGCGGTTTCCGTTCGCCAGCTACTGCGCACCCCATACGCCTTCGCGGGCCGCATGTTGCCGCCAGCGTCCGATCAATAGTGTCGAAAACGGCAAACGGAAATCAACATCCTGGCGATCGCAGGGAAAACGTTACAGCGGGCACGACATGGCACACAAGCGATGCGAACAATGCGGCAACCAGACGCCGCCCTGGGACACCATCCACTGCGGTTCTGGCGATGGCCACTATGAGTTACTCTGCACTTCGTGCTTCAATGCCAGGATTGCCGAGTCCGCCGGATTCACCGATTTCGAGAACGTTCGGCTTGATCCCATCGAGCTGATTGACTGTGAGGGGGACGCTCACCAGTTCCATTTCCAGCTCCGGCTCCTGGGCGCCCGGATTGCGCTGGATGGCTTCGAGCTTCGAGGGGAGCTTCCCGCCGGTTACCGGTTCCAGCTGATCGGCGAAGCCGACGACGATGTGTTCGTGCTGCTCGGGCGCCTCGTCGAAAAGATTCGCCGCGCGCTGTCGGTCAGGCACATCGATTTTCATGAGCGCCAGATCGTTGACAGCACGGTGCGCGGGCGTATCGAATGGGACGAATCGCAGTCGGGACACTTGCCACTCGTGGTGGTCGACGGCAAGGAGGTCCCATGGGCCGAACTTGGCAGAATGCTCATGAGCATGGAAGGATGGCAATTCCGGCTAGATATCGCTGACCCCAGCGAGGAACTTTGAGTCGCGGCGCCGGCGTGGTGAGCGGCTATCCGTTGCCGTTGTGCGCGGTTTGAAAGCCGGGTCGCTCGAACGTTACACCGCTATCGGAGGAGAATCATGGTCGCAGTCAGGCACGACGATCTTTCCATGGCCTTTGACTTTGTCAGCTACGCGGCGCCAATGGAGCATAACGCGTATGTCTCGCTCGATACGGGCAAGGTCTGGTGGACTTCTGATTCCAGTGATGCGTTTGACGAAGAGATTCCGGACGACCTTGAAACTTCCGATCGCTACCTTGCGATCCCGCACAAGAACGACCTTGATCTGGGAAGGCGTCTCGCCCTGCGCTTTGTCGCACAGGAGTTACCGGCATGTTACGACCAGGCCGAAGGATTTTTCCGGCGGCAAGGGGCGTATGCGCGCTTCAAGGATTTGCTGGAGCGTGAAGGCGTTCTCGAACGCTGGTATTCCTTCGAAGCCGATGCTGTCGAAAGCGCGCTGAGGCAGTGGTGTGCCGAAAACGGTCTTGAGCTTGTGCAGACGTGAAGAATGCTGTCAGCTTTCGCGGTGCCAGGCGCGCCACCCCCTTTGGTCAAAAGTGGACGTTCCGGTGAGGCGACGCACGCCGGGTTGCTCGACCGGCTACTGGCCATGCGAAAATCCGTGACTCCACATCGCCAGGAGCGGGCGCACATGACGTCTGGTATCGCGTGAAGAGGGCATTTGTTCCGACGGCAGAGCAGCAGGCCGTGATCGACGCGGCGCTGCGCCTCGGGAACCTGAAGGTCAAGGCCTTCGCAGGCGCGGGCAAGACTTCCACGCTCCAGCTCGTGGCCGAACACTTCGGCCAGCGGCGCGGCATGTACCTCGCGTTCAACCGGGAAATCGCGGCAAATGCAGCCCGGCGTTTCTCGCCTCACGTCGACTCGCGGACGATGCATTCGCTGGCGTGGGCCAGCGTGAGTCCTTCGCTGAGAAGCCGGGTGAGCCTTCAGGGCGAGCCGCCGCATGAACTGGCGGCGCGTTACGGGCTTGGCCCGCTGGAAGTGCGCACGGTGACGGGCAAGGCCGTCGAGCTTGCGCCTTTCGAGATCGGGCGGATGATTGCCGACGGGCGGGAAAGGTTCTGCCGGTCCGCGGATATCCAGCCGGCAACCCGGCATATTGTTGTCGATGAAAAGATCGACGAAGCGGTGGCCGCGCAACTGCGCACGTATCTGCTGCCTTACATCGGACACCTGTGGGAAGAGGGCGCGGCAGCGCGCGCCGTGGGCGCCATTTCGCCGGATGTGCTCCTGAAACTCTGGGCGCTCTCGGAGCCACGCATCGAAGCCGACTACCTACTTTTCGACGAGGCGCAGGACAGTGACGGGGTGATGCTTTCGGTCCTTGGCCAGCAGCACCACGCGCAGATCATCTACGTGGGCGACCCTTACCAGCAGATCTACGAATGGCGGGGCGCGGTCAATGCGATGGCGCAGATCGACGCGCCCGAGTGCGCGCTTACGGAATCGTTCCGTTTTGGCGCCACGTTCGCGGCGCTCGCCAGCCGCCTGCTTGCACTGCTCGGTGAGCGCACGTCCATCCGGGGACAGGAAGCCATCGGCTCGATCATGGTGGAAGATTCCGCGCTGGCACCGCCGGTCGACGCGATCCTGTGCCGGAAGAACGTCACGGCGATCTGGCAGTTCGCTGCAGGACTCGAGGCGGGACATCGTCCGGCGATCCGGATGAGTCCGGCCGAGATCCTCGCCTACGTTGACGGCGCAGACCGGCTGCTGGCCGGCCAGCGTGCGTTCCGCCCGGCGGCGTTTTCGCTGTTCGAGACCTGGAGCGACGCACAGGCGTTCGCGCGCAGCGCATTTGGTCAGGACCTGCTGCCGGTCGTGCGGATCGTCGACGAGCTGGGTACCGGCTATCTGCGGGCGCTGGCGCAGCGCTCGGCGACGGAAGACGCGGCTGACTATGTGATCTCAACCGTCCACCGTGCCAAGGGACTCGAATGGAAGCGGGTCAGGGTGGCCAGCGATTTCCGCCTGCGCGGTGCCGATGGCAGCCCGATGCCGGACGACGATGAACTCCGGCTCCTTTATGTGGCCGTGACCCGGGCACAGCATGTCCTCGATATCTCGGCGTTGCGCGACGAGCTGCTGCGGCTTTTCAATCTTCGGCGCTAGAACGCGGCGGCCCGTCACGGTGAAAATTGTTGCGGGGGCCCTGCATCGGGCTGAGCGGGTTGGCACGGTCGAACGGACGCCGCGTTTGTCGCTCGCCCGCTGCGCCACGCGGCCGGGAACCGCCAAAGAAAACGCCCACGTTGTTCACGCAGGCGTTTCCGTGGCCCCGCTACCGCGCCCCACTGAACGGGGTTTCCCGTCCGTTACTGCTTCAGGGCCGGCTTCCGCGCGGCTCATGTCTAGTATAGGACGCGCGGCGGAAGATCCAAGCTGGCTGAAAATATAGAGTCGGACTCGCACACAAAAGCTTTATCTCTCGTGTCCAGGATGGAAGCGGGTCAAGGTGGGCAATGATTTCCGCCTGCGCGGTGCCGACGGCAGCCGGATACCGGACGAGGATGAGCGTCGCCAGGTCTATGTGGCGGTCACCGACGCTAGTACCTGCCGGTGAAAGCGACGCGCGCGTCGCCCGGCGATGTTTACACGGTGCCGTCCGGCAGGTCAGGACGCAGTTCGGCCTCGATCTGATCGATGGTCGGCAGCCCAGTCTCCAGCGAGGGCGGCACCTCGCGCATCAGTTGATACTCAGCGACGCCCATTGGCTTGGCCACGCCGCGCAGCGCATATTCCGCCACGAGCCGGTTCTTTTCCTTGCACAGCAGCAGGCCGATAGTCGGCTCGTCCTCAGGCGCCTTGACCTGCGCATCGATTGCGGACAGGTAGAAGTTCAGCTGGCCCGCATATTCGGGCTTGAACGGCGTCGTTTTCAGTTCGACGACGATATAGCAACGCAGCTTGAGATGGTAGAAAAGCAGATCAACAAAAAACTCGTCGCCGCCCACCTCCAGCCGGTACTGGCGCCCCACGAACGCGAAGCCGGCGCCCAGTTCGAGGAGGAAGCGCGTGATGTGCTGGGTGAGCGCACGCTCGATGTCGCGCTCCTGGGCGTTCTCGGTCAAGCCGAGGAAGTCGAAGATATACGGATCCTTGAGCACGTCGCGCGCGAGATCGGATTGCGGTGGCGGCAACCGCTCCGCAAAATTGGTGACCGCATTGCCAGCGCGTGCGTGCGCGGCCGTCTCGATCTGCATGACCAGCACGCTGCGCGACCAGCCGTGTTCGAGCACCTTGGCAGCATACCAGTCGCGATGCGCGGTACCTTTGACCTTGTCGAGCAAGGTGCAAAGATGGAACCACGGAATTTGTGCAGCAGGCTGCTGCACAAATTCCGGATCCGGCCATGCTTGCGCAAGCGCGCGCATGTATTTCAGGTTGCGTGGCGAGAAACCGCGCATGTCCGGGAACGCGGACTTGAGGTCGCGCGCCAGCTGATCCACGACGGCGGCGCCCCATCCTTGTTGCTGCTGCCGCTGGAGAATATCGCTCCCGATCTGCCAGTACAGCTGGATCAGCTCCCGGTTCGCACTGGCGGCTGCGCGCTGGCGCGCGCGCTCGACGCGTTGTTTCAGTTCGGAAAGCCAGCGACGATAGTCGTCGCTCCCGGCGAGGTTGGTGAGGTCATTTGTCATGCATTGCGGGCGCTATGCACCGGTCGTCGGACCATCGAAGGTCAATTATCCTGTTGGCGGCACGTAGCCGGCAAGGCCGTTGGCCAACTAGTCGAAGCCGGATTATAGCATCGCACCCCATCAAAAACTTCGATAATCTTTATTATGTTAAATCCAATAGCCATCGTAAATAGATAGCATTGAAGCGTATTCCGCACCGACCCCCGTCAGGCCGTCGCCGCTATTCCCGGTGAATCTTCCATGCGGGCGACGGTGCGACCGTTCGCCTGATCGAGGGTTTTAGTGACCTGTTTCCAGCAGTCCTAAGCTGAGGTCGTTGCGGCTGGCAACGTCGGTCGCAACGACCCATCGCCGGACTCGTGCGTCGCGCTCAACCGCTTGCCCCTTCAGTCCCTCTTACGCTGCGCATTCAACACTCAGCCCCCCGCACTGTTCGGATGGAGGTTTCGCGGGGTAGCCCCATCCGAACATGCCGCGCGTCTGGACGGCCCACCGCCTTTCACGGGTTACCCAACACCATGCAAAAAACCCTCGGACTTGCCGTTGCCACCCTGCTCGCCGTCGCCGCCATTGCGCTGTGGACCCTGCTCGCCCGGTTTGAACCATCCATCAAGTCCACCATCGAGACGGACGGCGCGCTTGCGACCCAGACGCAGGTGCTCGTGGGTAGCGTCGAATTCTCGCCCTTAACCGGCGTGGGCGCGCTTGATGGATTTACCGTGGGCAACCCCACTGGTTTCTCTTCGCCCTACGCCGTCGTGGTGGACCGTATCGCCTTGCATGTGGAGAGCGGCTCACTTCTCTGCGGCGGCCCTGTCATTGTTGATTCCGCCACAGTGATCGCACCGCAGATTACTTACGAGGCACAAAGTCCCACCGACACCAGCAACCTGGAGACCATCAAGAACAAAGCCCAAGCCTATTCCGTCACCCCGGCCGCCAACCAGGACGGCAGCAACGCGCGCAAGGTCATCATCCGCAACCTTACCGTCATGGGCGGCACGCTATCACTTGACATTCACCTGCCCGGAGGCGCGCTTACGGTACCCCTGCCTACGCTGCATCTCGCCAATATCGGCGTGACCACGAACGGCGCCACTCCGCCGGAGATCATCGGTGCCGTGTGCGAGGCGCTCGCGGACGAGGCGAAAAAGGCGGTCACCGAGGCCATCGCCCAGAAGCTCAAATCCGTTATCAGTATGCTCAAGCCGCCCGTTGGTGCGTTGCCAAAGCTGCCTTCCCCTCCGTCCCTGCCATCGCCTCCGTCGCCTCCGTCCCTGCCATCGCTGCCCCCCCACCCGGCCTACCCTTGCCGCCCCCGCCTGGCTTTTAGGGCAACCCTAAGTTCCCCACTTCCCCGCACTCATCACGCGGCCGCAAGTCCGCGCGATGGCTGAATATTGGCGCCCTTTGGGCGCTTTTATTGGCTTCATAATGTAGTCGCTAAAATATATTGAAGAATGCGATTTTTCGACTATATCTTCGTGCATGGCATCCAGAACCGGCACCGCTCATGTCGTCACTACGTCGCGCACCTACAAGGGCGAGGTGTACCGCACACACCTGCTGCGACGTAGCTACCGCGAGGACGGCAAGGTCAAGAACGAGACGCTGTGCAACCTCTCGCATCTGCCCGAGTCGCTGGTCGAGATCATTCGGCGCTTGCTGCAGGGCGAGACGTTCGAAGTCACCGGCTCCCTCGCACACGGCCATGTGCACGCCGTGGAGTTGGCCATGAAGCGTCTGGACTTCGCGTCGCAGCTAGGCACCAAGCCCTCACCTGAGCGCGAACGGGTGTTGGCGATGTTGGGCTTGCGGGCCAGGCGGTGTCCGACATAGAGGCAGCGTGAGTCTGATCCAGGCTCTTACGTTGAACTGCGGGAACCTTCGGTGGCGATGTAAAGCGAAAGGCACAAGCTCGAAAGGCGAGGCCGGCAGTAGCGATGCGCCACCAAGGGGCGGAGCAGCTCGTAGTAGTGTCGAAGCCGCTGTAATGGCGGCGGAGCGAAGGGGCTGAATTATCCAGGCATTGGGTTGTGTCAACCGCGTAGGCGGGAGGAGGACAGCACAATGACCAAGTCGTATGACATTCCTAAGGCGCTTGTCTGGGAAGCGTATCAAAGTGTTAAAGCAAACGGAGGATCGGCAGGCATAGATCGCGAGACTCTGGAGAATTTCTAGAGCCGCCTAAGCAAAACGTACGCGATCATGGCACCGAGCAGAAACGGCGTCAGGACGGGACGCAGGATCCACAGCAGGACGCCAGCCGACAAGGCAACGGCCCCCCAGAACAATGATTGGCGATGAGGCAATCATAGGTACGACCTTTCGGCGTTAAAGCATCTGTTCGGCACGCGAGCGGCGCCGCAAACTGGGTTGACCGCATGCGCTGCCTTTACCCTGCCCTGATCGCCACGCATTTGCGGGCACCGCATGGCGACAGCGGCAACACACCCGCAGTCCACATATGTGATATTATCATCACTCTTGGTTAGGTGGTCAACTATGGTCTGATCTGCCCTCTTCCGCGGCATGCGTTGCCGCTCGCAGGACCGCACTATCTCCGATATGGAACCGCTTGCCAGCCGGTGAAACCAGTGAAACCGGTTTACTGAACTCCCTCCCGTCCGGCTGCACGCATGCCGAATACCTGACGACAGCTACCCATTCGTATATTTTCCCGCCACGCGGCATCGCCTTGATCTGTTCAACCAGGCCGCGGGGTTCCCGCGGCCTTTCCCAAAGGTCGCCGTAGTAGCGACATTTCTGATCCACCGACGCCAGCACCATGAAACCACCGTTCGAGTCAGTGGCCGGAGCGCCCACGACTGTGGTCTCGATTGACGCATCGGTAGCCGCATTGGCATGGACCATTATCGGCAGGAGCAGCGCGGCAAGTGACTTCTTCATTGATGCCTCACTGGAGGGTTGCATCTGTTCTGGGGCGGCCACGTGAACCGATGAAGTTCAGTGCATCTGCTCGCTATTCAGTGCGAGCAGGCGCTCAAGTTCCAGCAGGGCCTCGCCAAGCAGGTCGATGGCGCCGTTGGGCGTGGACGCCGTAGCAGCACTGCGAAGCGCGGCCCGTACGATCTGGTGAGCGCTTTCTGGTCTTGCTTTACCGATCTTCGCGATGAATTGCTTTTCCATAAGTACTCCTTCTCTGGACAATAAGAATCCGGCACCTGATGGATGAGGTGACGGCGGGAAGTATATGCGCCGCAGACCTTGAATCGCCGCTCGAAATTGTCTGTTTCCATCTTGCCAACGAACGCGGCGATGGGCTGGTCCGTGCGAGCTTCTGACGTTGCGCCCGGAGGAACTGTTCGTTGCCGCGCAGTTGCTTGTCAGTGGTTAGTCATTCGATAGACTCTCGCTCAACGAACTGGCGGCAGGACACTGTGCTGCGCCAGCACGTTATTTCAGAAATCCGCGTCCTTTTGTATCGGACGCGCTAGTGGAGAGACCATCATGGCAAAAGGCGAGAAAGTTCATTCCAGGTACCGTTCTCGCGTCTGTGCTATCCGTACCGGCTGTCTCATTCGCACACAGCACTGGCTCGCCAATGATCGAACAAGTGCGTGTTCCGGTTCGGCAGCAGGGTGCAAGCTACCTGGACAGAACAACCGCCGCCGCAGGCTATCCGATGGACTTTGCGTGCGCCAAGGCGCGGATGCAGGCCCAACAACAGGCGTTTGAACAATTTGGGGCGCGAGAGGTTCGTCCGCAAAGCATTCGTCAGTGCAACCCGTTTCCGGCAGCAGCGTGATATCGGATATTTGAAGTTAGCGGCGCGACAGTTCAGGTGGCCGGTTTCGCAGGCGGGCGAAGTTAACGTGATTCCTCAAAAACCAGAAGATAACCATGAAACAACTTTATTTTGTAGCGTTCGTTATCCTTAGCAGCTCGTCAGTATTCGCCCAAAGCGTAACGTGTCAGCAGCTCGCTTCGCAGCAGCCCTCGTCACAGCAGCTCTCGTCGCAGCAGCTGGCACAGGCAACGTCTCAAGCCCGGAGCCAGCTTTCGTCACAGCAGCCTTCGTCGCAGCAACTGGCGCAGGGAACGTCTCAAGCCCAGAGCCAGCTTCCATCACAGTTGCCGACACAGCTCCCTAAACTGCCGACGCCCCCCTCGTCACCGCTTCCGCAATTCCCCCAATAGAACTGATAGAAGCTGTTCGCGGCCGCGAAGTCCTGCGCAAATGCACACGACACTCGCGGCCGCTATGGATGTTTGTCTTGCAGTTGCCTCTTTCATCGACCACCCGACGAACACCGGCGGGGCAAACGAGACGTGGCAACACGGCGACGACCTGTGGCCGCGCCTGGCGTTGACTGATATCGCCTCCCTGGTGCTCATATTCGCCCTCGGCGTCGAGCCGAAGCAGGTCCTGCGACATTCTTCTCGATGCTTGCAGGGATCACCCTTCGGTTCTGGCGCATCCGGCGCCATCCGTCATGTTCAGTCAGTTGATGCCCGAAGGCATCACGCTCACGGTCAACGGGGCATCTAAGGAGTCCCAGGATCGCTCCCGACATCAAAAGTGAACTCATGTTCGCCATCCTGAAGCGGCCCCGTGCCGCGGATATCCCTTTGTCGAACCTGCGAACGGTTTTGCTCCGTGCACCGCACCGGGGTGCCTCCCCAATGGGCGTGGCGGGGCTGCGGGCGGGCCGTCCCGTGGCAGCTCTTCAGGCGCAACGAGCGTATCGGCCGCCCGGAATACTGCGGAGCGGCGTCGAGGCGTAGCGCCGATCTTTCCGGCTAAGGCGCAGCGACGACGGCTCCCGCACTATCTGGCGACGAACGTTGCATACCCGGAAACAATGAATTTATGTAAGCCGTTTGAGATACGCGGATAAGAAGATTACGCTCCTCAAGACCATAGGAAGAAAGATCCCCAGATTCTCCCGAGGTCGTTTCCAGATAATCCGCGTCATTGTCTCCGACGCCCAAGATAGGAAGTTCATCATGGCGAACGCATCCATGGCCGTTTTCACGGTCGTGTCAGTCCTCCCTCTTTCCACTGTCAGATCCGCAGAGAACAACGATCCTTTGGCGCGTGAACTGGCGCGCAAAGCCAGCGTTCAACTGCAGCAGGCGGACTGCGAACGCATCGATGGCTATTCGCCCAGTCCTGCGGACATGCACGTGACTTTGGCGAGCCTGGCGGCTCGACAGCAGGCGTTCAGCAGAGCCAGCGCAGTGAAATACGATTCATCGGTTTCCGGCGCAACGACTGCGTCTCGCCTGGCCTCCTATCGTTCGATTTATCAGGAAAGTTGATTGGACGTCGAAGCGCGCTATAGGCAAACCTTTCCAGTCTTGTCACGTCTTGCGTAACGCGACGCCGGTGTAGGACGTCGAACAAAACTGTGCTTCCGTCAGCTGCATCGGCACGTCTGGAAGTTAGTGGTCCTTTGCGTTCCTGTCTGGAATCACCAGCCGTTGTGCGACGGATCGCGACTATACCCGCTTCATTGAATAGGGACACTGCTGTGCGATTGAGGACAGTTATACATTTTTTGGCAACTATAGCCGCATGCTTGTGTGGCAGTGCGCAAGCGCATACGCGCATCGGGGTAGTGGTAGGGGTGCCGCCTCCGGTCATGATCGCGCCCGCGCCGATGTTCTACGCAGCGTCATCCCCCGTCGTCGTCCAATCGATCCAGCCATCGCCGACGACCGCGTATGTTGAAAAGGCCCAGGAAAGTCCGGCGGTGGGTTCGTGGTGGTATTGCCCAGCGACGAAGAAATATTACCCATACGTCAAGGAATGTTCGAGCGGTTGGGTAGAGGTGCCTGCTAAACCGGCCGGGACGAAATGACATGACTAGGAACAATTTGATTTCCCTGATTCCGAGCGCGAAACGGGGCTTATTCGTCGTAGTTGCCATGACTATCGCAACCGGTATCGTCGCGCTCGCCGGTTGCGCTGCCACGCCGATGGCCCCCACAGTGATGGCGCTGCCCGGCACCGGCAAATCGTTCGAACAATTCCGCAGCGACGACGCGATGTGCCAGCAATTCGCTTCCGGGCAGACAGGCGGCGCCAACAATCAATCGGCCTCAGGAAGCAGCGCGCTCGGCGGTACGGCCGTCGGCACCGCGCTTGGTGCGGCCGCCGGTGCCGCGTTCAACGGCCGCCGTGGCGCGGCAGTCGGTGCAGGTATGGGTTTGCTCGGTGGCAGCATGATCGGCGCCGGCATAGCACAGCGCGCCGCCACCAGCCTTCAAACTCGCTATGACCAGGCGTACATTCAATGCATGTACGCAAATGGCGAGCGTGTGCCAGTCCCGGGCGTCGCCGCTGTATCTCAGACTCGCGACGAAGCACCGCCACCTCGGCCGGCCTACAATGCGCCACCTCCGCCGGCCTACGACATGCCCCCGCCACCGGGTTACTTGTGAGTGTCCTGTTGGGGTATTCGTACCTTTCGTGCAATTTCTGGCGGTCCTGTCGAAAAAGTCCTTATAAATCCGCGCCTTGAGTTCCTTCTTTTCGTGCCTTGCTGACTTACCAGTAAAGCCCCGTCGTGCGGGGCGTCAGAGGTCGCAAACGCCAGAAATTGCACGAAAGGTACGAATACCCTGATTGCGAAGTGTGAAAGCCGGTTGTTGCTTATGCTTCACATCTGACCGACTGCATATGGAACTGCCGCACCACACCGTCCGGAATCCACGCGCTTGATATCGCTACGCGCGGCGTCACGCCCCGACGCTTCAGGTCGGCCTTCGCCGCCAGTTGCCGACGACGTGTACGGGCACACAGTGTCACATTTCAGATTCACTACTTTCTCGCGCAGGGATATTTCCCCCTATCTGCTTAACCACCAGCCCCACGAAACACACTAAATGCGCGAGCGCCGAACCAATGAAATCGCTGTCCGCGCTCGTTTCACGTTCAGGGGCGAGGAGGCCGCGAGCCTCGCGGCTGATGTGTACGACGTAGCTCATTGGGTTTCCTGGTCGATTCCCCGCCCAGCACGTGAAACTGCTTTTCCGTAATCCGGCTTATCGCGGCATCGCCCGTTTTCATCGCGCGCAATCCGGTTTCCTTGCGTTAGCCGCGTGCGTAATCCAGGCAAGGACCAGCGCTCGCACTCCATCCCAAGCCACCGCCCGAATCATTTTGGTGCCTGATGTCCGGGCCACCCGCCCCTCACCGGCTCGCCACCTCCGAGACGATCCGCGCCGCGGTCCACGCCCTGTTCACCGTCGCGTGCAGGCTGGTGTCGGCGCCAGACGCGCACTTGCCCAAGATCATCTCAGCGCAAAACGTCTGCACGCCGGCATAGCGTTGGGACCCCATGCTCGCGCCCGATGAGCGAATGCGGCGTTCGCGATAATCCTCCTATCGCGGGTGCCTCCTGCAGGACCCAAACGGGAGCGCACGGGCCCTCAGCGCATCCGTGCCCGCAGGCGTGACGCGGCCACGGCCACCCATCGCCCCGGCCAGTCCGATTTCGTAGCATTTGCAGCGCGTGGATTTGCTCATCGTGTTCGGTTCACAGCCCCTTAGGCGGGGCACAACGCGTGCGCGCGTCGGCCGAGACACAGCAAAGGTGCCGCAGAAGGATGCCCAATGCCCCAACCTGTTCTCAAAAGCGTAACGCCAATGCAATTGTGAAGATAAAGTATTTTTTTATCACGCTCCCAGACTGCTCCCAGAGCGGCCGCAAAAGGTGGCAGCGCTCTCCCGAAAATTCACCCAGTACTACCAAACGGTTGAAGCCGCCCGCAAGCATGTTCTGGAACAACTTCACCCGCGTGCAACAGTACCCGCTGTGAAGGCGATCGATCTTGACCTCTCGAAATCGTTTTACACGACGCAACATCGGGTCGATTGACTGAACCGCTCTAGTTCGATATCTTTATATAACGAAATCGTTTTCGGTAGAGAAGCCGCCGAAAGCTTCACCGTATGCCCGCCCACTCGCAAATCCGCGCCGACTCACGAGCCCGCATGCGATGACGGCGATGCTGACTTGAACGGAGAATTCATGTCTATCGATTTTCAGATCATCGACCACGCCATTGCCTATATCGTCATAAATCGACCCGAACGGCACAATGCCCTCGATGTCGAACACGACCACGCTCTCGCGAGCGCCTTGCAACGCTTCAATGAAGATCCGCAGCTAAAGGTCGCAATCCTGTCCGGGGACGGTGAACGTGCCTTTTGCACGGGCGCCGACATCGGCGACTATTTGCCGTACCGGCGTGAGATCGCGGCAAGCGACGCGCCGACAGCGACGATCAGCTTTGGTGGACTCACGGGCGCCCAGGACGTGACCAAATCGACGATTGCCGCCATCGATGGCTTCTGCATCGCGGGTGGACTGGAACTGGCCCTCGCCTGCGATATTCGCATTGCGACACCCGAATCGAAATTCGCCTTGCCCGAAACCAGGCTGGCGATCCTTCCCGGAGGCGGCGGCACGCAGCGGCTCGCGAAAGTCACGGGCCTCGGCGTCGCCATGAGGATGATCCTCACAGGCGATACGTTCGACGCGAACTTTGCGCTCAACCACGGCCTCGTCACCGACCTGGTATCGAAAGAAGAACTGGAGCAAAGCGCGCTCACGATCGCCCGCCGGATCGTCGCCAATGGCCCACTCGCCATTCTTGCCGCGCGCCGCGCCGTCATCGCAAGCTGTGAACTCGCCCTCGAAGACGGTCTGCTCCTGGAAGCAAAATTGCAAAGGGAACTACTGTTGACCCACGATTCGTATGAAGGCGTCGCCGCTTTTTCAGAGCGGCGACCGCCCGTCTATACGGGAAGTTGATATCAGCAAGCGGGCGTCGATCAGGGGCTTTGAGGAAAGCGCCTGGCGCCTGCGAACGGCTCGAGCCATTTCACCGCACAGTTGGTATAGATCTCCGTTTGAGGACGCGGCAGCCCGTCCAGGCTGTCGAGCGTACCGGCCTTCACGATCACCTGCCCCGGCATCATCGCCACCTTCGTGATGACGGGCGCCCCGCACTGTCCGCAAAAGTGGCGATATGACGGCTGTCCACTATCGCCCCGATCCTCGAAGACCCTGGTCTCACCTTGTTGCTCATAGTCGGCTTCACTGACAAAAAGATTGAAAGAGAAGAGACTGCCACTTTGCTTCTGGCAATGCGTGCAATGGCATACGGCGGCTGCATGGGGCTCGGCCCTCAACACATAACGCACGGCGCCGCACAGGCAACCCCCTTTTCGATACTCCATGATTCGCTCTCCTGACTCATATTCAACTGTCGATGCCGCTTTCAGGCGGCACCGGCGACGCGTACGAGTTTGCGGTTGAGGAATTCGCCGATGCCTAGTTCTGAAAGCTCGCGCCCGAAGCCGGAATTCTTGACACCGCCGAAAGGCAATCCGGGCGAGTCGGCGAAGCAGGAATTGATGTACACCATCCCTGCCTCCAGGCGCGACGCGACTAGCTTCGCATGCTCGACGTCCGTGTCGAAGACGAAAGCACCCAGTCCATACTTGCTGTCATTCGCCAGTTCGATGGCCTCCTCTTCGCTGTCGACCACATAGAACGAAAGCACCGGGCCGAACGCCTCTTGCTGATAGAGCGGATTGTCTTTCGCGATATCCGTGATGATCGTCGGCTCGAGATAGAAACCAGGCCGTGCAACTCGCTTGCCGCCATGCACGATTCGTGCGCCGGCCGCTTGCGCCTCCTCGATCTGCTTGAGAAGACCTTGCAGCGCGCGTTCGCTGACGAGTGGGCCAAGCACGGTTGACTCGTCAGTGGGGTCGCCCACCTTGATCGCGGCAAACTGAGCCGTCAACGCTGCCAGCATTTGATCGCCGCGCTCCTCGCCCACTACGATGACGCGCTTGATGTTGACGCAGCCCTGGCCCGAATTGAACGTGCGGCCCATCACGCATTGTTCGATCGCGAGGTCAAGAGACGCCCCTTCCAGAATCAGCGCGGGATCGCTGCCGCCCAGCTCGAGAATCGCCTTCTTGAGATTGCGTCCCGCGCGCTCCCCGACGGAGGTGCCTGCGCGTTCGCTGCCCGTCAACGCGACGCCACGCACGCGGAAATCCTCGATCAGCCTCGCGATCTGATCGACGCTGCAAAAGAGGTTGGTGTACACGCCTTCCGGCGCACCCGCCTCCTCGAACAGCCGCGCGAACGCAAGCGCGCACAGCGGTACGTTTTCAGCGTGCTTCATCAGCACGACGTTGCCGGCAATCAGTTGCGGCGCGGCCACCCGGGCCAACTGGTAGTACGGAAAATTCCACGGTTCGATCGCGAGAAGCACGCCGATGGGCTCCGCGAGCAGCGTGGCGCCAGGCTCGCCAGGCACCGGTTGCGGCACGAGAAACTTCTCGCCGTTGGCCGCGTAGTAGTCGAGGATATCCGCGACCAGATCGACTTCCATGTAGCTGAAGCGCGTGACCTTGCCCATTTCCAGTGTCGGATAACGCGCGTATTCGTCGCGCTTCTCGCGCAGGATCTTGGCGGCCCGTGCGACGATCCCTGCGCGTTCGCCCACCGGTCTGAACTTCCAGTCTTCGCGATACCGCTTGTCCGCTGCCCCCAGCGCTGCAAAGACCTGCTCGTCCGATTGCAGCGGATATTCCTTGACGACTTCTCCGTTCGCCGGATTGACAGTAACAAAGCTCATGTTGATTGACTCCTTATTGAGGGTGTTTTTCAAAAGATCAGCGTCATGTGTTCATTGATGCGCATTCATCTCGTGGACAAGCGAAGGAACGAGCTCAAACAGATCGCCGACCAGGCCGTAATCGGCCACGTTGAAGATCGGTGCTTCTTCGTCCTTGTTGATCGCGACGATAACCTTCGAGTCCTTCATGCCGGCCAGATGCTGGATCGCGCCCGAGATGCCGACCGCCACGTACAGTTGCGGCGCGACGATCTTGCCGGTTTGACCGACCTGAAAGTCGTTCGGCACATAGCCCGCGTCGACTGCCGCGCGCGAGGCGCCGAGCGCTGCGTTGAGATTGTCCGCGAGCGGCTCCAGCACCTTCGTGTAGTTCTCGCCGCTGCCGAGACCCCGGCCACCCGAGACGATGATCTTCGCGCTCGTGAGTTCCGGACGGTCGAGCTTCGTCACTTCACGGCCGACGAACTGCGTGAGACCGCTGTCCGCTGCCGCGTCGAGCTTCTCGACCGCTG
>NZ_JBFRCL010000092.1:0-25309 GCF_040965695.1 Paraburkholderia sp. BR10937
GGCCCACGCGCAGGCTGATCACCTCGACGCGGACATCGTCGGTTGACCCCGACCGTCGCGGTACGGCTGCGCTTGCCCGTCTGTCGCAAACGATTCTTTATTCGGTGTGCTGAAATCACCGCTTACGTTCAGTTCGACGAGTCGAGCGTCGCTTCATGGCCGGCCCACGTCTCTCATGCAACAGGCATAAGCAACCCGAAGGCGCCATTGAAGCGCGGACGTCAATGACCGCCACCCACTGCCGCCGTTTGACCCACTGCAGTTTGCGACGGCGGCTTTCGAGTATATAAAGGCCATTCACTCGCCCACATCGAGTCGCGCGGACTCGACTGTCCGAGCGGTGATCGGTCCATCGCTACGTCGCCGGCCAGCAAAGGTCCCCGACGCCTGCCGCTATGTCGGCGACCACGGGTGCTCGTGCACATGAGAGGCGGCCACACACATCGAAAGCGCGACGGACGATGTCCGGTTCGAGTCATCGGCGTGCATTGGCGGGTTCTCCGGGTTCGCCGAATGTTTGCGAATGGGCGCTTTGCGATCCAGCGGCGTGCACATTGGGCGACGTGACCACTGGAACAAAGGCGTGCGTCATCGAAAACCGGAGACGGGCTCGAATTCGAGCCCGTTACTCCTTGCCGGAGGGGGCTCCGAACCAGCGATCAAGCAGCTTGCCGGCCGCCTCGCGTCCGCCGAGTCCGAACGACAGCGCCACTGCCACCGCGATAGCGCCCAATACCAGGGCAAACGCAATTTGCACGATTTCGTTTGCGATGCCCATCGCGCGCAACCCCATCGCGAACACGAGTCCTAGAATCGCGAATTGTGCGATTCGGGCGAGCAGTACGCTGTGCTCGCGATCTGCCTGTTCGATCACACGTCTTGCGAGGTTTGAAAGCCAGAATCCGATGATCAGGATCACACTACCTGTCAGAATGTGCGCACTGAACTCTATAAACAGCGTGACCACGTCGCGGACCTGCGTGAAGCCGAGTCGATTCGCGGCCTCCACCACGGCAAACAGCATCGCAAAGAAAATGACCAGGCGCTTGGCCAGCGTCGACGGCTGCAACACGCCGTTAAAGACCGTCTCGAGGCCGAGTACCATTGGCAGCCCGTCCACGCCGGCCGCGATCAGCAGCTTCTCCACCAGTGACCCAACGAAGCGCGCCACGTAGAACGTGGCAAGCAGGATCACCACCGCCGCAATGATGTCCGGCACTGCGCTAAGGAACTGATCGAGCAGATGCGTAGCGGGTTGTGACACCGCTTCGATCTTTAACGCATCGAGCGCAGAGATTAGCGTCGGGACAAACACCAGAATGTAGATCACCGTTCCGGCGAGGCTCGACAGCCGCACCGGGGCGGGACTTTCGAGCTTCTCCGTGAGCGCGTCCGCACCGGCGGCCACCAGCAGGTTGATGACGAGACCGCGCAGGATCTTCGCAAGCACCCAGCCTACGAAGCCGATAACTGCGGCGGCGAAAAGGTTGGGCACAATCGCCAGCAGCCTGTCGATCATGCTTTGAACGGGACCCAGCAAACCGTTCACATTGAATGCAGCCAGAACGGCCGGAATGAACATCAGGATCACGAGCCAGAACAGTACATCACCCACGTAGGCACTCATTGGCCGCATGCCAGCCGTCTCGGACAGCTTGCTGTCGAGTCTGCTCGCGCGCAGCGCTTTATCTGCCACGCTTCGCAGCAGCGACGCGATCAGCCAGGCGATGAGGGCGAGTGCAGTGCCGCCGATCAGGTTCGGCAAATAGCTGACAATATTGGCAACAAGGAGCGAAAACGGATTGGACACCTCGTTCAGGTTCAGGACATTGAAGACCCCGACTGCGGTAATGAGCAGAATGAGCCAGAACAGGCCGCCCGCGATGATGTTCTCTACTTGCGCCACTTGCTTGGTGCTCTCGGCGATGCGGTGGTCGACCTTGAGTGCGGACAATAGCCTGCGAGTGCCCGCGCGTGCGATCACGGCAATCAGCCAGCCGACTACAAGGATGCCGACCGCGCCAGCGATCTTGGGTAAATAGGCGCCCAGGGTGTTTTCGATTGCAGTCAGAAATCCGGACAAGTCCATTTGTTGCTCCCAAAAACGGACGATGCGATCCTAAATCGGTAACCGACAGGCTTGGGCAGACGGGACATCTGCCGCCGGCCTCAAGATCAATCGAAGACACTTTCCCCGGTCGGTTTCGGGAAGTCTGACCGCTTGGACGTTGCCAGCACGGTCATCAAATTTCTAGCCACGAAAAGTTGGACCCCGAAAGCGACACGTCACGCATCCAGACCTGCACTTGAAGAACGATCGCCGCGATGGGTCGAGCTCCGTCAAGTGTGGCCAGCGTTTCGGTCAATCGCAATGAGACTTTGGTCCCATAGCAAAGCAAGGATAGACCCCGACGCCGAACTGGCTGACCTGGATCGACCCATCCGGCCATTCAGGCCCTTTGCAGACGAATGGCTGGTTCGAATGTGCATGAGACGCCTGGCCCGAATCGCTTTCCGAAGGCGTCAGCGTCGGAGCCCCTGTATGCGACAACCGCTCCTGTTCGCAGAGGCTTACCAGTTGTGCCGCGTACGAGATTTCAGCGCAAAAAAACGCAGGCCACATCGGGGAAACAGCCTTAATATACCGCGGCTCTCGCACCCGCGAAGAAGCACCGAAAAGCGAAGTCAGTGGCAAATCCCGACGCGGCAATTAGGCCAACCACGATCAGAGCGATCGCGACAGTTGCGCACGCGCAACCCGACTTCGCTCTCTTCGATTCCCTCCCCGGAGCGGGTGCGCATCTGACACCTCGCCTGCTTGCTGCATTCGGCGAGCAGCGTGATCGCTTCCAGAACGCAGCCGAGTTGCAGAAGTACTCCGGCATCGCGCCGGTCACGCAGCGCAGCGGGAAGAAGTGCTGGGTACATTGGCGCTGGCAATGCCCAAAATTCCTGCGTCAGACATTCGTCGAATGGGCCGGTCAGACTATCAACAAATCGTTCTGGGCCGGCGCCTTCTACCGCCAGCAGCGTGCGAAGGGCAGCTCCTATCAGGCTGCCGTACGCGCGCTGGCGTTCAAATGGATACGCATCCTCTACCGTTGCTGGCAGACCGGGACACGATACGATGAAAGCATCTACCTGAACGCACTGAGGAAGCGAGGCTCGCCCCTTCTTGCAAACCTCACGGTTCCCCCTCCAAAAGCTTGACTGAGTGACTCAGGGCGTGAAGCGGTCCCTCGCATTTCTCAAAACCTGTCATTGGGACGGCGTGTGGCGGGAGAGTCGCGCTATCCCTTCTGCCAGATAACGTAGGCGTTAGTACCCATGGCGTCGACATTGGGCATTTCGCCGACCCCCACATGCTGAAAGAAGCCCAAACAATGACTCCATGACGATGTATCGGGATCGGGTTCAATCCAACACGAATACCCCAACTGCTTCCAATCTATCGACCTGTCGTCATTGCAGCGCCAAAGGACCTCTTGGGCGATTGCCTCGCACCAAATCAAAGCATCTTCTGCTGCCTCCGCCGCGATGAAAACTCCGGTCGTCGATTCATAGCCTTCGATCACTCCGCGCTCGAATAGCTGTCGGGGTTCAGGCTCGTGGTATTGAAAAATGACGAGGTATTCGTGTGCCATGTCGAAGAAGATTTGTCTAACGACATCAAGTCGTGGCCGGTCGTTGCAGATTGCCGAAGAACCCGGCACAGACGTCAATCGGCCGCTCCTGGCTGTTCGCGGCTAGTTGGTGATGTTGTCGCGTATCGAAGCTGGGTCTTTCGGCTCCCAGTACCCACCGCTACCGTGATACGTTTCCGCGCGCAACGAAAAAGCTTCATTGCAATGCCGGCAGCGAAAATGGTACTCGACGTAGTCGTCCCATGCGGCACCCGCCGCGAGTTTGTCAAATGAGACGGAGACGCAAGGGCTGTCGGGAATCACTTCTACGAGCGTTTTATCCGCGATGTTCTCCGCTGCGATCTGTATCGCTTTGCGTAGCTCGCGAGGATGCCCGATCGCATACCGAACGCAAAGGTCCTCGCATCGGGCGCATGCCACAGAAGACTCCTCCAAGGTTTTTCCGCCCTCAACAGGGATGGCCGGACAGATGCCGGTAGAGGCGACGAACCTGATTGTCGACGATTCATGCGTCGATGTCGAACGGCCGGATGTGGCCGGACTCGGAAATCCGTCACTGGTCGGTCATTGCTGGCACTCTCGCAGCGTCAAACTTCTGCAGCCGACCCACTGGGGTCAGTTGCCACAATGAAAAAGGCAACCGCGCGCTACGCAGGACCTATCAGCCACTCTGGACTGATGAAATGGCTTGGCAAGCTTATTGCTCCCGTAATGCCTGCTGGTCATAGGCCTTTTGCGCCTGCTCGATCACATGCAGGTGTTTGATCGACCAGTCATACACTGCACCAAACGGGACTTGGAGCGTCCGCCCGAGGTCCGTGATCGAATACTCGACTGCTACGGGCGAAGTATTCAGCACCTCCCGGGAGATGAGGCCATTGCGTTCAAGGCGTCTCAACGCCTGCGTGAGCGCCTTGTGCGTGATTCCTTCCAGCCTGCGCTTGATCTCGTTGAAGCGCGTTGGCTTCTGCGTCAGCAGCGTAAGAATCATCACTGACCATTTGTTTGCAACCTGATCGAAAAAGGACCGCGCGGCGCAGTCCGCAAAGAACAGCTGGTCCACCTCGCAAGTCATGTCGGTATCCTCGCGTATATCTACGCACCTCAAGGTGCGTAATTGACTGCAGATATCCAATGTATAACATGGCGCCAAGTTAGTTGCTCTGCGCGCGGCGATCATGTCAATCACACAGTCTGCCAGGGCTCGTCATGGTTTTTGAGTATTAAGTCAGGAAGCCAAATGGAAATTAAACAGCGTGACCCTTCCCGTCGCAATATGCTGAAGATCGCCGGCGCGGCAACGATTGCCGCCACCATCGGCAACCATAAAACCCTTGCTGCAACGAAACCACCGGCCACATTGTTCGCGACAGAGACAGGCGCAGGAAAGAACGTCATGTTTCTCCACGGCTGGACTTGCGATTCCCATGACTGGAGTTGGCAACTGTCGTTCTTCGAAAGCCGATATCGCGTCGTTGCCGTCGATTTACGCGGACATGGTAGATCGGAGCTGACGCCGCCTGGGACTTATACGCCTGCCGACTACGTAGCGGACATCGAGACGTTTGCCGCGACGAAGTACCCCGGACAAAAATTCATTCTCGTCGGGCATTCGATGGGTGGTCAGATCGCCGCCCGACTCGCCGCGAAGCGCCCCGATCTGGTCAGTGCAGTCGTGTCCGTCGACGGCTCGCTCGGCTTTTCCGGCGCTGCAGCCGAGCTCTTTGCGAAAACCACGCATGACCTGAATGCGAGCGATCCCGGCATCGTGGTCCCAGCCTTGTTTCAGCTTGTTTACGACCGCAACACCAACCCGGCATTCAAGCGTTGGCACGCGAGGCGCGTGCTAGGCATGCCCATGCATGTCGTGCGGGAATCCTTCGGTCCGCTGTTCTTCGGCAACGATCAGGTCGGCATTGGAGAGGCGAGCGCAACGTTCTGCAAGAGCCTTACGGTGCCCTTCTATCACTTGTGCCGCGACCCCGAGCAGGCGAATCGCATGCGCCCCTGGTTCACGCATCAGAAGTCGAAGGTGGACGTATGGACCGATACAGGCCACTGGATCATGCAGGACCGCAGTAGCGACGTGAACACTGCGATTACCGCGTGGATTGACGCGCTATAACCAACGGCCTGGCCCACTCGAATCACGAGAACCTGGTGTCCGATCTCGACATTCTGCTTAGCCCCTATCGGCTCAATGCTCTCACCGTGCCTAATCGCGTCGTCATGGCTCCGATGACACGGTCTTCCTCTCCGGGCGGCATACCGACCGCCGAAGTCGCCGCGTACTACCGGCGACGCGCGGCGCACGGCGTCGGTCTCATCATCACGGAGGGAGCCGGCGTCAGGCGCGCGGCCGCACTCGACGATCCGGATGTCCCACACTTTCATGGCGAGGCTGCACTCGCCGGCTGGAGGAAGGTAGTCGACGAGGTCCACGCCGCTGGAGGACGCATTGCACCGCAACTGTGGCACGTAGGAAGTAAGCGTTCGAACGGAAGGACCGAGCGGATTTTGTCCGCTCACTATGAGAGCCCATCGGGTATATCTGTAAGCGGCGAACACGTGACTCAGCCGATGAGCGACTCCGACATCGCGGACACTATTGATGCTTTCGCGCAAGCCGCTGCGGATGCCGAGCGGCTCGGGTTCGACGGCGTCGAACTGCACGGTGGGCATGGCTACCTCATCAATCAGTTTTTCCTGGAGGAGTTCAACCAACGTAACGACCAATATGGCGGATCGACGCTCCTCGGGCGTTCACGCTTCGCAGTCGAGGTGCTGAACGCGATCATGTCGGTGGTGGCCCCTGGATTTCCGGTGATTCTTCGCCTCTCGCAATGAAAGCCGAAGGACTTCCGCGCGCGGCTTGCCGGGACGCCAAAAGTACTCGAAGCGTGGCTTCGCCTGTTAGTGGACGCCGGTTCGGATGCCTTCCATCTCTCCCAACCCGCCTACTGGCAGCCTGCGTCTCCGGAATTCGACGCGAACCTGAACCTGGCCGGCTGGGCAAAGAAAGTCACGGGCGTCACAGCCATTACAGTGGAGTCGGTTGGACTCGGAAGCGACGTCTACGACTCGTTTGGGGGCAAAATCGCGCGATCTGCTCCACTGAACCCTAAAAGACGGCGTCTCTTGACTGGCTCCAAACGACAGCTTTGCCACGTTGGCCGCGCGGAACCCAATCGTCGGTTAGCCTGTTACCCCGGCCGGCCAGGAGTGCTATCCACCTTTCCGATGCCTGTGCGCTGGATGAAAGCTGCGTACCGCTCGGCCCATGTGTTCACGGGCCGAGTCGATAGCAAACTCCACTGGGATGCGATGGCGCAGAAATAGCAAATTCTCGTCACTCACCGTGACGGCTGCCCTTGCGATAGTCAGAAGGACTGCTGCCGGTCCAATGCTTGAATGCGCGACAAAAGCCGCTGGCATCGGAAAAGCCGAGATCAAAAGCTAGCACCGCCACGCTCGTGTTTGAGTTTGTCAGCCGATGAACTGCAATATCCCGTCGCAGTCCGTCTTTCACCAGCTGGAAATGCGTTCCCTCCTCTGCAAACCGGCGGTTGAGCGTGCGTACAGACGTGTGCAATGCTTCTGCAAGATCCTGTATCGTCACCGCCCTCGCGATGTTCTGTTCAAGATATTCCCGCGTCTTGGCCACAATGGAACCGTGATGCAATGCACTGAATGTCCAGTCTCCAGGAGCACGTTTCAGGAATGCCCATAGCTCGTGCTTCTCGCGTTTGAATAATTCCGCGCAGTCCTGGTACAAGAAATAAATACTCGTCACCCGTGTATCGAAGTGCACTGCGCCGGGGAACAGGAACGCATAATCGTCTACGTGCCTCGGCCTCGCGAAGCTGAACTCGACACGGTGCAGGATGATCTCTCTGCCTAGTAGCCATGATGCAATGCCGTGAGCGAGCTTCATTATTAACTCATGTCCGAGTGGCGTAACCTGCGTGCCGGACGTCCTTTCCACTAGCGCGAGGCGCACCAGATTATTCTTCGTTGAAATCTGTAGCCGGTAGTCATCCAGCAGCAAATTCCAGAAGCGAACAAAACGATTAAACGCTACCAACACGGTGGGCGCGTCCATCAAACTGAGCATCAGATACTTTAACGTGCCACCGCGGATTGGCCTGGACCATAGGCCCAGCATCTCATCATCGAGTGTGGCCGCAACCGTCCTGTACAACGCGACATATTGCTCGCGTGTCATTCGTGCATCCGGCTGATCGAGAAGGGACTGGGGAATGGAGGCGCTTGCGAGTGCGCGCGTTGCCACGTCTTTTCCGTGACGCATGCGAATGAAGCGCAACATCCCATGCAAGAAGTGCGCTGAAAGAGTGAGAGGGCTTTGCCGAGACAGATTCATGGTCCGCTCATTATGGCGCACTTTGTACATCGATTGGCGCGATGCGCCAATTCTCCATCCTTCTAGTGCTTATACTGGCCGGAATTTCCGCAGTGCTCGAAGTTTATGGTGGTTGCCAGATGGCGCATTGCGCCAATCTCTGGCAGCGTGGCTTCGTCAATCGAAAAGGGAGGCTTAGTTTGAATTCGAGACGTATTGTCGTGACTGGCATGGGTATCGTGTCCCCCTTGGGATGTGAGGTCGAATCCGTATGGAACCGTCTGTTGAACGGTCATTCAGGCCTGACCGGGTTGCCTGAGGACGTCTCGGAAGGGATTGCGTCCAAGGTAGGTGGCGTCGTGCCAATGTTGACGTCCGGCTGCCCGTGGGGGTTCGATCCTGCCCTCGCAGTTGAACCCAAGGATCAGAAGAAGATGGACCGCTTCAGTCTGTTTGCGCTGAGCGCGGCGCAAGCAGCCTTGAAGCAAGCCGGCTGGCAACCTGAAACTGAAGACGCTCGCCAAAGGACGGCAACAATTGTGGCGTCTGGCGTAGGCGGGTTCGGTGCGATCGTGGACGCGGTCAGGATCACAGATAACCGCGGACCAAGGCGGCTTTCTCCCTTTACCGTTCCCAGTTTCCTGGCCAATATGGCAGCTGGCCAAATATCTATTCGCCATGGATTTCGCGGCCCCCTGGGGGCACCGGTTACTGCCTGTGCTGCCAGCGCACAGGCCATTGGCGACGCAGCGCGCCTCATTCGTGCTGGCGAAGCCGATATTGCGGTGTGTGGCGGAGCCGAGGCCTGCATCGATCGTGTCAGCCTGGGCGCATTCGCCGCCGCAAGAACCATGTCGACGGCCTTTAATGACCGTCCCAAACAAGCATCCCGCCCGTTCGATGCAGAACGAGATGGCTTTGTCATGGGAGAAGGTGCCGGCATGATCGTCATAGAAGAACTGGAGCACGCGTTGCGGCGAGGCGCAGTTCCGATTGCGGAAGTGGTCGGTTATGGCACGAGCGCCGACGCACACCATATGACGTCTCCACCAGAAGACGGTGCTGGTGGACGACGAGCGATGGAGCTGGCAATCCAGCAGGCGAGCCTTGAACCGGAGCTGATTGGGCATTTGAACGCCCATGCGACGTCCACGCCGGTAGGTGACATCAGTGAGTTGGCTGCGATTAGAGCCGTATTTGGAATAGAACGAGGTCCCGCTGTATCGGCCACCAAGTCATCGACAGGACATTTGCTGGGGGCGGCTGGCGGCGTGGAGGCAATATTCACCGTGCTTGCGCTGCGCGACCAGCTGGCGCCTCCTACACTGAACCTGACACTGTCTGATTCTGCATCGGAAGGAATCGACATCGTTAGCGGATCGGCCCGAAAAATATCGACTGAATATGCGCTCTCCAATGGCTTTGGTTTTGGGGGCGTCAATGCCAGCTTGCTATTCCGTCGACTTTGATCGTGCCTGCGAGCTGAAGGAAGCGCTCGATCGCAGGCCTTGGCGCCGTTCGCCGATTCAGCAAAGGACCCGTGCCTGCTGGCATAACGCTTGCCAATACCCGTTTCAAATCTGGTACCGCAGTTTCATTTCGAAAGTCCGTTGTCTGGGCCGACTGCCGCCCGACGCGGTCGGCTGGAGCCGACCCATTTCGGCCTCTCGGCGACACAGTGACCGAACGACGGCTTCTAGCGGCATAGCGGCCGCTCCCCCTACTCTGGTAACCGCGGGATAAGCGACAGAATTTAGCGGGTATATCAAAACTTGTGACGTCGACGTTCGGCGCGATAGTCAATCTTCCTGAAAAGCTCCGGTCCGGCTTCGCGGCCCTTGAGGAAGGGCAAGGAGACATCCGAAAACGGGGTAATTTCGTGTTGTTACACGGCCTTGGCGGACGGTCGATCATCCGGCGCTTGATAGCCCCGCTCTTGCGAGAAGGACCATCAGCACTTTTACTTTACGTTGGGCTTAATCTTCGTATTTGTTGCTCTAGAGAAGCTGCATGCCAACGGCACGAGCCCATTGACCTAGTTTCGCTGCCGGTGAACTCGTGCCACTATTCAATCGAGGCTATCAATGTTTTTCGCGTTCAGTAACGCGAAGTCCTCGCACAGACGGAACCCGTCAAAGTTCGGAAAGGCCTCCGTCGACAACCAGCTCGGAGCCCAGCATGTAGCCAGAGGCGTCACTTGCGAGGAACACTACGGCTTCAGCGATTTCGTCGGGACGCCCAAGACGTCCAAAGGGGATCAGCTTTGCTGCGCCTGCCAGATACTCCTTGAACTCACCCTCGGTCTGACCCGGGTGTTCAGACTGCCCGACGCCACGCAGAATCGGCGTGTCGATCAGTCCCGGGCTCACCGCGTTGACGCGGATGCGCCGCGGCAACAACTCTGCCGAGAACGTCCTGGAGAACGAACGCACCGCTGCCTTGCTCGCGGACAGGGCCGCTCGACCGGGGACGCCGACCTGGTTGAGCCACGCGGTATTCAGGATCACCGAGGCACCCTCGCGCAGGATGGGTTCGACGGCCTGTAGGGAGAAGAACACGGATTTGACATTTGTGTCCATAAGGGCGTCATACGCGTCCTCCGTGGTTGTCGCCAGCGGCGTTACGTAAGCGACGCCGGCGTTGGCAAAAAACACGTCCAGTTGGCCAACTGCCTGCTTGATCTCTGATGCCATCTTCGTGAGGCTGGCCCGGGAAAGCACGTCGACTTCCAGCGCAATCACGTTATCGCCGATCTCCATGCGCGCAGATTCGAGCTTGCTGGGCTCGCGTCCGGCGATGACGACACGCGCGCCGTTTGCGTGCATCAATTTTGCGGTGGCCAGTCCAATGCCCGAGGTTCCGCCGGTGACTAGTGCAGTTTTACCTTTCAGCATGTTGTGAACTCCTATTCAGTGTCTATGTGGTCAGGCTTGCTTGAGTGTTTCCATGGCGTCGAGCACATGTGTGCTATACACCAGGGCAGCACCAGCATTCAGGTTGATGGCTACGCCGAGGGCTTCAGCCATCTCTTCGTTGGAAACGCCAAGCTTTACTGCTTCAGCGGCATGGAAGGCGATACAACCATCACAGCGCGTAGTAACCGCCACGGCCAGCGCGATGAGTTCGCGCGTCTTGGCACCAAGGTGATTGGTTTTCGCGCCGGCACCACCCAGAAGGGCTGCGCCCCGCAAGGTGTCAGGCGTACGTGTGGACAGTTCCTTGAGGCGAATAGTGGTGCTTTGGATCGTCTCTTTCCAGTCAAGCATGCGAATAACTCCAATTAAATTTGCAGTCCGAAATACATATATCTCGGAAAAGGTCATACGGGTGAATGCTGTCAGGTTTGCTCCGCGACGGGGGTTACGGTAGATGGATGCAACGGGAGGCGTTGTTCTCAGGTTTATGCGATTTTGAGCGTCGGTACCATGCGAACGGCTTTGGAGAGGTTTGCAAGGTTCACCGACCTTTTTAGAACCGTTTGATGGATTTCGCTGATCTGCTCCGGCGTACCATCCGCCTCAATCTGAACTCTATAGTGAATTTCGTTGAATCCAGGGTTAATAGCTTCGTCAACTCCCAGGAAGCCTCGAGTATCGAGTTCACCAGACGTTTCAATCCTCAACGAGCGTATGGAAATGCCTTTCATTGCAGCGACGGTCGCGTACGTCACCGAAATGCAGGCATTCAAGCCGGCCATCAGCAACTCGACCGGATTCGGGCCGGTATCGTGGCCGCCGAGCTCAGTCGGTTCGTCGCTGACGATGGTAAAGGCACGCGCATAGTGCTCACCGCCCAGACTGTACCCGTCAACGGTTGCAACCATACGGGTTTGGCCGTCCCAGCGGGTGTTCACTTCAAATCTCGCCTTCGGATTCGTGCCAGAGGCGACTGCGCGGGCGGCCATCTGGGTGACAGCCGCTGTATCAATGCCATTGATGAGTGTGTTCATTCCGACTTCCTATTTTCAACCGGTGGTGATGACGACTGCGTCATTCAACTTGAATCAACGGAAGCAGTGCTAGTTGGGTGGCTATGGGCACGACTCGTCGTTCGCGAGGAAAAGGCTTGACTCTCCACATCAATCCGGCGAAGTTGCCTATATACCGGGACAGGTGCCTGGCATGCTTCCTCACTGCGGTAACAGCACCGAACCGCCATTTTCGCTGCCTTACCCCCGTGTCCTTATGGATAAAATTGCGGTTTTTGTACACACCGCGTTGGTGATCCAACGCATTGAACCGATGGGAGCCATCGGCCGGTGCGAGCGGAGTCGCGAATAGCCGGGAGTCCGACGGGATCGCGCAACTACGGACGTTGATAGCTGTAAATGACCGGGGCGAGCGTGCAACTGATCGCCATCAGCAAGAGCTGGCGACGGGGGCACGCTTGCCGGCACACAGAAGGGTCGCTGTGACATCGCGTGGGATTTGCAAGTCGAATGAGTGCCCGTGGATCAGTACGGGCGAGACCGCTCTCGCACTAAGCGCCCCCGGTGGGGGAAACTCAGACCGTCGGTATGGCCGCGATGAGGTCGCGCGAGCTAAGGATACTGTGCGCGTACGTCGGTCCGTTCAGTTCGTGTACCGCGTGCATCATTTCGCGTTTGAGGGCAGCCGTGGCGTCCTTGACGAGGGTCACGTGATAGCCGAGTTCCGTTGCATATCGCGCGGTGGCCTCGATGCAGGTGTTGGCGAGCAATCCCACCACTACGACGTGTGTGATGCCATGCTGCTTGAGCTGGAAATCGAGATCAGTGTTGGCGAAGCCGCTTGAGCCCCAATGCTCCTGCGCGACGATGTCGCCGGGTTGAGGAGCGAATTCGGGATGCCAGTCGCCACCCCATTCGCCCCTGGCGAAGTGATGGCCTTGCATGATCTTCCGCTGGCTTGGGCTAGGGTGGCACCAGCATTGGTAGTCACCCGGCTGCCAGCGACGGTGTGGGACGATCACGATCTGGATACCGGCATCCCGTACAGCCTTGTGGATGGCGCGGAGGTTATCGAGCAACCTCACCTCGTCTGCGATGTCCTTGATAAACGGCCAGACCTTGCCATCTTTTGACAGGAAGTCGTTATATGGATCGACAAGCAGTAGTGCGGTCGACTTGGCGCTATACGGTTGGGGATGCATGTGGAATGGTCCTGAAGGATGGCAAGACAAACTGTGTTGCAGCAAATACGCTGCTTACGCGCGCAGGTGTCGAAACCCCGCACGAACCTCCTCTGCAAACAATTGCGGCTGTTCCCACGCCGCAAAGTGCCCGCCGTCGGCCGGCCTGCCGTAGTAGTTGAGTTTGTGGTACGCCTGTTCGGTCCAGCTTCTGGGGGCCTGATAAAGCTCCCCTGGAAAAACCGTGACGGCAGCCGGGATGGAAACGTCAGCGGCATCGAGTGCCCGTAAGTGACTCTCCCAGTAAATACGCGCCGATGAAATCCCGGTGTTCGTCAACCAATACAAGGTGATGTTGTCGAGGACATCGTCACGCGTCAGTTCGCCAGCGGAGTGGCCGTCCACCTCATGGCCCAGCACGGCCGAGGTGAGTGTCGTCGCTGGCTGGGCATATCCGTCGCCGTGATCAAGGAGCCAGGCCGCAAGGGCAACAGGTGAATCCGCCAATCCATAAAGCGTTTGCGGGCGTGTCTTCATTTCAGCGGCATAGCCCAGATGCCTGGAGTACAGGTTGCCTAGCTGCTCATAGGCGAGCTTTTCATCGGCTGACAGACTGCCCGGTGGCGGACTTCCGCTCTGGAGCGCCTTTGAAATGTCGGGTGGCACGGTAGCCGGCAGGTTGACATGAATACCCAGCAGTTCCGGAGGTGCCTGTTTCGCCATCACATTCGAAACAATGGCCCCCCAATCGCCGCCTTGTGACACAAAGCGGGGGTATCCAAGCCGCTTCATCAACTCGACCCACGCCCGCGCGATGCGCTCAGGCCCCCAGCCAGTGGTGGTTGGCTTTGCCGAAAAGCCATATCCGGGAAGAGACGGGATCACGAGATTGAATGCATCCGATGCACTCGCCCCAAATGCCGTTGGATTGACAAGTGGACCGATGATCTTCAACTGCTCGATCACCGACCCTGGCCAGCCGTGCGTGACGATGAGGGGTAACGCATCCTCATGTCTTGACCGGACGTGAATGAAGTGGATATCGAGCCCATCTATCTCCGTGACATACTGGGGTAAGGCATTCAGCTTCGCTTCACACTTGCGCCAATCGTAGTCCGTTGCCCAGTGGTGCGCGAGCTCCTGCATCATCGTGAGTCGCACGCCTTGTGAATCGTCAGGGACAGTCTCACGGTCCGGCCACCTCGTCATCCTGATGCGCCTTCGCAATTCCGTGAGCCCCGCGTCTGGGAAGTGAGCGCGAAAGGGATGGATAAGGCTATTCTGACCGCTGGATCGATTCGTGGACTCAGTGGCCGCATAACTGGTTTGGGCAAAATCGAATGGAAGCAGCGTACCGGCGGCCGCGGCGACTGCCGCACTGAAAAAGCGGCGGCGGGAGGCTAAATCTGGATAGGTTTTGCTGGGCATAATATGTCCCCTTGGTAGCCGTCTACTGAGCGCTGGCTTCCGGCCGAAGATGCTGAATGAACCACTCAAGGGCAGCTGTCGACGATGTCTCGAACTGGTCAAGGTATGGATCGCAGTGGTCACCTTCGACGAGGGTCAGCCTCTTGGGTTCGAGCGCCTTCTCATAGGCAGCCAACGCAAGGTCCGTCGGAGCGATGGTGTCGCCCTTCGCCACCACCATTAGGAGTGGCGTCGGCGATATGCGGTCAATCCAGTGTCCTGGCTCGTACATTCGCGCGTTGAGTATCGAACGCAATGTAATGCGGTTTTCCCAGGAGCCTTCCGGCAAGTCCTGCAGATAGAAATCGACGATCGCCTTGTTGTAGTACGCCGCCGGTTCGCTCATGTCGTGGCTCACGACTTTTTGGTAGATCGGCCCGTCTCCGCGCAAACGGGAGCGGTCATCTTCTGCAAGACGCTCATGAAGTTCAGGTAGCTTGTCGGCCGGCACACGTCGAAGGCCGGAAGCGTATCCGCTGATGGTGGGAATCTGTGCGACAACAGCCTTGATTCTGCGGTCAGTGGCACCCAATACAAGGGCATGACCGCCGGTGAAGCTCGATCCCCATATCCCGATTCGCGAAGGGTCGACTTCGGGACGCAATTCAAGCCAGGAGATCGCACGTCGCCAGTCCGCGATCTGTCTCCAGGGATCCACTTCCTGGCGGGGTTCGCCGCTGCTTGGCCCGAAGCCCCGATGGTCATGGAGCAAAACGGCGAATCCGGCCTTTGAAAAGGCCTCGGCGAAACGATACAGCTTGTGCTCCTTTGACCCGGCATACCCGGGGGCCATCGTAATCGCAGGCGCGCGCGCTACGCCTGCCGGTCGATAAAACCATGCGTCCAGTTCCGCACCGCCGTCGACCGGGATACGTACATGCTCTCGTCGGTTCATTTTCGATTCCATGGATATCTGTCACACATTGCCAGTCAATTACCGAGGCCAAGCAGCGCCTCGCCAAAATTTCGCTCAAGGTCGCTTCGGGTCTGCATGCCACCCGCGACGAGCTCCTGAAGACGAGTGCGTACCGCAGGTTCTTGCACGGATTGCTGGAACAGCGCGGCGTCGTGCCGCAGATCCGCGAGAGGAGGAAGGGTCACGTCATTGATGCGACGCTTGTTGCGGACTAGTGCCGTCCGGGGGAAGCCAGCCAGTCGCTTTGCCAGCCTTTCAACGAATGGCGCCAACTCGTCATGAGGCAATGCCCGGTTGATCCAGCCATAGTGCTCTGCCAGAACAGCGCCGTAGTCGTCGCCTGACAGGATGACCTCCATCACCCGGTTGCGGCCAAGCAGGCGCGACAGATGCTGAATTGCACCCGCACCGGGTAACGATCCGACACCGGCTTCAAACTGGCCGAATACGGCACGCTCACGAGACGCAAAGGTCATGTCGCATGCGAGTGCAAATTCGCTACCTGCGCCTCTGGCGTAACCGGCGACCTGTGCAATAGTCACCGGGCGCGCGTCGCTAAGGCGCCGCAGCAAGCCGCCCAGTCCACCGCTCGCTGGACCGCCGATCCTCGCGGCCTCGTCTGTGTATTCCGGCACGCGCGTGATGTCGACGTGCGGAATGAAAAACTCTGGGTCAGAGCTGGAAAAAACGACGACGCCAATATTCTTATCGTGCTCGAGTTCTTCGAGCATGTCGACCAGATCGCGCACAAGCGACGGGTCAATGAGGTTCATCGGAGGATTGTCGATCGCCGCAAACAGAACGCCCGAGTCAACCCTGCATTTGATTGTCGAGAAGGTGTATGGCATATAAATTTGTAGTACGAACTAGTGATAAAAATCGATAACCTTGTTTTGTCGAATCGGAGCATGGAGCGCGCTAGTGCTGCAGATTTCCTACGCTTTGCGCAGGGGGCTCAAGCCGGTGCGTACTTCCTGCGCAAACAATTGCGGCTGCTCCCACGCTGCGAAGTGCCCACCCTTGTCGGGTCTGTTGTAGTAAATCAGGTTGTGGTACGCGCGTTCAGACCAGCTGTGCGGAGCCTGATAGTTCTCGCCAGGAAAGGCGCTCACGGCAGTGGGAGCGGTAGCGTTTGCAGCTGCATAAAAGTTGAACTGCGACGCCCAATAGAAGCGGGCTGCGGAAACTCCGGTGTTCGTCAGCCAGTAGAGCGTGATGTCGTCAAGCACGTCGTCCAGCGTTACGGCACCCGCCAGGTGGCCGTTGATCGTTCGACCAGTTACGGCCGACATGAGTGCCGCCGCTGGCTGCCCATATCCGTCGGGATGGTCAAGCAGCCAGCCGGCCAGCGCGACCGGAGAGTCCACCAGGCCATAAAGCGTTTGCGGGCGCGTGCCCATCGCCACTGCGTAGGCTCGCCGTTTGGACAACGCACTCAACTGCCCATACGCGAGGCGTTCTTCTTCTCCGAGGTTGGCCGGAGGCGGATCGCCCGCTTGCAGCGCCTTGACGATCTCCGGAGGAACCGTCGCCGGGAAGTTGGTGTGAATGCCCAGCAACTCCGGAGGCGCCTGCCTGGCCATAACGTTCGAAACAATCCCACCCAGATCGCCACCTTGCGATGCAAATTTTGCGTAGCCAAGGCGCTTCATCAACACGACCCAGGCACGCGCGGTGTGCTCCACACCCCAGTCTGGCGTGGTGGGCTTGCCGGAAAATCCGTAGCCGGGCAGTGACGGAATGACCAGATGAAAGGCATCTGACGCGCTCGCGCCATAGGCCGTGGGATTGGTAAGAGGGTCAATAATCTTGAGCTGCTCGATGACCGAGCCTGGCCATCCGTGCGTGACGATGAGTGGCATTGCATCGTCGTGTTTCGAGCGAACGTGGATGAAGTGAATGTCCAGTCCATCGATTTCGGTCACGTAATTCGGCAGCGCGTTCAGTCTTGCTTCGCATTTTCGCCAGTCGTAATCTGTCGACCAATGACGCGCGAGTTTCTGAATCATCGCGAGTGGCACGCCTTGCGAGTCATCGGTGACGGTTTCGCGCTCGGGCCATCTAGTTGCCTTGATGCGTCGCCGCAGGTCGACGAGTTGTGGTTCGGGAACGTGCACCCGCAGCGAGCGAACCGCGCGCTTGTCGCCGCTACCCGGGTCGACAATTTCGGTAATTGCTTGACTCGCTTCTGAGAAAGCGAGCTGACTCAACGACCCTGCGGCAATGGTCGCGGCCGTTGCGCCAACAAAACGACGGCGAGATGGCGATTGGGGAAAGCGGTTGTCTTCCATTTGATCGTCAATTTAAAATGAAGTCAGAAGTGCCAGCGTTGCTTAAGAGATGGCTAACCACGACCGAGCAGGTACGCCTTATCTTCCGTAGACAACGCATCAAGCCATTCGGCCTCGCATCCTGGTTCAGGAAGCACTTTGCCGTATTCGACCATCTGCGATGGCGGCAACTCGGAAAGGTATACCCAGACGTAGCGGCTCTGCGTCGTGGCTGCATCTGCGATCACACTCACGATGGAGGCCAGGAGTTGCCGTTTCTGATCCATCGTCCGGCCCGCACGGATATGCCCGTGGACGTAAATATGATCGGCGTTCAGCGGCCGCCCGCCGAGAAAGTGGTTGCCCTGTGCGATGTCTTGAAAGATGACCTGAGCGAAAAATCCCTGTGCGCCTGTCGCGCCGCTGTGCGATTCAGTGATACGGGAAGCAATCTCCTGCTTCATCTGTGCGGTCAAACGGTTTGCAGCTGCTGAGACAATATAGGTAGGCATCTGGAACTCCATGAAGCGGTGCATCGGGGCACATGGAACGCGGCGTCAGTCACGTCGAAAACAAGCCGGAAGGATGGGCACTTTCTGACCCGGCAGCGGAATTGCATGCTTCGCAACAGCGCCGGGCAGGCGTTCATGTCTCTACTGGCGGCTAGTACACGGCTCCTTTCTGGACGCCGACCTGGTACGCTGATTCCTTCGCGGCAGTGGCGTGTTCCTCGGCGACAGAAGCAATGATCTCGATTGCCTCCAGGATCTGCTGACGTGAAATGTTGAGATAGGGGATGGCGCGCACACCGTCCGCACCGGACGGCAGCACATAGAGCCCCCTCGCGTGCAGTTGATCGACGAATTCGCCGGCCGGAAGCGAAGAAATCCCAAACCGGACGATGTTGGTTTCCACTGTTGCAACGTCAAGCGAGATGCCGGGTAGTCCGGCGATCCCGTTCGCAAGCAGCCGTGCGTGCTCGTGGTCCTCTTGCAGGCGTTCGCGATGGTTGCGTAGCGCATAGAGCGCGGCGGCAGCAATGATGCCTGCCTGCCGGAATCCGCCGCCGATCTGTTGCTTGAAACGACGTGCCCGGGCGATGAAGTCGCGGGGACCGGCGAGTGCTGATCCGATCGGTGCGCCCAGCGCCTTGGAGAAGCACACGCTGACCGTATCAAAGTGCTTCGCATACTCACGCTCGGGAATGTTGGTCGCTGCGCTCGCGTGCCACAACCGTGCGCCATCCAGATGTAACACGATTCCTTTCGATCTCGCGACATCGCAAACATCCGCAAGCCGGTCAATCGGCCAGATTTTTCCACCGCCAATGTTGTGGGTATTCTCGAGGCAAAGGAGCTTGATGGGGGCCGGTATCGTACTGGGGAAGAAACGATGTGGACTACCCAGTGCATCGAGAACGTCTTTGGGCGAGAATACGCCCCGAACGCCGGGAAGAAGGCGAGGCAGTACGCCGGAGAAGGCAGCGGGCGCGCCACCCTCGAGGATATAAACGTGCGCGTGCTGGTCGAACAGCACCGCGTCACCCGGTTCTGTATGAGCGCGGATCGCCACCTGGTTCGTCATGGTCCCGGTGACCATGTATACGGCATCTTCTTTTCCAAGAAGGGCCGCAACCTCACGCTCCAGTTGCTTGACGGTCGGATCGTCTCCGTAGACGTCGTCGCCCACAACCGCGGACGCCATCGCCTGGCGCATTGCGTCGGTCGGCTGGCTACAGGTATCGCTGCGCAGATCAATCATCTTTGCCTCCATAGCAGGCATGCGGTCACCGGATTGTGCGCTGGCTATCCGCCTTGGGTTTGGACAATCTTGCGAATATCACTGGCGCGCGACGCCAGGTGGAACGCCGAAAAATCGACGGAATTCCCGACTCAGATGCCCCTGGTCGTAATATCCGGCGGCGGTTGCGACCTGCCGCAACGGGTGGCCTTTGAGGAGAAGATGTTTCGCCATATCCACGCGCCGTTGGACCAGGTAAGCATGAGGCGCCACGCCGATCGCCTCTTTGAATGCTCGAAGCAGGTGAAACGGACTCATGCCGGCGGCCTGCGAAATGATGCCGAGCGATGGATTCTCTGCGATATGCGCGTCGATATATTCGCGGGCGCGTTTCACCGCCCCCGGAATCGTGGCCGATCGCGGTAACGGGTGGGACATCTGCCCGTGACGGCGCACCAGCTGGAAGATCGCAGCCGCGAGTCGCGACGTCTTCTCGAGTTGCGTGGCGTCATTCGACTCCGAACAGACATGGGCCTCTCGTATCAGCTCCATCGTCTGGGGATCGTCGATGACTATCGCAGGGAAGTACAAGGTTCCCGGGAAATTCTCGATTTCTCCCCTGAGCAGGCCGGTGAGGCCCGTTGTCGGCATGTAGATCATCCGGTAGTCCCAACCCGCTTCGGTGGCGGGGCGACCTTCATGCAAGTGGCCAGGATTGATCACACAGATCGTGCCTTCAGGCATGATGACGCGCCGCCCACGTCCGTCCAGCCAGGCCTGCGCGCCGCGTTCGATCACGCCGAAAGCGAATTCATCATGCGCGTGTGGAGGAAACCGGTGCGTGCGGTATGCGGCCCTCAGCAATTCCGAGCCAGCGAACGACGGCTCGTACCAGAACTTCGCCTGATTGGGGCGGGAGGAAGTCGGCGGTTTCATCGAACAGCCCCCATACGGATCAAACGACCACACTGACAATACTCCGCTCACGCTCAACCGATTGCTGATCGAGTCTGTGGTGCGGCGACTGGCTTCGCACGCGCTCGCTTCTGGAGCAGGTAGACTCCCGCGAGAATGGCCGCCATCGCGATGAGATCGAGTGGCCGAATCGGTTCGTGACCGATCGACAATCCCAGCAGCAACGCGATGACAGGCGGGATATACGTCACGCTGGAAGCCGCGACCGCTCCGAGCCGTCCGACGATGAAGTAATACAGGATGTAGGCGATTCCAGTCCCTGACAGCCCGAGACCCATGACAAGACCAAGCGCTGCTCGCGTGTCAGCTGTCACACGGCCCATGCCATGGAATTCCGTCACGCAACTCAGCACGACCAGCGCGAAGCCGATTTGCCAGGTAGAAAGCGCCAATGGCGAGAGGTCCAGACCGAATAGAAACCGTCGGGCGTACACGAACGAGCATCCGACGCTGAGCGAGCCGGCGGCCATATAAAAGACGCCGAGCAAATTCACGCCGCTTCCAGCCGCATTCCATGGCTGCGCGATCACCAACACGCCAAGGAATCCGCTCCCAATGCCAACGATCATCCTCACGGTCGGTCGTTCCTGGCGCAATAGCGCCCACGCGGCGACGAATGAGAACAGCGGGATTGCTCCGCTTAGCATGCCCGCGACACTGGAGAGCAGCAGCGCCGCTCCCTTCGCGAACGCGTAGTAGTAGACCACAGTGGCAAGCAGCGACATCACGAGGAAATGATGTGCATGGCGCAGATGCCGCCATTTCAGCTCACCCCTGATCAGGGCCATTGCAAGAATAGGCAGGAAGCCGAACAACGTCCGGAGAAAGACGATCTGGGACGCCGAGATGTCAACGCTCGCCCATTTCATGAACATGAAGTTGGTGCCCCAGATGAGGCCGAGCGCAGCGAAGGCGAGGTAGGCGGGGTTCATTTTGGCGGGCTCGAAGAAAGTTTCGTTTCTTCATTGTGGTCACGCCGACGACGCGGTACAAATGATTTAAATTGACCGATGCAATAGGAAAACTGCACCATGAAGCTCATTCCGCCGATGAAAGCCTTGGTGGCAATGGAGGCCGCAATGCGGTTAGGTAGTTTTACTCGCGCTGCCGAGGAGCTGAGCGTGACGCCCGGGGCGGTGGGCCAGCAAATCCAGAAGCTTGAGGCTTGGTTGGGTGTCGCCCTGTTTGTAAGGCAGATACGCCAGGTGACTCCGACCCCCGAAGGTCGTGCATATTTCGCGCGGATCCAACCTGCTCTCACGGAGATCATCCATGCGAGCCGCCGGTTGCGGGAACATCAAAGCAAAGGCCTGCGGATTTCGATGCCGCCGAGCTTTGCCGCAAAGTGGTTTGCCCCACGAATGGCAGACTTGCTGCAGGCACATCCGGGGTTCGCGTTAAGTCTCTCCACATCCACCACAATGGTCGATTTCGAGCTCGAAGCCGTCGATCTCGCGGTCCGGCACTTCGATGGCGTCGACCCGCAGCTTGCGGTGCAACTGCTGTGCACCGACGAGGCGCGAGCATTCTGCAGCCCGGCTTACGCGAAAAAGGCAAGATTGAAGCGGCCTGAAGATCTCCAATCCGCGACGCTGCTCCACAACACGCTACATCCTCACTGGAGGGCGTGGTTGACACGATTCAGCAAGCTTGCCGATGAGCAGATCGAGGCGATCGTCGGCATTGAGTTCGACCAGTCACTGATGGCGATTGACGCCGCGGTGCGTGCGCAAGGCGTTGTCCTGACCAGTGCGATCCTGGTGGAAACCGAGCTTGCTGTGGGTTCGCTTGTGGAGCCATTTGAAAAAGCGTTGCCGTTGTCCGAGGGATACTATCTCGTACACCCCGATGCAAACGAGCCTCAACCAGGTGTGAAGGCGCTGAAAGCGTGGATGGCCGAGAGGATGGCAGTAAAAAGCGCAGTTTGATGTCGGCCAAATAGCACATCGACGATTAGAGGTCCGGCCTGCCCGAACTGGCTTGATCGGCTTTCAAGTGACTGTCGCGAATCGAATGGCCGGTTGTTTCTGTCTAGCCGCCTCCCGAATGTCCAGAGATCAGCGCCTACGAATGGGCGCAATTGGCCGACCTCTGCCCCACGCGTTTGCCCGAAACCGACCCTGAGCAGGCACCCGTCGTCGCAGATTGCACGAGGCCGTATTGGGCCGCGACCACCGGACATTCGGACCGGATTGCATGCCAGACGAGAATACGTCTCCTCGACGATCTGCCTGCGCGGCGCCAGTGCGATCTGCCGCGCTTGTTGTTTTCCGCTCCGACCATGCGCGGAAATTAATTCGAGGACCCGCGTCGCCATCTTAAAGGCACAGTGAATGGCTGTAACCGGCTATCGCGAACGCAGCGCTTCTGTCTCGAGCGACGCACTTTCTGGGAGCCCGCACCCGGTTATCTGCATCCCAATTCCCATCGATAATTCTCCTGTTCGCTCGCGAACTTGTGCGCGCAAGCGCAGCGGTTCGTTGGATCATTGCGCCGATCCACTCCGACTGGTTGACTTCCCTCAACGAAGCCAGCAACTGCCCGTACCTAGCCTGCGCATGCCGTGCGCCTGGGCATCCGGAAGCATGTTGCGATGCGAAATCGGGTGACCTAGAATGAACTTCGAATCTTTCTGGCTTCCCCGCATGGCTTCGGCCCGGCTCGGTTCTCGGGCTCTTCTATTTTTTCGCGCGGCCAGATCCCGCATTAGGTCGGCTATCCGCTCCAGATTCGTCGCCGAAGACTGGTGGCGCAGGCTCACTCTTTCAATTGCTCGTTACTGCGGTCCTGTTAAGGTACGGAGGCGATGGCATCATGGAACTCTGCGACGAGTGCGCCAAGCTTCAAGGATGTTCCGCTGACCAGTCGCTCGTTGGGGATATGTCCTTGATCGGCGTCGGTGAATGTGAAGGCGTAGTGGCAATTGAACACTACGTTTGCACCCGGTGCCGTGTAGTTATGCGCCGCCAATTCGTGGGTGCTGCGCGCGAACGGATCTGGACTGCTATTTACCGGGCGGCTTGACGTTCTACTTCAGGCCTACAGGCCCGGTTGGACGGGTAGTCGCACCCAATGGGTACAGACAGATGTGTTCCCGAACTGTACAGGATCGCCGGATGTCGGTTATGAGTTGCTGAGCTGCCGCGTGAACGACGGAGCAATGCGTCGAGTGGGCGACTGTTCATAGCCGACTACCGCCCTGCTCTTTCATCGTTTTCCTCCGGCGCGAGCCGATCGCGCTCTTACTCCTCGACGGTCGCGTGCGACGGTCGTTTCGTACGCGTGCTTGATGCAACGGGCGTAGGTTGACCCGCAACCGCCGTCCGAACTCGTGTCACAACGATGGCGGCTTTCGCATAAGGAGCGGTCACCACCGAGCTGTTCCCGAGCGGCCAGCGATAAACAGATCAACCGGAAACCGCTGGCGACCTCGGGATACAGACGGTGAAGCTTGTCCCGTGCTCGGTCGATTCAACACCGATAGTTCCGTTATGCGCTGTGGCAATGCTCCTGCAGATGTAGAGGCCAAGACCCATGCCTGCAGCAGCCCCCTCCCGATTGTGAAGGCTCGCCCTTGTCATCGGATCAAACAGCGTAGGCAGGGCGCTTTCCGGTATCGGATTGCCTTCGTTCGAGACAACGACAGTCACGTGTCCATCGTGACCGGCGGCTTCGACGGCCACGTCGCCCGATCCATAGCGCACGCCGTTCACCAGCAGGTTGACGACCAGTTGCCCGATACGGGTTCCATCCCACGTGCCTCGCAGGTCGCCCGCGAAACGCGGGCGAATGACTGCGTTGGGGAAGGAGGCGCGCACCTCATCCACCGCATCGCTGCAGATGCGCCCCATATCCTGTGGAGAGAAACTGACCGGCAACATGCCACCCAGCCTGCCGCGTGTGAAAACGAGGAGGTCGTCAATCATCTCTTTCATGCGCATTGAGCTGCGTTGTACGTTCGCCGCAGCTCTCAGACTGGTTGGAGACAATTCGTTGTCGTACAGCAGAAGTTGCGCTGAGTTCAGGATCGCGCCAAGGGGTGAGCGCAGGTCGTGTGCAAGCACGCCGGCAAAAAGGTCCCCAATGCGCCTCGTCTGTTGCGCATACCGCCGTACCGATTCGCTGAGCATCTGATCAATGGCCTCATTGAACCGGATCATTTCCTGAAAAGCCTCGGCACCGCCGGGCGAATTTAACTGCCAGCGGCGCAGCACCGTGGCGCGTAGCGCATGGAACTCCGCCACCACGTCGTTGATCCCGAATCCGTGTGCAAGGCGCTCTTCCGCGTGCAGATAAGCCACCTGATCGAACCCGGATTCCGAGCCGCCTTCACTCCGACGCGACTTGGCTTCCTGCTGTGCAGCACTTTGCGTGCTGCGCATGTCGGCCGCAATGCCTGCCAGGATTTCGGCGGCTGAATTACGCAACTGGGTCTCCGACAGCTGAGCGCCCTCACGGCTAATCGCACGGGCGTATTGGACCCAGTCGTCTATTAACCCCTGCAGATCGGTTTCAATGAAGTCCGCCAGGCTCATTTGATCTCCCTTGGGTACGCACGTTGCTCGTTCTCTTTGTGGCACTACAGGCGACGCGGCCAGCTCAATGGTCACGTTGTCGACCCTATTGAGATCAATGCATCAACCATGCCCGCTTTGAATGCCGTCGCAACTTGAAACCGCGCGCTGGACAGTGCGTAGCCTCCCCCCCGTTACTATCTTCCCGCCTCGATAATCGAGGCTTTGGCCAGCCAGGCCCGGCATGATTCTCGCCCCCAGTCGCAGTCATGATCCGGGGGGTGTTGTCACCGGGTCTGGTGGGTGGCTGGTGA
>NZ_JBFRCL010000093.1:0-24385 GCF_040965695.1 Paraburkholderia sp. BR10937
CAGCTTCGACCGTACCAGCAGGCCGGTGTGCGCTGGCTCTACCTGCTCAGCCAGCTCGGGCTCGGAGCGTGTCTTGCCGACGATATGGGTCTCGGAAAGACGATGCAGGTCCTCTCCCTGCTACTGATCCTCAGGCGCGACGCGGTCGATCCGCGCCCGAGCCTGCTGGTCGCCCCGGCGTCCCTGCTGGCAAACTGGGCCGCGGAAGCGGAGCGTTTCGCGCCGGGCCTGCGCGTGCTGGTGGTGCACCCGTCGGTGATGCCTGCCGACGAACTGCGCGCCCTGGACTGTGCGCGGCTCATGCAGACGGATCTTGTCATTACCAGCTTCGGTTCGCTGCTGCGCCAGCCCGTTCTGGAAACGATGCAGTGGCGCGTCGCCATAGTCGACGAGGCCCAGGCGATCAAGAACCCCGGCGCGCGCCAGACGAAACAGGTCAAGAAGCTTCAGGCCCGCTCACGCATCGCCCTGACGGGCACCCCGGTAGAAAATCGCCTGTCGGATCTGTGGTCCATTTTCGATTTCACGCATCCCGGCCTGCTGGGCTCGGCGAAGGACTTTGCCGGTCTGACCCGGCGTCTGGCAAAAGCCGAACATTTCGGCCCGCTTCGTACCCTCGTGCGGCCCTACATCCTTCGTCGCCTGAAAACAGACCGGCGTGTCATTACCGATCTCCCGGAAAAAACCGAACTCAAGGCATGGTGTCACCTGAGTCCGATCCAGGCCGCCCTGTACGAACGCGCGGTCAAGGACCTGGCTGCGGCACTCGATGGTACCGAGGGCATTGAACGTAAGGGGATCGTACTAAGCTACCTGATGCGGTTCAAGCAGATCTGCAACCATCCGTCCCAGTGGCTTGGCGACGCGGCATGGCAGCCGGAAGCCAGCGGCAAATTTGCGCGGCTGCGCGAACTGGTCGACGTGATCGCAGCGAAACAGGAAAAGGTGCTCGTGTTTACGCAGTTCCGCGAAACCACGGAGCCCCTGGCTGCCCACCTCGGCTCGCTTTTTGGCCGGGAAGGTCTGATTCTCCACGGTGGAACGCCCGTCGCCAAACGCCGCGAACTCGTCCGGCAATTCCAGGAAGATGAATCGGTCCCGTTCTTTGTGCTTTCGCTCAAGGCGGGCGGCGCGGGGTTGAATCTCACTGCCGCCTCCCACGTGATCCACTTCGATCGCTGGTGGAATCCGGCGGTCGAGAATCAGGCGACGGACCGGGCATTCCGCATTGGCCAGCGCAGGAATGTTCTGGTACACAAGTTCGTTTGCCGGGGTACGGTCGAGGACCGGATCGATCAGTTAATCGAAACAAAGCAGCAACTGGTGAAGGATGTGCTTGAGGGCGGCGCGGAGCTGCTGCTGACCGAGATGAGCGACCGCGAACTGCTCGATCTGGTCAGGCTCGATATTCATTCCGCGCAGGCAAACTGATCAAGGAGAGGAACTCCGATGGCTGACTACGGTGGATGGAAACCCTACGTCCCGGTGGCCGAGCGCAGAAAAAAGGCGGAGCAACTGGTCGCGAAAGCGCTCAAGGCCGGCAAGACGCTGTCGCCCATCGCGCCCTATCGAGGGGCCATTGCGAAGACCTTCTGGGGCAAGGCATGGTGCGATAACCTCGAGCACTACAGCGACTACGCCAGTCGCCTGCCACGCGGTCGCACCTATGTGCGCAATGGTTCCGTGATCGATCTGCAGATTACGACGGGCAGGATCCGTGCACAGGTCATGGGGTCCAGCCTGTACGAGATCGAAATCGATGTCACAGCCTGCCCGGAAAAACAGTGGCGGGCGTTGAGTGTCGAGTGCGCATCGTCGGTTGACTCCTTGGTCGAACTGCTGCAGGGCAAGCTGTCGGCTGCGGTGATGGGCCGCATCTGCAGGCCGGGCAGCGGGCTCTTCCCCGCGCCGAAGGAGATCAAACTCGGCTGCAACTGCCTGGACTGGGCGGCGATGTGCAAGCACGTCGCCGCCGTACTCTATGGCGTCGGCGCGCGGCTCGACCAGCAGCCAGAATTGCTCTTTACGTTACGTGGTGTCGACCCTTGCGATCTCGTCAGCAGCACCGGTGCGAACCTCTCCGGGGCTGGAGCCGGCCCGGCGTCCGGCAAGGTACTCGACAACGTGGACCTGGGGGATGTGTTCGGAATCGATATCGACACGGAGCCCTTTGCCGATGCGCCCCCGGCCCGGAGCAAGCGCACGCGCAAGGAAACCGCCTCACAAAAGGCACGCACGCCGGGATCGACGGCATCGGAGGCGTCTGCGAACGCAAAAGTGACACCGAAAGGCAAGGCCGTGCCGCCAGACGTGAAAGCCAGTGCTTCTGCCGTGAAGAAGCCAAAGGGTAAAACAGACCCCGGCGTTTCGAAGGCGACACGTTCGGCTGCATCCCCAAAGCCCACTGTGCGTGCGCCCGCTGCATCGAAAACCGCGAAACGCCGCGGGTGATGTCTGCGGCGACGCGTCACCGCCTGGTCCGGCGACTGGTCGCGCTCTCGAAGTGTGCAACTGTTACGGAAAGCACTGTGTCGAACAGCGCAACTTCAGTCATGCGAAGGGAAACTGTTCAACGAATTCGCCGATTTGGCAAAGATGCGATCCGCCACGACTCGCGCCATCCTGCCAGCAGTGCAACTGGAAGGCCGGAGGTTCGAGCAACGACGCGGGATTCGCATTTGGCTGGAGTCGCAATGCAAACTGCGTTGTCGTAACCTGGGCAGGTCAACACGGGTACGGCGCCAGGACGCGCGTGCAACGCGCGATGCACATGCCCGGTGACGATGCGCTCGACGTTGTGATGTCCGGATAGAAGAAGTCGCAAGGCGTCAGTCGTCTGCATGCCGAAGAGTTCGAGATGGGGGATACAGGTGCGAAACGGCGGATGATGCATGGATGACAACCGGTCGGCTCACGTATCCAACGAGCTCGCGCTCCAGCCACAACTGCGCTGCCGGACCGGTTTCGCCGTGGCGGAAGCCTGGGACTCTTGTGTCTATCGCAAGGATGCGCACATGGCCGACATCGACGCCAAAAATTGAGTTCACCCGCGCATGTTAGCCGCGGTTGATCGCCGGGCGCGCCGCGCAGACATCTGCGGTCATCGTTGGTTGCCGGGTAAGACCATATTGGGGGGCGTCAACTGCGCCAGCAGTTCGTGCAGCATTTCGCATTCTTCCGGGAGCCCCTCGTCCGTGAGATCTCCGGTTATCAGGACGAGCCGAGGCTCTGGATTCAGGCGCTTCGATGCTGTGACCGCTGTAGCGAACGTCGCGCCGCCGCCGCGCTCTCAGTAGAGATGTTGGAGCGCACCTAAATGGCTGGCGCCGCGCCAGTAGCGCAACCGCGGGGCCGAGGCGCCCCGCGTTTTCTCCCTTTCGCGTGAGCTACCCGGACGCGATGGTCTGCTTCCGTCCTCAGACGCTAAATCCCGCAACTCGCATCAACTGGCGCGACACTGCGCTGCATGAGCCTTCCGCATCGGATTGTGCGCGAAGGCTCGCGTCTGCCTTGCGGGTCACGCCACGGTGCATGGCCACAATCAAGGCGAAAAGGGCGACGAGAAACATGCCGAAATCGACTCGCAACAGATGGCTGGGCCGGCCGCCATGTTGCGGAACAGGCGGGCAGCGATGACGCTGGTGACCAGTCCGGGCATCACGAGATCGCTCAGGCATCGCTGCAAATCCAGCAGTGAATCAGCAGCATGCTGTTGCTGAACCAGCAACGCGCATGCGGTTTTCCCGAGCTACGCACACCTGCTCCCCGGCCAACGATCGGCATGGCTTCTGCTTTATCGGTAAGGAACGAGGCCCGCACGGGCCACCCAGCAAGCCGGTACCAGGAGCCCCTATGACCGCATTGAATCTCGCCAGCACGGTGGCAGTTGCTCCCGTTCTTTCTCTCGGTACGGAATACGAGCGTCTCGCCTCACGTTTTCGCCCCATCTTTGCCCGCATCGCAGAGGGCGTGCTCGAGCGTGAGCGCGATCGCAGCCTGCCTTATGAGCAGATCGAATGGCTCAAGGCCGCCGGGTTCGGCGCCGTTCGCGTGCCGGTCGAGCACGGCGGCGCGGGGGCATCGCTGCCGCAACTGATTCAGCTATTGATCGAACTGGCCGAGGCGGACTCGAATCTGCCGCAGGCGCTGCGCGGCCACTTCGCGTTCGTCGAGGACCGGCTCAACGCGGAGCCCGGCCCGGCGCGCGACGTCTGGTTCAGACGATTCGTTGACGGCGAACTGGTCGGTAACGCCTGGACCGAGGTCGGCAGCGTCGCGATCGGCGACGTGATCACGCGTGTATCGCATGATGGCGCACGCTGGATCGTCAACGGAGAGAAGTACTACAGCACGGGCAGCATCTTCGCCGACTGGATTGACGTGTTTGCGCGCCGCGACGACACGGGAGAAGACGTGATCGCGGCGGTGCGTGCGAGGCAGCCCGGCGTGACACATCACGACGACTGGGACGGCTTCGGCCAGCGTACGACGGGCAGCGGGACGACCACGTTTGTCGCCGCCGAGGTCGACGAGATCGACATCATCGATTTTTCGACACGCTTCAAATACCAGACCGCGTTCTACCAGTTGGTGCTGCTGGCCGTGCTCGCGGGCACGGGCCGCGCGGCACTGCGCGACATCTCGCAGGAGGTGCGTTCGCGCCGTCGGATCTTCAGCCACGGCAATGCGCCTTCATTCGCGCAGGATCCGCAGGTGCAGCAGGTCGTGGGCCAGGTCTCGTCGCTCGTGTTCGCGGCCGAGGCCACGGCCGTGCGCGCGGCGCAGGCTTCGCAACGCGCCTACGAGGCGCGTTTCGGCGGTGATGCGCAGGCCGAGCACGAGGCGAATGTCGATGCCGAACTGGATTCCGCACGCGGCCAGAGCGTGATCGCCGATCTGGTGCTGCGCGCGACCACGCTGCTGTTCAACGCGCTTGGCGCATCGGGCACGAGCGAGCAGAAGCGGCTCGACCGCCACTGGCGCAACGCCCGCACGGCGGCCTCGCACAACCCGATCGTCTTCAAGGAGCGTATCGTGGGAGATCGCGAAATCAACGGCACCGAGCCGCCGTATGTCTGGGCGATCGGTGCGGGTCCCGCGCCGGAGCAGAAGGCGGCGTGAGCGCAAAAGTGCGGTGCCGTCGAGCGCACGGCACCGCTATTTGAGGGCGGCGATTTCCTTCGTGCGGATCAGCCGTGCACGCAGCACGTTGCGGCTGATGCCGAGGAGTCTCGCGGCCTGAATCTGGTTGCGGTGGCTGTACTCGAACGCCGTGCGCATCACCATGTCCTCGATCTGTTCGAAGAGATTCTCGTGTTCACCGTTGAACAGTTCGAGCAGCGCGGATTCGAGCGCGTGGTGAGGGCCGCTCGGCGCGGGTGTGCAAGCCGCGGCCGTGATGCCGGACGAGAAGAGGTGCAGGTCGCTATCCTGCAGAGTCTCGTGTCGGCTCACGAGCAGGGCGTGATGAATCACGTTCTCCAGCTCACGAATGTTGCCCGGCCAGCTGTATGCGAGCAGCTTCTGCTCGGCGCGCGGCGAGATCGTGCCGGGCCCGTATCCGAGCCGGCCGCGGTAGTCCTCGATGAAGTAGCGGGCGAGCGGAAGGATGTCGCCGGTGCGCTCGCGCAGCGTCGGAATGGCAAGCTGCACGACGTTGAGCCGGTAGAACAGGTCGCTGCGGAAATGCCCGGCCGCCACCGCGTGCTGCAGGTGGACGTTCGTCGCCGCCACCACGCGCACGTCGATCGGAATACCCTGCCGGGAACCGAGCCGTACGACCTCACGCTCCTGCAGCACGCGCAGCAGCTTGACCTGCATCGACAGCGGCAGGTCGCCGATCTCGTCGAGGAAGAGCGTGCCGCCGTTGGCCGCCTCGAACCAGCCGGGCTTGGCGTTGAACGCGCCCGTGAAGGCGCCTTTCTCGTGCCCGAACAGCTCGCTTTCGACCAGCGTTTCAGAGAACGCGCCGCAGTTGACCGCGACAAACGGCTTGTCGCGCCGCCCGCTCAGGCTGTGGACGTGGCGCGCGATCAGTTCCTTGCCCGTGCCGGTCTCGCCCATGATCAGGATATTTGCGTCGCTGGGCGCGACCAGCTGGATCCGCTCAAGCAGTTCGATCGAGCGGGGATCGACGAAGACCTGCGCACGTGCGCGGATCGAGGTGGTCAGCGAATGCCTGTGCGGCAACGTCAGGACGGAGACATCGCCGTTGGCCTCGGCATCGTCTGACCATGCATGGGGGAGCGGTTGGTTCATGAGTAGAAGCTCGGCGAAGGATAGGTTCGGTTGAGCGCCCATTCGCCGATTTCGCGGATCTTGTAGGCGAGCGGATCGTGCAGCGTATGGGTGCGCAGGTTGCGCCAGTGGCGGTCGAGCCGGAGTTCTCCGTGGGTCGCGCGGGCGCCGGCGACATCGAACATGCGCGTACAGATGTCGAGACCCGTTTGCGCGGCCGCGACCTTCGCGCTGGCAATCGCCAGCGCCACCTCGCCGCGCTCGGTCGCCGTGAGGCCGGTGTCGCGCGACCATGCCTTATCCAGTCCTGCAGCGGCCCGGTCCGCGAGCGCGCGGGCGGATTCCAGTCCGAGCCAGAACTCGCCGTAATGGCTCAGGATGTACGGGTCCTCGCCGGTGCTCGCGACCTTCGCCGCGGGCCAGGGCCGTGCTTCGTTCAGGGTGTAGTGACGGGCGTCCTCGAACGCGGCCTCGGCAATGCCGAGATAGATGTTCGTCAGGATCAGTTGCGCAATGAGTGGCCTCAGACATGCAAACGGCGACGAGAGCGGTCCCGGGTTCGAAAGGATTTCGTGATGCTCGACGCGGACCCGTTCGAACGTCACCGAACCGCTGTCGGTCTGGCGTTGGCCGAAATTGTTCCAGTCATCGGCGATCGCGATGCCGCTTCGCTGGGTTGGCACCGCGGCCACGAGAAACGTGCGCGTGTCGGCGTGGCGCGCGGAGACGATGAGCATTTCCGAGTCGAGCGCGCCCGAGCAGAAGCTTTTTTGCCCGCTGAATTCGAGCCACGCGCCGCGCGGATGCGCAAGTGTGCGTTCGTCGAGCGGATTGAGCGCATTGCCCCAGAACCACCGGTGCCGCGAGGTCTGTTCGAACAGCGCCTGCCATTGCTCCCGCGAGCCGAACAGGCGGGCCGTGGCCAGCATCAGGTGATGGAATCCGAACACGTGCGCGAGTGAACTGTCGGCGCACGCGAGCACGCGCACGACGTCGAGCGTCGTGCGCCAGTCCGCACCGAGCCCGCCATGAACGGTCGGGATGCTCAGTGCGAGCAGGCCGCTCGCACGCAGCGCGTCGCGCTCCGCCTTCGGTGTTCCGCCACGCAAATCGCGCTCCGCTGCGGTCCGCGCAAAGCGTTCAGCAAGACGTCGGGCGACGCTCAATGGCGATTCGTCCTGCGGGATGGACCGGATGTCCTCAGGCGTGTCGGCCAGCGGCAACGATAGGGAAATGGATGCCATTGCAGTGAGGTCGGGTGAAGCAGCACTGCACGAGCATGCATGCTGCAGGATCAGCACAGTGTTCAAGGTTTTGGCCGGCGAGAGAAGCAAGGATTTCTCATAACCTAATCAGGCTGCTGCGCTGGCAGCGTTGAGACACGCATCCATGCGTCTTAAGTACTTCCATTCATGTGACGAACCGGCGCTGCTGCGTGGGAAGCAGCGAAGAAGCAGCGTTGTTGCCGGTGCGTCATCACATGCCGGCATATCGATCCGAGTGTCGCCGGGATGTGCTTATCAGGTGCATTTCCCCTTCTGGAAAGCCGCTCGACGACGAAAACTGCTGCTATGTCAGCCGTTCTGCCGTGAGCGGCCAGTTCTCAAGATTTGGCACAGTCCTTGCCTTTAGCTCATGACGGGACCGATCAGGCACGTCCCGATTCACGAAGGAATCCTCATGAGCAACAAACACAAGATCGTGGCGGTGTCGGGCAGCTTGCAGCAGCCGTCGCGCACGCTGGCGCTGGTGCAGTCGCTGCTGTCTGCGCTGGAAGCCGCGCTGCCTGTTGAAATCCGCGTGATCGATCTCGGCGAGATCTCCGGACGACTCTCCGGTGCGCTCACACGTGCGCAGGTGCCCACGGATATCGAAGAACGCATCCGCGCGATCGAGACAGCCGACCTCGTGATCGCGGCCAGTCCGGTTTATCGCGCTTCATATACCGGCCTCTTCAAGCATCTGTTCGATCTCGTGCATCACGAGGCGCTGATCGACGTTCCGGTGCTGCTGGCCGCCACGGGCGGCAGCGAGCGTCATGCGCTCGTGATCGATCACCAGCTTCGGCCGCTGTTCAGCTTCTTCCAGGCGCACACGCTGCCGATCGGCGTCTACGCCTCCGAAAGCGATTTTGATCGCTACGAGATCGCAAGCGATGCGTTGCGCGCTCGTATCGCACTGGCTGTCGAGCGTGCGGCACCGTACGTCGGTGCGCGTGCGGAAAACGTCACTGCGGCGCTTGCCGTCTGAATCCAAAGTCATTCAAGGAACCTTCAATGAGCCAGACTTCCCACACCGACGACGCCGTCAAGTTCGCCTACTGGGTGCCCAACGTGAGCGGCGGCCTTGTCGTCAGCACGATCGAGCAGCGCACCGACTGGAGCCTCGACTATAACCAGCGTCTTGCGCAAACCGCCGAGCGCGCGGGCTTCGAATATGCGCTGAGCCAAATCCGCTTCACAGCAGGCTACGGCGCGGAGTATCAGCACGAGTCGGTCTCGTTCAGCCAGGCGCTGCTGCAGTCGACCACGAAACTCAAGGTGCTCGCAGCGATCCTGCCCGGGCCGTGGCATCCGGCAGTGGTCGCCAAGCAGATCGCCACCATCGATCACATCTCGAACGGTCGCATCGCGATCAACGTCGTGAGTGGCTGGTTCAAGGGCGAGTTCACTGCGATCGGCGAGCCGTGGCTCGAACACGACGAGCGTTACCGCCGCTCGAACGAGTTCATCCGCGCGCTCAAGGGGATCTGGACCGAGGACAACTTCACGTTCAAGGGCGACTTCTACCGCTTCAACAACTACACGTTGAGTCCGAAGCCGGTGCAGAAGCCCCATCCCGAGATTTTCCAGGGCGGCAGCTCGCGCGCGGCGCGCGACAACGCGGCGAGCGTATCGGACTGGTATTTCACGAACGGCAACACGCCCGAGAATCTCAAGGCCCAGATCGACGATATCCGTGCGAAGGCGGCGCAGAACAATCACCAGGTGCGTATCGGCGTCAATGCCTTCGTGATCGCGCGCGATACCGAAGAAGAAGCGAAGGCTGTGCTCGACGACATCATCAGGCATGCGCACGTCGAGGCGGTGCACGCGTTCGGCGATGCGGTCAAGGAGGCGGGCAAGGCGTCGCCTGAAGGCGAGGGTAACTGGGCCAAATCGACTTTCGAGGATCTCGTTCAGTACAACGACGGCTTCCGCACGAACCTGATCGGCACGCCGCAGCAGATTGCCGAGCGCATCGTCGAACTCAAGTCGATCGGGGTCGACCTGGTGCTGACCGGCTTCCTGCATTTCATCGAGGAAGTCGAGTATTTCGGCCAGAAGGTGCTGCCGCTCGTGCGCGAGCTCGAGGCGCAGCGGCAGAAGCAGGCCGCCTGACGCAAGCGGCGGCGGAGCGTGGCCGGGCGCGCGAGCGGACCCGGCCACACGAAAAAAAACGGCACCCCAAGGGGTGAATCAGCATGACGCAAAGCTCGACGGCCCTGCTCACGCTCGACGGCATTTCCGTGTCGTTCGGGGGCGTCAAGGCCATTACCGATATCAGTTTCGAAGTCGCGGCAGGCGAGATCTGCGCGCTGATCGGCCCGAACGGCGCGGGCAAGAGTTCGCTGCTGAACGTGATCAATGGCGTCTATCGTCCGCAGTACGGCACGCTGCGTTTCGATGGCCATGCGTACCGGCGCATGGATGCGCACGACGCTGCGCATCGCGGCATCGCGCGCACGTTCCAGAACCTCGCGCTGTTCAGGCGCATGAGCGTGTTCGACAACGTGCTAGCCGGGCGCAATCTGCATCGCCGCAGTACATGGCTTGAACAGACGCTGCGAGTTGGTCGTGCGGGACGGGATGAAGCCTTGCAGCGCGAGCGCGCTCAGCGCGTGATCGACGCGCTCGATTTGCAGCCATGGCGCGATAGCGTGGTGGGCACCTTGTCGTACGGGTTGCAGAAGCGGGTCGAGCTGGCGCGCGCGCTGGCCGCCGAACCGCGCCTGCTGCTGCTCGACGAGCCCATGGCCGGAATGAATACCGAGGAGAAGCATGCGATGGCCGGGTACGTGCTCGATGCCAACGAGCATCTCGGTGTGACGGTCGTGCTGATCGAGCACGACATCGGCGTGGTAATGGGCCTGTCCGATCACGTGGTGGTGCTCGATTACGGAAAAAAGATCGCCGACGGCGGCCCCGACGAAGTCCGCAAGAATCCGGACGTGCTGGCGGCCTATCTCGGCACACGTCATTGAGAGGGGCGCGCAATGCAATTTTTTATCGAGGTGCTGGTGGGCGGACTGCTCGCCGGCGTGATGTATTCGCTGGTCGCGATCGGCTTCGTGCTGATCTACAAGGCATCGGGCATCTTCAACTTCGCGCAGGGCTCCCTCGTGCTGTTCGGTGCGCTGACCTACGTGAGCCTCGTCGAACGTGGCTGGAACCCGTGGCTGTCGTTCGGCGCAACGCTCGCCGCGCTCGTGCTGATCGCGATCGCAACGGGCCGCTTCGTGCTGCGGCCGCTCGTCAACCGCGCGCCGATCGTGCTGTTCATGGCCACCCTCGGCCTGAGCCTGATTCTCGAAGGCGCGGCGCAACTGTTCTGGGGCGCGCAGGTGCACGGGCTCGACCTCGGCATCGACGACCGGCCGCTACACCTGGCCGGCGTGATGGTGAGCCGCTTCGACCTGTTCGCGGCCGCCACAGCAGGCGTGCTGGTCCTCGCGCTGTCGCAGCTCGCGAAGCGCTCGCGCTTTGGCCTGTCGCTGCGCGCCGTGGCGGACGACCCGCTCGCCGCGTTCGCGGTCGGCGTGCGGCTGCCGCGCATCTGGGCAATCGTCTGGGCGCTGGCCGGCTTCGTCAGTCTCGTTGCGGGCCTGCTCTGGGGGGCGCGCCTGGGCGTGCAGTTTTCGCTCTCGCTCGTCGTACTCAAGGCGTTGCCCGTGCTGATCATCGGCGGCTTCTCGTCGATCGGCGGCGCGATCGTCGGCGGGTTGCTGGTCGGCGCGACGGAGAAGCTGGCCGAAGTCTATATCGGGACCATGATCGGCGACGGCATCGAGAACTGGTTCCCCTATCTGCTTGCGATGCTGTTCCTGCTCGCGCGCCCGTCCGGCCTGTTCGGCGAGGCGGCCGTGGAGCGCGTTTGAGGAAACCTTGATGGAACTGACCCGTCCCCTCGCCGAACCGCGCCGGCTGAACCTGCGCCAGCTGGCCGTGCCGCTCGCGGGCGCGCTCGTCGCGTTTGCGGGCGTGCCACTCGTGGCGAACGACTACTGGCTGAACGCGATCCTCGCGCCGTTTCTGATCCTGTCCGTGGCTGGACTCGGCCTGAACTTCCTGACCGGCTATGCGGGACAGTTGTCGCTAGGCTCGGCCGCGTTCATGTCGATCGGCGCCTATGCGACCTACAACCTGCTCGTGCGCGTGCCTGCGCTGCCGCTGCCGGTCGACCTGCTGCTCGGCGGCCTGGTCAGCGCTGCGGCCGGCGTGCTGTTCGGATTGCCGAGCCTGCGGATCAAAGGCTTTTACCTGATCGTCTCGACGCTGGCCGCCCAGTTCTTCGTGGTCTGGCTGTTCACGCGCGTGGGGTGGTTCTCGAACTACGATACGTCCGGCGTGCTGAGCGCGCCGCAGCTCGCGATCGGTCACTGGCGCATCGACACGCCGGTGTCGCGCTACCTGTTCGTGCTCGGCGTCGCGACCTTGCTGTTCGCTTTCGGCGCGAGCCTCGTGCGCAGCGAGCTGGGCAGGCGCTGGATGGCTGTACGCGACATGGAAGCCGCCGCGCGCGTGATTGGCATCCCGGTGGGGCGCAGCAAGCTGCTCGCCTTCGCGCTGAGTTCCTTCGTGCTTGGCATCGCCGGCGCGCTGTGGGCCTTCGCGTATCTCGGCACGATCGAGCCGGACGGCTTCAACCTGAATCTTTCGTTCCAGGTGCTGTTCATCATCATCATCGGCGGCATGGGCAGCATCTCTGGCAACTTTCTGGGCGCGGCCTTCATCGTGTTGCTGCCGATCCTGCTTTCGAACGCGGCCGGCGCGCTGGCGCACGCGGGCATCGGCGCAGACCAGGTGCAGAACCTGCAGAAGATCGTCTTCGGTACGCTGATCATCGTCTTTCTGATCAAGGAACCGGAAGGCCTCGCCAGACTCGTGCATATCGTCCGTCAACGTCGGCCGAAGCAATCCTGAGCCGTTAATCTCTTCGCCTTATCGTTTCTCTTATCGTCCAAGGAATATTTTGTTATGCGAAATAATGATATTCATCCCGTTCGCGCCAGGTGGCGACAGTGGTCCTCGGCTTTCGTGGCCGCGCTTGCGCTCACCGTTGGCGGGTTGCCTCAGGTGTATGCGGCGGGTGAGGAGTATTTTCCGCTGCAAAGCTATCGGGTTGGCCCATACGCAGCTGGCGGCAGCGGCTTCTTCGGTGGCTTTATCGACTATCTCCAGTTGATCAATGCGCGCGACGGCGGTGTGAACGGCGTCAAGCTCGTATGGAAGGAGTGCGAGACCGAGTATGTGGTGGAGAAGGGCGTCGAATGCTATGAGCGCCTGAAGAGCGGCGGCCCCGACGGCGCGCCGACCGCGGCTACGAACCCGTTGTCGGTCGGTATCGCTTACGCGACGCTCGACCGTTCGACGGCCGACAAGATTCCGCTGATCACGATCAACCATGGCCGCACCGATTCGACTGACGGCGCAGTGTTTCCCTATGTGTTCCCGCTGCAGCTGAATCCGTACAGCGAGGTCTCCGCGATCGTCAACTACATCGGGCAGCGCTCGGGCAGTCTCGCCGCGCTCAAGGGCAAGAAGATTGTCGTGCTATATCACGGTTCGCCGTACGGCCGCGAAACGATTCCTGTGGTCGATCTGCTCGCGAAGAAATATGGCTTCGACGTGACCCAGATCGAAGTGCCGCATCCTGGCAACGAACAGGGTTCGCAGTGGCTGAAGATTCACCAGATCAATCCCGACTGGGTGATCCTGCGCGGCTGGGGTGTGATGAATCCAGTAGCGATCAAGACCGCGCAGAAGGTCGGCTATCCGGTCGATCACATCATCGGCAACATCTGGAGCAACTCCGAGGAAGACGTGCGTCCCGCAGGTGATGCGGCCAAGGGGTTCATCTCGATCACGACGCACCCCTCGGGCACGGACTACCCGGTGCTGCAGGCGATCAACCAGTACGTGGTGAAGCCCGGCAACGGCAACCTCAAGGACCCGGCGCGCTTTGGCACCGTCTACTACAACCTGGGCGTGGTGAACGGTATTCTCAACGTCGAGGCGGTGCGCGTTGCGCAGCGCAAGTTCGGCAACAAGCCGCTCACGGGCGAGCAGGTGCGCTGGGGCTTCGAGCATCTGGATCTGGACGATGCGCGCCTCAAGCAGCTCGGCGCACTCGGCCTCGTCCAGCCGCTCAAGCTGACCTGCGCGGACCACGAAGGCGGTGGCGCCGTGCGCTTCCAGCAATGGGACGGCCAGAAGTGGAACGTGATCAGCAACTGGGTGCAGGCCGACCGCGCACTGCTGCGTCCGATCATCGAGAAGTCGGCGCTTTCGTACGCGAAGGAAAAGGGCATTACACCGCGCGATTGCAGCAAGGACCTCTGACATGGCGAGCAACCCGATCCTGCAGGTCGATGAGATCGCCGTGACCTACAGCCAGATCATCCCCGCCCTGCGCGGGGTATCGCTGGCGGTGCCCGAGGGCGCGATCGTCGCGCTGCTCGGCGGCAACGGCGCGGGCAAGACGACCACGCTCAGGGCGATCTCGAACCTCGTACGCGCGGAGCGCGGCGAACTGACGGGCGGAAATATCGTCTATCGCGGCGCGGATGTCGCGCGCGTCGAGCCGTGGTCACTGGTCGAGCGCGGGCTTGTCCAGGTGCTTGAGGGGCGGCGCTGCTTTGCGCATCTGTCGGTCGAGGAGAATCTGCGGATCGGGTCGTTCGCCCGGCGGGCCCGGCGTGCAGAGATCGAAGCGGATCTCGAACGGATCTACGGGATTTTTCCGCGTCTGAAGGTGAAGCGCCAGTCGCTGGCGGGGTTGACGTCGGGTGGCGAGCAGCAGATGGTGGCGATCGGCCGGGCGCTGATGGCGCGTCCTTCGCTCGTGCTGCTCGACGAGCCTTCAATGGGGCTCGCGCCTATGGTCGTGGAGGAAATCTTCGAGATCGTTGCGGCGCTCAACCGCGCCGAGGGTGTGAGCTTCCTGCTTGCCGAGCAGAACGCGACGATGGCGCTGCGTTATGCGCAGCACGGTTACGTACTCGAAGGGGGGCGGGTGGTTGCAAGAGGAGCGGCAGCCGAGCTTGCGCGGCTCGACGTGCTGCGTGACGCATACCTTGGGGGCGCCGTCGGCGACCACACTGCGCGGCGCACCAGGCGTGCGAGGCACCCTGTGGTTGCCTGATACGTTCATCGTCTCCGCTTGTGAATGGCAGCGTAGGCGGCAGCCGCCGCCAACGTAACGACAGGCTATGGCGCGCCGCTCGAGGGTCATCTCGAACCCATCTTCAGACAAGTTCGTGTGGTCGCGTTGCCGCAGTTAGACGAACGCAGGTCCGAAGCGAACTCAAGATTGCGAGCTTGGGTCGCGGCAAACACAGCGGACCAGTCCAACTAGCTGGCGAGCGAACATCCCTGAGTGCGCAACGACGTCCCGGATTCTTTTCCCCGCTTGAACCTGGACTCGTTCGCTGCTATCTTGGTGCTTATCGAAATCGATTTCGAGCGCGACTTTCCGACTGATCGACCCCAGACGTCCCGCAGCTAAGGTGGCCCGCGCGCAATGGCGACCTGTTGCAATACGTCTACCCAATGGTGATGATTTTGATCGAACATATCCTGACTGAAAAAGCACCTGTGCCGCGCGGGCATTACGCGCAGGCAACGAAGGCAAACGGCTTTGTTTTCGTTTCGGGGCAACTGCCGTTCGTGGCTGGTGATGTTCCCGTTCTTGCGGACGGGCTCGATGCGCAGGTTCGGCAGGCGCTTTCGAATTTGCGAGAGGTGCTTCTGGCCGCGGGAAGCGATATTGGCATGCTGTTGAGCGTGCAGGTGTATGTTCCCGACATCGAAACCTGGCCCCGTGTGAATGAGATCTACAGGGAGTTCATTTGCGACCCGGCGCCAGCCCGCACGGTGGTTCCATGTGGGCAACTGCACTACGGTGCGCAGGTGGAGATCAGTGCGATAGCGCTCTGCGGTGACGCGCGAGCAGAGGGCAGAAACCCGTAAGCAGCGCGTCCCTGCATCGCGCGAGAATGCCTCCCGCTCCGGCCGATGCCGGTATCGTTGCCGCGAAGCTTGTCCAAACGGAAATTCGCAGGCACTTACGCTTGAAGCGTGCGTGAGCGTCTGCCTGAACTCGACCTGCTTTGCGCGGGACCCGCGCTTTGCGCACGAGGCGGTCCGTCGGAGGCGCGGACGATCAGTTCGGGCGCCCAGACCTCCTGTAGATCCTGCGCCGGCTTGCCCGCAAGCCGTTCGAGCAGCATCTCCGCCATGCGCTTGCCCGCGCGGTGCGTCTCGGCTGAAAAGGTGGTGAGCGAAGGCTGCACATAGCGCCCGATCGGATGATCGTCGCCTCCTATCACACCCACGTCGCGGCCCGGCACGCGCCCGGTTTCCGCGATGCCGCGCATCACGCCCAACGCAATCAGGTCGTGGCCGCACACGATGGCCGTTGGCGGGTCCGGCAGCGCGAGCAGACGGCGCGCGGCGTCCGCACCGCCTTCTTCCGATATCGCCGTTTCGACGCAAAGCGACGGGTCGTATTTGACTCTTGCGGCGCGTAATGCTTCTGCATAGCCCTCATGCTCGAAATGGCTGAACATCAGGTACTCGGGCGCGTGCACGAGCGCGATGCGGCGATGGCCCAGCGCGATAAATCGCGCGCAGCCCGCGCGGCCCACAACGTGGTGATCGATATCGACATAGGGGTAGTCACTGGACGTCTCGCTTCGCCCGAAAGCGACGAACGGAATATCGCGCTCGAGCAGGTAGGCAATACGCTCGTCCTGCCAGCGCGTGCGCCCGAAGAGCAGGGCATCGACACGCTGACGCTCGATGAGGCGCTTGAACACGTCGATCTCCGATTCCACGCTGCGTGCGGAAGCGACGATGACCTGATAACCGCTGCTATCCATCGCTTCATTCACGCCCATCAGCATGTCCAGAAAGAAAGGGTGCGCGAACGATGTTTGGGGCGCCGAAAGCACGAAGGCGATCGTGTCGGACGATTGCCTGCGCAAGCGTCGCGCAGCCGGATCCGGAGAAAAGCCCAGCCGCTCCGCGGCTTCCAGTACACGCTTGCGAGTTTCGGGGCTGACGTCTTCCCGGCCATTCAAAGCCTTCGACACCGTGCTGACAGATAGCTTCAACTTGGCTGCAAATTCCTGGATGTTCATCCCGGCGGTTCCTCCTCAAGGGTGCTTTGAGCGACGCTTCGAAAACGATTCTCGACATTCTACCCTGCTCCTTGCGCGGTTATGAGCTGTCAGGGACCGCTCGTCGAGAAACGATTTCGGTATTTGCCCGGCGGTGGGGATGCTCACGAGTCCGTGTTTACCCTTGGGTGCTTCTCCGACGGGAGCTGCCGGACGCGATCCTAAAGGCGTCGCGGAAGCCCGTGCGACGGGGTAAGCAGCGCGATTGGCGCATCCCCTCTGACAAAAAACGATTTCGACGTGGTATCGCTGAATCTTGAATTTCTCTTTCGTCGCTGCTATCTTTTTATCGAAATCGTTTTCGAATGGGCGTAACAGAAAAGCGATCCAGTGCAGGGTTCCAACGAGGAGATCATGGTGCAGGCATTTGATTGGTATCGAGTAGCCGCCCCTGCGGAGCGGCGGACGTTTTGGGGATGCTTTTTCGGCTGGGCGCTGGACAGCTTTGACAATCAGGTACTGGCGTTTCTTTTGCCGACCCTGATGGCGGCGTGGCACTTCTCAAAGAGCGAGGCGGGGCTGATCGCAACGTCGTCCCTGCTCGCCGCTGCCGTTGGCGGATGGATATCAGGAATCCTGAGCGATCGTCACGGACGCGTGCGCGTTTTGACGGGATCGATCATCTGGTTCACGGCATTCAGCGTGATGGCTGGTTTCACGAACTCGTATCACCAGTTGCTGATCGTGCGTGCATTGCAGGGCATAGGGTTCGGTGCCGAATGGGCAGTCGGAGCCGCTTTGATGGCGGAAACAATCAACCCGAAGCATCGCGGGAGGGCGCTTGGCCTCGTTCAGAGCGGGTTCTCCGTGGGTTGGACGCTCGCGGCGGTCGTCACGGGTGTGCTTCTCGCGCGCCTTCCTGCCGGGATTGCGTGGCGGTCGGCCTTCTGGATCGGCGTCATCCCGGCCCTGGTCGTCCTCTTGATCCGGCGATATATCCCGGAGCCGGAACTGTTCCGCAAGATGAAGAAGGAAACCGGTGGTGCAATCGTCGCAACGTGGCGTTCTTCGTTTCGCAGCGATGTGCGGCGCGCAAGCTTTCTCGCCGCACTCCTCGTGACCGGGCTGCAGGCAAGCAGCTATGCGTTGATGATCTGGCTGCCGACGATGCTGGTCCAGGTGCGTCATATGCCTGTATCCACTGTCGCCGTTATGGCGACGATGATGAGTATCGGATCGTTCATCGGGCAAGTGGGCTTCGCGTACCTCAACGACGCGGTTGGTCGTCGATTGAGCGCCATCGCGGTGTGTCTCTTTTCCCTGTTCCTGACCGGCTGCTATCTCTTCGTGCCGTTGGATGCCTGGGTCTTGGCGGCGCTTGGACTTCCCGTTGGCATGGGCATCAACGGTGCGTTCGCGGGTCTTGGGCCGATGCTATCGGAACTGTTCCCAACCGAAATTCGCGCGACGTGCATGGGATTTTCATACAACGTCGGCAAGTCGCTGGGCGCGTTGAGCGTCGCCGCGGTGGGCGTGGTTGCGGATCGCATCGGCATGGTGGGTTCGATCGCGGTGTTCTCGTTCGTCGGCTACTCCTGCGCGCTGATTGCCCTGGGCTTTTTGCCCGAGACGCGCGGACTCGATCTCACTCGTGTTGCATCAGGCAACGAGTCATACGATCAGGTGAATCTCCTGGAGCAGGCCGGTTCCAGCCGGCGTTAGCAGCATGCAGTTGGGCGCGACCGCGCTCGTATCAATACGTTGAACACTGGAGGCATGCATGAGCAGTGAATCAGGGGCCGAGGTACGGGAGTCGGTATCGGCCGTGGAGTTTTACGATCCCGCCGAGGGCCACCGCTTGCCTCATGATCCATTCAAGGCGATCGTCGCTCCGCGCATGATCGGCTGGATATCGACCCGCTCGGCTAGCGGACAGTTGAATCTTGCGCCATACAGTTTTTTCGGCGCCTTTGCGTCGGTGCCGCCGATCATCGGTTTTTGCAGCGAGGGTCGTAAAGACAGCCTGCGCAATATCGAACAAACGCGCGAATTCGTGTGGAATCTCGCCACGCGTCCGCTGGCCGAAAAGATGAACCGCACGTCGGCTCCTGTTGCACCCGATGTCGACGAGTTCGAACTGGCCGAACTGACACCCGTTGCCGGCCGCAACGTGTCCGTTCCGCATGTGGGCGAGACGCCGGCGGCGCTCGAATGCAGGCTCCTGCAGATCACGCAACTGAACGATCTGCGTGGCAGGCCGAGCGGCAACTGGCTGGTTCTTGGCCAGGTAGTGGGTGTGCACATTCAGAAGGCCTATCTGAAGAACGGCCTCTTCGATACTCGTGCCGCGCAATCGATCCTGCGCGCGGGCTATCTCGGCGACTACGCACAGATTGGCGAGACGTTCCAGATGTATCGCCCGACGATCTAATCATTTCATGCGGCGCAGTCCGCCGCGCGTTCATTCAATCCCTGACCAGAAACGATCGCGATACCTCGCACCCGCAGCTTGAGTACGTCGTGCTTCGAAATCGTTTTCGATAAAAGAGAGCATCATGATTCAGACCGACAACGAAGTGACCATGATCCGGGAGACCGCACGTCGATTCGTGCGCAACCGGCTCGTTCCCCTCGAGCAGCAGATCGAAGCAGACGACGACGTCAGTACGGAACTGCTTGCGCAACTGCGTTCGGAAGTCGTGGCACTGGGCCTGTACGGCTTCAATCTTCCGGAAAGTATTGGCGGTCCGGGCCTCTCGGCCGCCGCGAAAGTGGCCATTCTCGAAGAGCTCACCTGGACGTCGGTGCCGCTGAGCGAGGTGTTCGGGCATCTGCCGTTGCAACTGAGCCAGGTCGACGATCGCCAGCGAGACGAGCTTCTGCCGGACATCCTCTCGGGCCGGAAGATCGTCACCTATGCGTTGACCGAGCCCAATGCGGGATCGGATCTCGGCGGGCTGCGCACGAGAGCGGAGAAAACGGCGGGGGGCTGGCTGCTCAATGGCAGCAAGCACTTCATCTCGCACGCGGAAACAGCCGACTACATCATCGTGCTTGCGGTGACAGAGCCTTCCGCGCCGCTGAAGAACAAGCTCACCACGTTCGTCGTTCGTCGCGGCGGTCCGGGCATCGTGGGGATGACGCGCTACCGGAAGATGGGCTGGCGTGGTTACCACCTCAATGGCTTCACGCTCGAAAACTGCTTCGTGCCCGACGAAGACCTGCTTGGGGAACCGGACGCGGGCTTTCTCGGCATGATGCAATCGATCAACCAGGATCGTCTGCTTTCCGCGAGCCGTTCACTGGGTCTCTCCGTACGAGCGCAATCGATGGCCTGCGAATATGCACTCGAACGCAGGGCGTTCGGCACGCATCTCTCGCAGCATCAGGCGATCCAGTTCATGGTCGCCGATAACGACGTCGAAATCGAAGCGGCGCGCATGCTGATTCACGCGGCCGCGGAAATGATCGAGGCAAAAGATCCGCGTGCGCACGTCGCCGCGTGTCGTGCAAAGCTCTATGCGAGCGAGATGGGATGCCGGGTCACGGATCGCGTGCTGCAGATCTTCGGTGGCATGGGTTACATGACCGAGTTGCCAATCGAACGCTTCTACCGTGACGCTCGCGCATTTCGCATCGGCGAAGGCACATCGGAAATGCAGCGCATCCAGATCGCACGCGCGGCGTTTGCCACGGCCGGAGGTCGTCATGGCCTTTGACCTGCTCGAATCGGGTAACGCGGATCTCGTTGCCCTCCAAGACGGAGAACGAACGCTGACGCGCGGCGAACTGGCAATCGCATCGCGCAGGGCTGCGTCGTTTCTGTATGAAGTTGGCATCAGACGTGGCGATACGGTAGCGGTGTGGCTGCCTGACGGCGCCGTATGGATGCAATTGTTCTTCGCATGCGCACAACTCGGCGCGTTGATGATTCCCGTCAGCACCCGATTCAGATCGCGCGAGGCGCTGCACGTCGTGAACACGGCAAACGCACGCCTGCTGGTGGTGCCGCAGCGCTTCCTCGACTTCGACTATGCGGGCGCTGCCAACGAGATCAAGGCGTCGAGCGAAGTGCTGCGGCACGTTGTGGAGGTTTCGCAGTTCGATGTCCCCGCATGGCAGGCCTTCGAGCCATATCCGCGCTGGGAAGGCCGCGACACCGATCTGCTTTGCACGTTCATGACCTCAGGCACGACAGGGCAACCCAAGCTTGCCGTTCACACCGCGGGCGCAATTGCGCGGCATGCGCGCAACGTCGGCCGGTTCAACGACATGCGCGTGGCGGACACCGTGTTGTGCGCGCTCCCGCTCTACGGCGTGCTCGGATTCGTGCAGGCCGTCGCGGCGCTCGCATCGGGGGCCGCGTGCGTGCTGCTGCCAGTGTTCAAGGCGGACGCGGCGGCAGCCGCCATCGAGCGGCACCGCGTGACGCACTTCTTCGGCTCGGATGCGATGTTCGACATGGTGCTCGATGCCGGAGACTACTCGCTGGTTACCTGGCGCCGCGGCGCCTTTGCGGAATACGCGGGCCTCGGCAAGCGCATCATGGCTCGTGCATGGGAGGCCTGGGGTGTCCGGCTGACGGGCCTGTATGGCATGTCCGAATGCTTTGCGATGACAGCGATACGCGATGCAGAAGGCGAAGCCGCGCAGCGCGGCTTGCCAGGGGGAACGCCCATCTCACCCGAGATTTCGTTTCGTATCGTCGATCCCGTGAGCGGCGCGCCGATCCCCGACCGGCAACAGGGCGAGTTGCAATTGCGCGGCTACAACGTGATGGCGGGCTATCTGAACAATCCCACAGCGACCGCGGGCGCGTTCACCACGGACGGGTGGTTCAGGACCGGGGATCTCGCCTACGCCGAAGACGGCACGTTCTGCTACGTGAACCGGATCAGGGACAGCCTGCGCCTGCGGGGCTATCTCGTCGATCCGGCCGAAATCGAAAACTTTCTCGCGCAGCACCCGGGCGTGGCGGCCGCGCAGGTTGTGGGGGTGCATCTCGACGGCGAAGGGGACGTGGCGGTCGCTTTCGTGCGCGGTTCGACGACCCCAGCAACAGAAGATGAACTGCTTGCTTATTGCAAGGAGGGCATTGCCGCTTTCAAGAAACCGCGTCGCATCCTGATCGTCGACGCGTTTCCACAACATGACGGACCCAATGGCGTAAAGATCCTGAAGAACGTCTTGCGGGAAATGGCTTCCGAAAGCCTGGGTCTGACTCAATCGTCATCGGTCTAACACAGGACATCGATCATGAAGCAAGCTGAAATTCGTTCGGATATCGCGTGGGCAACACCGTCAAAGGTGGTCGTTCATGGCCTCGACCTGTGTGAGGAGATCGTCGGCAAGATCGACTTTGGTCAAATGGCGTTTCTCCAATTGTTCGCACGGTTGCCCGAAGCACGCGAATTGCGTGTGTTCAACGCGATGATGGTCATTCTTGTCGAGCACGGCATCACGCCGTCTTCTCTCGCCACGCGCATGACCTACGCAGGCGCACCGGAGGCGGTTCAGGCGGCGGTCGCGGCGGGATTGCTGGGACTGGGTTCGGTTTTCGTTGGATCGCTCGACAATGCAGCAAGGCTGCTGCAGGCGTCACTGCCGGACCCCGCCAACGTACCGGACGTCGATGCGCTCGCGCAGCAAATTGTCGAGGACTATCGTGCGCGCAAGGAGATTGTGCCTGGCATCGGGCATCCGTTTCACAAGCCCATTGATCCGCGTGCGCCCGCGCTCTTCCGGGTCGCGCGCGAGAACGGCTACGACGGCCCATACATCCGGCTCATGACGGCGATCGGAAACGAAGCCGAGAAGACGCTCAAGCGTTCGTTGCCGGTGAACGTAACGGGCGCGATGGCTGCGGTGGCATCGGAGATGGGCATTCCCTGGCGCATCTGCCGGGGACTCGCGGTTTCTGCGCGCGCGGTGGGACTCGTGGGCCACATCCTCGAGGAAATGCGCCAGCCGCTCGCCACGGCGCTTTATCTGCGCACTGAACATGAAGCGTGTGCCCATCTGGTTCCGAACGAGCACGAGGAACCGCGATGACTGCATTTGAAGCGGACGCGAAGCCGTCGTCGCAACGCATGCATGTTCGGCGAGAAGAACTGCGCTTCTGGACCGAAGAGAAACTCAGGAACACCGATACCGATCAGTTCAAGCACGTCAATAACGCCGCGATCGCAACGTTCTTCGAGGCGGCTCGCATGGAGATTGTTGCGCCGCCGCCAATTCGCGCGTTGATGGGTGGCGCGAACCTCGCTGTCGTGAGACTGCTGATCGAGTTCGGCTCCGAGTTGCATTTTCCGGGACGTGTGCGCGTGGGAAGCGCGGTCGTCGAAGTGGGAAACACGTCGTTTCGCGTGCGGCAAGGGCTTTTCGACGAGACCCGAGTCGACTGCTGCGCTGTCGCGGAAGCCGTGTGCGTGCTGCTTAACGGAGAAACCGGTCTCACGCACCGGATTGCGCCTGAATTGCGCGCGCATCTTTTGGCCCACGGCGCTGGCGAGGAAACGTCAAATGAGTGAGAACAAGGTTTCATATGAGAGGCACGGCGAAATCGCCGTCATCACGCTCAACGATCCCGGCCGGCGCAATGCGTTGTCGCGCGAGATCGTGCGGGGCGTGTCCGGCGCGCTGGACACGGCAATGCGCGAAGGCGCACGCGGCGTCGTGATCGCGGCGGCAGGCGGCGCGTTTTGCGCTGGCGCGAACATCGACGATCTGCGCAACGGCTGGATGGAATGCCCCGACGCGGACGAAGATCCTGCGGTGCTATTCAAGCGAATTGCCGAGTTCGACCGGCCGGTGATCGCCGCGGTCAACGGCGCGGCGCTGGGCGGCGGTATGGAGCTTACGCTCGCTTGCGATCTTGTCGTGGCGGCCGAGCCAGCGTGGTTTGCCATACCGGAGTTGGGGCACGGCGTGATCCCGAATACTGGTCTTGCGTTGCTCTTTCGCGTGGTCGGAATCCGCAGGGCGTACGAACTGATATTGACGCGTCGACGCGTGTTTGCACCGGAGGCTTTGGCGATGGGTCTCGTCAACCATGTCACGCCTGCGGACCAGGCGCTCGAAGGGGCGTTGTCTCTGGCAGAGCAGATCGTGGGTGCCGTGCCACCGGGTGCGCTCAGGGCAGCGAAACGGAATCTCTGTGGGCATGCAGCCGTCGACTGGCACCGCGTGCTCACCTCGCCACTCGACGTACCAAAGCCAGAGTGGCAGGAAGGACTCTTGGCCTTCAATCAAAAGCGAGCGCCGGAATACTCCGGCTTTTGGGACGCGGTCAAGGGAAGCGTCGAGCAAGGCGCGGTGCGCTGAAGCGCAAATTCGGCATTTTGAAGGAGAGAAAAGTGAAGGTGTTGGTTTCGGTAAAGCGGACGGTGGACGCCAACGTGAAGGTCCGGGTGAAGGCAGATCAATCCGGCGTCGATCTCGCGAACGTCAAGATGACGATGAATCCCTTCGACGAGATTGCCGTTGAGGAAGCGGTACGCCTGAAAGAAGCGGGCGTGGCCGATGAGGTTGTCGCCGTTTCGTGCGGCTTCGCGAATTTTCTGGAGACCTTACGCATGGCGCTGGCAATCGGCGCGGATCGCGCGATCCTCATCGAGTCGAACGAAGACCTGCAGCCGCTGGCTGTGGCCAAGCTGCTGAAGGCGCTGGTCGACAAGGAACAGCCGCAACTGGTCATCCTCGGCAAGCAGGCGATCGACGACGATTCGAACCAGACCGGCCAGATGCTCGCCGCGCTGGCGAACCTGC
>NZ_JBFRCL010000094.1:0-22509 GCF_040965695.1 Paraburkholderia sp. BR10937
GCGTGTGGCTGACAAGCTGCACACGCCTACCAGTCCGCCGAATCCCGCTACCTGACCGGTGGCTCCAGTTCACCATCATGCCTCACGCGCACGCGCCTAGACAAACGGCCCAGCTGAGCCGCTTACAATTGATATGTAGTTCAGCCAGAACAAACTGTGTGGGGCAGCAGTTTTTTTCATGCGGCCCAGTGCAAACATTTCCACTGGCCGCCCCGGCAAGAGCTGGCGGTGGACGAGACGTACGCCAAGGTGCGTGGCCAGTGGAAACACCTTTATCGCGCTGCGGACAAGGCCGGAAAGACGGTGGATTTCCTGCTTCGAGCCCATCGTGACAAGGCTGCCGCCCGTCGCTATTTCGAGAAAGCCATCGACGAGAACGGCGAGCCCGGAGACCATCACTATGGAGGTGAGTAGACCCGGGGAGTTGCACCCCGAGTCTCTCGCAGGTAGGGTCGAGAACTGGCGCGCGCACGGTAGGCTCCGGTGGTCTCTCCACCGCTTTCGCGGTGGACCTCAGTCCGGCTGCCATAGTCACGTTTCCAGCTCCCGCCACGTCGAACGCAGCTTGCGGTTTTCCCGCACTACGCTCTCCTGTTTGCTTCACGTCAAGGTTTATGGGACCTATCATGCCGGGCGCGCTTTCGGTGCGACGGTACGGCGGACCCGGTAGCCATTGAACAGCCCCAGTTCCTCATACAGCCAACGCCTACTCCACCGCTTCCAGCCAAAGCCCCGTCGGTTCCGGGATCGCCCCATGTGGCGCCTGATCTTCTTTTCCACCCAGTCCCTGATGAAGTTGAAGCACTCGTTGGAGTCCCCGATAGCGAAGTATTGCACCCAGCCCCGCAGCACCGGATTAATCAGTTGTACCACCCGATTTGTCGGCTGCGACTGGTATCGCCGGAACACCTCCTTGAGCTTGCGCAGTAACGCCGTACGCTTCTTCAGCTTCGGCGTGTAGTGCGCTCGCCACGCCCGTGTCCTGAAACTGCGGAATTGACGGAAGTCAAACCCCAGAAAGCCGAAGCTCTCCTTGCATCTCAGATCCACGGTGCGGCTCTTCTCCTCGTTCACCTCGACCTGTAAGTGCCAGTGCGCTTACCGTCCTTGCAATACACGATCTTGGACTTCTCCGGATGCATCGTCAGACCACGCTCTGCCAGCCGCTCTGCAATCGCTTGCATCACGGCTTGTGCCTGCGCCAGACTGCGGCAATGAACCACCGCGTCGTCGGCGTAGCGTTGCTTCCTGCTCCCTTCTTTCACGGATGGCGCGATGAGAGGCGACCCTTGATTCGATCTCGGATATTCGACGGCGCCCGGGAAAATTCAATTGCTTTGCATTCCTACCCTTCTCCCATTTGAGAAAAGCGTTTCGAAGCGTTCGCTCCGCTTCACGGCTGCGTCCCTGTAGCAGCATGCGCAGTTTCGCCCGCATTTCCTCAACCGGCAACTCACGTAACCAGGGATCAAAGCGACTGTCTTCGCTCCCGCTGGATTCTGGGGCCAATATTGACGGGCTGGCCTCGGCGGCGGCGGCGAGCCATTCCGCATCCAGCATCAGAAACTCGGCCAGTGCTACCTGTGCGGGCGTCAACGCCTGTAATCCCGCAGGCACCGGCGGTTCGATTTCGTCATCGTGTAGCTCATCATTCGCGAGGCGGACAAGCCACCCAAGATAAAGCGGGCGAGCATCGCCGCCGAGCAGCTCGTCGCGTACAGGCAGCAGGCGCGTCATCCACCCCGCACCATCCATCTCCTCCGAGAAGCGGGCGTGTTCGCCCGAGTCATCGTTGAACGACCAGTCGAGGAGGCACCAGTCATCGACGTCCATGGCCTCGAACGCTTTCTCGAAACGGGAGCGCCTCTTTCGTCCAGCCTTGACGTAATCGCGGAGGGTCGCCGCGTCAAACGTCCCGCGCGGCAGGCGAAGAAGCAGGCGGCAGCTCCCCCAGTTGGAGGAGTAGACGTGGGCATCGAAATATTGCTGTACCCACTCGAGCGGGTCGCCCTTGAGGTTGCCCCAGTGATATTCGTTGACGAAGCTCGAGGCGGTAATCGTGGCCCGCGTGGAGAAACTGCGCAACTCTGCCTGCTGGGTCGCCGTAAGCAGCTGGTCGACGCATGCAAACTCGTAGTATTGGTATTCGCTCATGCCAGATTCCCGTAGCGAAGCGCATGGAAGAGAAGAAGGTGAATGTGCTGGCGCGCAACCCGGCAGAGCCATGAGACTTCGGGCCGACGCGAAAGCCAAAATGTTTCATGGCAAGCGCCGAAAAGCGTGCGCGTTGCCAGCGTGATGTCCTTTCGGCACGCGACGCGGCGCTTTCAGCCCGCCGCGTCCGCGCCGCCCAGCCGCATCCGGTAGTCCACCAGGAGCTGCTGCTGTGCTTCGAGCTGCGCGGCCAGCTTCGTGCGGTCCGCGCGGAGCGAGTCGCGAGCCTCGCGTACCTGGAGCAGCTCGGCTGCCCGCGCATCGGCTGCCGACTGCGCTGCGTCGCGCTCGGCCTCGGCGCGCGTCCGATCGGTGAGCGCACGATTGAGGGCGGACTGCAGCGCCTCGCCATGTGCCTGCTGATCGCGTGCGAGCCGGGTCGTGGCCGTCGCTTCTGCGACGAGCCGCGCGTTGTCCCGGTTCAGCTGTGTGATCTCGTTCTGCCGGACGATGGCCGTCTGGTTCGCCTGGCGTAGCTCAGCCTGCACCTGCTGGACCTGCTGCTCATGTCGGCGCGCTTCCTGTTCGCGCTGCTCGCGCGCAGCCGTACGGAAGTGCTCAAGGGCATCGCGCGCATGCACGAGCCTGGCCTCAAGCGACAGGCGGAAGCCTTCCTGCTCGGCAAGGCGCTCGGTCTGGTCGCCTACCTGCTGGGTGAGCCGCTCGACGTCCAGGTCGCGCTGATGCAACGCCACGCGAGTCCCGGCGTGCGCCTCCTGCTCCGCGCAAAGGGCGGCGGTCGCGCCAGAGAGCTGCTCCCGCACCGTGGCCAGCTCAGCGCCGAGCCTTGCGATTTCGGACTGCGCCTGCTGGCGCTGCCCGGCCGCAGCGGCGGCCTGCTGGTCGACGAGGGCTTGTGCTTCTTCATGCAGGCGGGCCGCGAGCCGGGCCGCCAGATCCTGGATCGCGTCCGAGAGCGACCCGGCGTGTGTCAGTGACGCGCCCTCATCTTCTTCCAGTTCCCTCAGGTAGCGGTGGATCGTGGTTTTCGAGCCCGTGTTGCCGAGCGCGATACGTATCGCGTCGATCGATGCGTGCTGCCCCTGTGCGAGCAACGCGTCGCGGGCGCGCTTCACGTCCATGCGCGTAAGACCGGTGCGGGCCATCTGCTTCCTCGCTCGAATATCGTACTGTATTACGTACCATGTATATACGTATCGCTGAACGCGGTCAAGGGCGGCCGGATGTGGGTGTGGCTGGCATGCGATAAAGGCGCATTATCCAGTGTGATGGTCCGAATCCGGCTGGTTCCGCCGCACAACCGGTACGAAACATGGAAATTGACGATCTCCAGGGGATTGCTGGTCAAATCGGGATGTCGCAACCCGGAGCGTGGACCACAAGCGTTTGATGTGTATAATTCAATTGTTTTATACACATTTACGAGGCGCGCCATGCGTACCAATATCGAGATCGACGACCGGTTGATGGCCGAAGCGCTTGCCGCAACGGGCATCCGGACCAAACGTGAAGCGGTCGAGCTTGGCCTGAAAACGATCATCCGGCTCAAGCAGCAGGAGCAGATTCGCCAGTTCCGCGGCAAATTACCGTGGGAAGGCGACCTGGATGCCATGAGGCGCGACCAGTGATACTCGTCGATTCAAGCGTGTGGATCGACTACTTCCGGGGGCTGGCTTCACCCCAAGCCAGCCGACTGGATGCCCTGCTGGGCCGGGAGGTGCTGGTCACCGGCGACCTGATCGTCGCCGAGGTGCTACAGGGATTTGCCGCCGAGTCGGCGTTCAATACTGCCCGGCAGCTGATGACGACGCGATTCGATGTCGTCTCGCTGGTGGGGCCGGATAACGCCATTCAGGCGGCCCGGAATTACCGCATCTTGCGAGCGCAGGGCGTAACGATCCGCAAAACCATCGATACGCTGATCGCGACGTGGTGCATTGAAAACGGTGCGCCGCTGCTCTTCAGCGACCGGGATTTCGATCCGTTCGTCGAGCACCTCGGTCTTCAGTCTGCAATGCGCGACGACTAACGTGCCGGTGACAGCAAACAGCAAGAAACGATACGGAATACGAATTCACCACCGGTTTCAGGCCAACTGGAGCTGGATATCTTCTCCGGGCGTGCGGACCTGATAGCCCATTGCCCGGTACCAGCACGTTCCGCCCCTGCCCGTACTGTTCATGTACAGCCGCCGCGATCATCTGCGTGCGCGGGGTGTCCTGCGCGAGCTGAGCGAACACCGCCTGGATTGGCGCGTCGGCCGCGACGTCCACTGCGGAGGTGAGCCTTTGCGGGAAGACCTCGAGCATCTGGGGCGCGCTGGCCGGGGATTTCGCCGCATGCCGGATCGGCCCGCACAGCATGAACATCACCGGTTGCTGGCTGTCGCGCCGCACGGGCGTCGCCGTCAGACCCAGCACGTAACGGGCATGGACGGCCTTGAGCACCGCCTCGAAGGAATCCGCCGAGACGTGGTGACATTCGTCGACAATGACATGGCCGTAACGCCGCAACAGCTCGCCGCGGGCACCATCGGGTGCCACGGATTGCAGCATCGCGACATCGATCCGGCCCGTCGCCTTCGACTTGCCACCGCCGATCGTGCCGATCGCGCGCGCGTCGAGTGCGAGAAACGACTGCAGGCGCTCGCACCACTGGTCAAGCAGCTCCCGGCGGTGCACAAGCACGAGCGTGTTGACGCCACGCTGCGCGATCATCGCGGCCGCCGTCACGGTCTTGCCGAACGCCGTCGGCGCATGCAGGATGCCGGTGTCGTGTCGCAGCAGGTCGGTGACGGCCGCCTGCTGGTCATCGCGCAACGTGCCGGCAAACGGAACTGCAAGCGGCTCGCCGGTGCAGCGCTCGTCGCGGATGTCGCAGGCGATGTCGTTATCGCGCAGTAGCGTCACGACGTCGTCAAGGCATCCGCGCGGCAATGCAATGTGGCGCGGGCAGTTCTCGGCGCGCCCAATGATGCGTGGCTTGTCCCATACGCTGAAGCCGCGCGCCTGGGCCCGGTAGAACTCCGGATTCTGGAAGGCGGCCAGCCGGATGAGCCGGTTGAGCAGTGCCTGCGGAAGCTGCGCCTTTTCAAGATAGAGCTGGTTCGCGAGCGTCAGTGTGAGCGATGCCGGCATCGTTCCGGCCAGCCGCTTCGGCTGCGCGGGTGGCGGCTTCCACGGTTCGGCCTGATCCTCCTCGGCGATGAACGCGACGTCGAGCGGGTGCGCACCGCCCGTGGCGCGAAAGATCACCCCCTCGATGTCGCGGCTGTCCATGGTTTGCACGGACGCGAGATACGACCACTGATCAGCGTACGGCTGAAAGCCGTCATCGACAAACACGCTCCAACCATGCTCGCGCGGGTGCTTCTGCAGCGGCAGGGCAATGAGGTTACCGAAGCCGCCTTTGGGCAGCACGTCCTGGTTCGGGAAGAGCCGGTCATAGGACGTCAGTTCGAGCTGACGGGTCCGGGTACAGGTGTGGCTGATGATGGCTGAGCCCATCCGTCGCGCGTCACGTGCAGCAACGGCCGACGAGAAGAAGATCCACGCGTGAGCGCCGTTGCCTGAACGCGAGATTTCGAGCGATACGGGCACGTCCATCTCGAGGCAGGATTGCCGGAATGCCTGCGCATCTTCACGCCAGCCTTCCTCGTCGAAGTCGACAGCGAGCAGGTAGCAGGTGCCGTCCGGCATTAGTGGATAGAGGCCCACTGTGCGATCGCCGGCCAGGTGCGTATAGACGACCTGGTCGTCCAGCGTCAGCAGTACACGATGCCCGCAGTCGGCACACCGGATGCGGGGCTTTCTGCCCGCGAGCGCTGACATGATCGCGCGGTACCTTGCCGATCACGCAGAAACCCTGTCTATCAATACCCTGCGCTCGCGGCTTGCAGCGCTCGCGCAATGGCATCAGACGCAGGGTTTTCCGGATCCGACGAAGGCACCGCATGTACGCAAGGTTCTCAGAGGCATCGTTGCGCTGCATCCCGCAACCGAGAAGCGGGCGAAGCCCATGCAGCTCGCGCAGCTCGAAAAGCTCACAGCCTGGCTCGATGAGCAGATCGCCAGGGAAGCAGACGAGCGCGAGCGCCTCGCGTGCATTCGCAACCCAATCAGGTGTTCACCTCGGACATCACGTGCATCTGAGCCGCAAAGGCAGTTGCTGGGATAACGCACCGACGGAAAGTTTCTTCAACAGCCTGAAGAACGAGCGCCTGCATGACACGAGGTATCGCACGCATCGCGAAGCCGTGGCGGACGTTCGAATATTTCGAAGAGTTTTATAACCGCAGTCGTCGTCACTCATCGCTTGGCTTCGCGTCGCCATCCCAGGTCATGCAAGACTGGCTTGTGGCTCAGCGGACAAGAGGTGCGGCTGCATAACCCGGGCCTCTGGAAGGCGAAAAACCGGGGGAATCTCACGTGACACTGTCAATCAGCATTGCCCTCGACCCGAAACATCCCATCCCATTCACTCCGTCCTCCATGCCAGCCGGTCGAACGGCGACTCGGATACCCCAAAGACCGAGACCACTGGGTCTTCTGCTATTAACTGATAAACCCGCTGTAGCGTTGGAAATCCTTCTGGAATCGAAAAGACAGCTTTCGCCTCATCCGAGGCAGGCCGTGCTTGTAAAAGCAATCTTGAGCTTTCGACGGAAATTCCACGGTCATGTAGCAACTCACCAACCGACTTCCTATCCAGCTCGTCAACAATATCATCGCCAAAGCATTGCGACACGTATAGAGTGTCAAACACAATCGGCATTGTAGCAATCGACGTCAACGTTCTGACACAGCAAATGGGTTCAATTGGAACATCAAATTCTCTGAATACGAAGCTTGAGAGCTCTTCTCGTGTTACGGAAACTATCGTGGTCTGTGGCTCAATAACAGGGGGCTGCCGACCGACAGAACGCGTAAGCGAAAAACCAAAATCAAGGATGAATCGTCGCTTCTCCCTCACAAAGATTCCACGCCCGGGCACGCAGTCCACTATCCCAGTCGACCGGAGATCTTCTATTGCGCGACCTACAGTTGTCACACTGACACCGAAACTATCGGCGAGCTCGCAGATCGACGGCAGTCGTTCGCCCACGGCATACTCCTGCTCTGCCACACGCCGCGTTATCTCGTGCCGAATTTTTTCGTGTAGTCGCTTTGCTATCATTTTTTCACTCAGAAAAACTCCACAAAACATGCAAACCTTAATCGCGGTCGCTCGTAAACTTATCATATGTTCTGTTCCACTGAACCAATGAAACTGCACTAACCTGATAGACGTCTATTGCGTTTCCACTGGGTGGTAGATCGCATTGAGTACTTCGACCGTGGCAAGCTGGACAAGCTTGTCCTCCAGCGCCGGCACGCCCAGCGGGCGTTTGCTGCCGTCGGCTTTGTCGAAGTACACGCGTCTGATAGGCTGGGGCCGGTAAGCCCCTCGGGCGAGCCGGTCGGACAGGTCCAGAAGCCGGCCTTCAAGGTCCAGTCCGTACGACTGCCACGTCTCGCCGTCCACCCCGGCAGCCCCTTGCGCTCCCGCCCGAAGTAAGCTGCCCGCAAGCGGTCGACCGCGTAGATGTGATGCAACAGGGTGGTCAGCTTTACACCCGGTCGGCCTTTGGCCGTCTGTCGTATGCCGTCGAGCGCCGTTCCCATGTCACAAGACCGCCCCAATCTGCGGGATGTGCGCGCTGCGACTGCATTGCCCTTGGCCTGCTGCCTTTCCTCCATCCACCATCATATCAACCAAATTGATTCGCACGAGCGACAACTCGCTCGACGGGATAAGGGTCGTCCGCTCCGCGCAGCGTTTGGTCTCAGTGTTGTCCGTTCCTCGTTTCAATGTTTACCGCTTCCCTCCGATGACCACGTCGGAAGCTATTTCAAGAGCCTCCTAGACATCATGTATGGACCTGCCGCACCTCAAGTTACGCGGATTAAGCTTGAGGTGGGCTACACCGCGGCTCAGAGCCGCATTGAGGGGGCAGGTCATGAACAAGTTTAGCAAGTACGTGGGCCTGGATGTACATCAGGAAACGGTTGCAGTGGCGGTCGCCGACACGGCTGGCGAAGTGCGGTATGTGGGCGAGATTGTGAACACACCTGAGGCCATTGCGAAACTGGTCGCACAGCTCAAGCGGGGCACAGGACGGCTTGCGTTCTGCTACGAAGCCGGCCCCTGTGGCTACACCATTTGCCGACAGCTGCGGGAACTCAAGCAGGACTGCCAGGTCGTGGCGCCGTCGCTGATTCCGAAGAAGCCGGGCGAGCGCGTGAAGACCGACCGGCGCGATGCCCTGAGCCTGGCGCGCCTGTATCGCGCCGGTGAGTTGAGCCCCGTGTGGATTCCGGATCAGGCACAGGAGGCGCTGCGCGATCTGACCCGTGCGCGTGAGGACATGAAGCATCTGCAACGCCAGGCCAAGCAACGGCTGCTGTCATTTCTGGCGCGGCATGGCCATCGCTACACGGGCCGCTCCAGATGGACGCAAGCGCATTGGCGCTGGCTGGAAGGCATCAGGTTCGCCCGGCCGGAGCAACAGATCGTCCTGCAGGAATATATCGACACAGTGCTTGTTCTGTCCCAGAAATAACTTTGCATAGCCGAGCCACTTTCTGGAAAATTGAATCGGCAGTCGCGGTCCATACGAACGGTCGGCCGTGTTGGTTGTACTGCGCGATATATCACTCGATGCTGGTGATGAGTTGACGCACGTTCTTGAACGACCCTCGACGGATCGCCTGCTGTGTAATCAGGCCAAACCAGCGTTCGACCTGATTCAGCCAGCTTGAGTAAGTCGGCGTGAAGTGTATGTGGTAGCGCGTATGCCTGGCCAGCCACGCCCTGACCTTGGGATGCTTGTGTGTCGCATAGTTATCGACGATCAGATGCACATCGAGATCGGCAGGCACCGCCTGATCCACATGCCTGAGAAACGCCATGAATTCCTTATGTCGGTGGCGCGGCTTACATTGCACAATAACTTCACCGGTTGCCGTATCGAGCGCGGCGAACAGAGTGGTGGTGCCGTGCCGGACGTAATCATGTGTCACTCCTTCGAGATAGCCCAACCCAATCGGCAACATCGGCTGCGTACGCTCCAGCGCCTGACACTGGCTCTTCTCGTCGACGCATAGCACCAGGGCATTGGTCGGCGGACTCAGGTGCAGGCCGACGATATTGCGCACCTTCTCCACGAAGTAGGGATCATTAGACAGCTTGGAGCTTTTTGACCGATGAGGCTGTACGCCGAACAACGACAGATATCGGGCCACCGAACTCTTCGAAATCCCTGTCTGCGCAGCAGCGGAGCGCACGCTCCAGTGCGTTGCCCCGTCCGGCTTCTCATGCAGCATCCTCGCAAGCAATTCCGCGACTGCTTCATCATCATGCGTGCGAGGCCGGCCTGGACGGCCTTCATCATGCAGACCGGCAAGTCCGTGGGCAACAAAGCGCTTCTTCCAGTGCGTAATTGCAGGCGGTGTTACTTCGCACTGCGTCGCAATTTCTTGACCGGTATGACCGTCAGCGGCCATCAAGATAATCTTTGCCCGGCGCACGAGAGAGTGAGGCAGCGAACGCGAGCGGCTCATTGAGAAAAATTGCTCTCGCTCCAGCTCCGACACGACAAGCTCGATTCCTTTGCGTCCCATGATCGCCCCCAACTCACCGTGATTCGATCATAGACCAATCTGAATTTACGTTAAGTCATTTCTGGGACGAAATATTAGGCTTGGGCCGAGACAAGAAACGCTCAGTCAAAAGCCAGTTGAAGGCAATCACTTTTCTGGTGTAATTTCATATTCAAAAATATTCTGAATACCAATCGGGCCGCAGTAGGTTAGTCCTGTATCTCTGAAGCCAAAGCCTAGGTACATGCGTTTAGCTACCACATTCCGCGCATTGACGGCAAGCATTAAACGGTCGACATTTGGGCGATTGGACGCGATCCACCCAATAGCTAGTTCTGCCGCAGCTTTACCGTACCCCTTACCTTGGTATGATAGGCCCACCCGCAGGCTGTGCATCGTCATAGCGTCCGGATTCGCCCATTCTGGCACTGCGGCCTTTTCTCGAAGGACAAAAAAACCTACAACATCGTCATGCGCTACGACTGAAAAACAATGCTCGAATTCCGAATTTTGGCTTTGCCTCAGTTCTGAAAACACTACGTACAACGGGTCGACATATTGACATTGATCGGCATCCAGCCTGAGGTGCGCGACGGTAGCACTGTCGAGACACGACAATTCTAACAGCCTGGCATCGCCTGCCACAATGTGGGAGGTCGGTGCGGTGCAAAAGGATTGTTCTGAGGCACTGGCGACTGCTTGTGAGACTTCCAGTTTTTGCTGTCGAGAGACAAGCTCGGGCCTCTCTTCTTCAATGACACGAGAAAGAACCTCGTCAAGTGTTCGTCTCCCCCACGCATAACACGACCAACCGCTCAACACCTCCGTGGGTGCCTCCACAGTTACCGGTGCCTCCCGCACATAAGAAGACGTAATGGACAAAGACGAAAGCCAGTCGCCTTCATAGTTATAAATAGTATCGACATAGCGGTGTCCCTCATCTGGAAAAATCGCCACAACGTTTTTCCCGGGGTTCTTCCTGGACCACCAATCTGCCACTCTATAGGCTGCGCCACTGGTCGGCCCCATAAATAGCCCATGTTCTCGATGTAGTTGATGAGTTGCATGAAACACTTCTGCAGGCGTCAGCCAGTGAACCTCGTCAAACTGCCGATGATCCACGTTGGAAGGCACAATTTCCCCCCCGAGCCCACTAAGATCCCCCAAATCTCCGCAGGGCTGTCCGAACAAAACAGAATGTGGCATATCCACGCCAATAGCGTGTAACTCAGGGAATGGCACTCTTAAAAATCTAGTAGTGCCTGACATCGACCCACCGGAACCAACTGGCCCCACCAGGCAGTCGACCTTCACAAGTTTTTGGATCAGTAGTTCCGCGAACTTACCGTAGGCCAGTGGATTGCCGGTGTTAGAATATTGAGACGGCCAGAAGCTGCCAGGGATTTCCTTCAGATATTTAGCCAACCTATTTAGCCTAGCCTGTTGTAGCCCCCCTTGTGGTGCCGGATCGTTCACAACTTCTACGTGTGCACCAAGCTCTACAAGGCGGCTTTTAAGGTGACGATCGATTGCCCAATCGCTTACCAATATGAGTTTATAGCCATACTGAACGGCTAACATGGCTAACGCTAGACCAAATGTACCAGAGGAGGACTCGCAGATGGTGGCACCCGGTTTGAGCAGCCCCTCCGACACAGCTTGTTCGAGTATGAACCGCGCCGGAAGCAGCTTCATCAGAAAGAAGCTTGCCCCATAAAAATTAGCATCCAGCCTGACGATCCGTGGATTTTCGAAATCCTCAAGGTTTCGCATAATATTTCGATTCATCATCCTTTTATTCCCAGTGTTTTTATCACTTCGCGATAACAGTAGCTTCAAATCCTGAACACACTAATTCACGGGTAGCCAAATACATGTTCTCCGCAGTTCTTTCGCTCGCCGGATCGAACATCACGCCAATAACCGTTCCGCTGTGTGCTATCTGTAGTCCAACTGAACCATATTTTCGCCCAATTTCTTCAATATCGCGTAGACGTGGCTTTCGTAAAAATCGCTGATTAAGCCAAGTGCTTGCTGTCGCGACGCGGCCGAGCAATTTTATATCGGATGTATCAATCCCTTTACGCAATAGAGCTCGAATCGGTCGAAAGTTCTCGACCTCTTCTAAGTTGTACTGGGGCAATTCCATATCAAGCGTGTTGACAGTCTGTTCGGTATCCGCAGTCACACTTATAAAGTCAATCGGAGGAATCGGTCTCCTGAATGCTTCAAGAACAAATCCATCTCGTTGCGCAAATAGTACCGCCTGCTGCGAGAATATTGTTGAATCACATGCCGACTCAGCGCTTACTGCAATTTGCATAACATCGCTAGGCGGCAGCTCGATATCAAGCGATTCAAGAACTGCCAAGATGCTGGCCACTACATCAGCTGTGGATGACCCCATACCACGCGCAACAGGGATATTGCTCGTAAGCCCAAGTACCCCCCCCACCCTCGCAGCCGAGAACCGCTCAAGCGTGATTTCTGCGGCGCGTTTGGCTTTTTCGCAACGGCTTGGAAAAACGTCTACTTCTCGCTTGTTCTCGTTCGGCAGGAACTCTGCCCTTGACTTGAGACTCCGGTAAGGCATGGAGACTAAACCACGCCACAGCAAACCATCATCGTCTTCAAACATTCCCTGGAGGAGCTCCCCGTGGTGTCCTGCGGCCTCGCCACTCCCTTGTTTCCGGTGCATATTTTCTATCTCCTTTGGCTCTGGTTCAAGAAATTCCAGTACGAATACTGGGAGAGTTTCATACGCGGCAACGGGGCGGTCTGCAACTCCTGGTAGTCTGCTGAGATACAGCTCACCAGCTCGAGTAACCTCCCAAGAACTGCCGCATCTGTCTGGTCCGTATCGAATTGATACCGACCGTCTTGCCCCTGTCTCTGCGTACGCTCGCTTCGAACCGAATACCACACCTGCACCAGCAGCGCACGAATCAGTTTGTCCTTGGCGCTGCACGGCAACTGCACTTCGGATGACTCGCGTACAAGCGTGCGAACACCCGGCCCATGCGCTTGCGCGCATCATTCCGCCAGATACGAATCGGCCGCAAGGGGTGGCTCGTAGCCTCAAAGTCATCCAGCGCTGCCATTGTGAACATCGCTTTGGCGTTGCCATCTGCTCCACGGATCGTTTCAGTCTTCAACAGCCCGCTAGGTCGATTCGCATACAAGATGCATGCCTGCAAAAATGAGACCGCCGACGGTCAAAGTGATTGCACAACCACGCAATCAATTGAACGAATTCCTACAGCCGACGTCATCTAGATAACAAACGGGACAGCACGGGCTGTCGTTTCGGGATTCAGAGATGGCTTCGCATTTCGATGTTTCATGGTCGAATGTCCGAAGCTGTTAGCGCCGATGTACTGCCCCCCGGGGGTGCGGACGAAAACTTGGACTACCTAGACGTAGTTCATGTACTCGTATGAAGAGCGTCTTCGAGCGGTTCGGCTTTATCTAAAATTGGAAAAGCGCCTCGGGGCGACCATCGGGCAGTTGGGTTAGCCGCCGCGAGGCGCGCTGCGTTCGACGCACGCAGCATTAGCGAATTCGTGCGCGGATCAGCCTGCACCAAGACCTTCAGCGTCGCATCCACATTGCCGATCGCCCCAGGGTCAAGCATCTTGGGTCATCTGGGTCGCAACGTCGAGCGAATTCGCGTTCTTCAGGTATGCTACCTGCACCTGCTGGCCAGCCGCAGAATCTACGCCCTCGATGATCTGCTCGATGCGGCGGATGTTATCCGCATAGTCAGTGACGACGATCGTATTATTTGATGGATAAGCGGCAACCATATTACTCGGCGAAATGAGCGGACGCAGCACCGGCAGGAGGTTGATCGCCGATTCGTTTCTAGAGAATGTTAGATCCTTTGGATATTGGGCACAGCATGGACGAGCATGAGCATGGCAAAGACGACGAAATGCAGACCGGCCAAGGTTTCAGGCAGGCGCTCGTAGTCTCTTGCCAGTCGGCGGAAACGGTTGAGCGCAGCCGAAGCTGCGCTCAACCACCCAGCGGCGTGGCAGCAACACGCCCCCCTTTTTTGCCTCCGACAGCTTGATTACCTGAAGCTCAATGCCTTCATCGAGTGCCGCCTGCGCGGCTCCTCTCCGGTATAGCCCTGATCGGCGAACGCCACTTTGATTGTGTGGTCCGTGGCCTGCTGAACCTGACGAGCCAATTCCGCGACCTGCGCGCTCCTGTTCGTTGGCCGGCGTCACATGCACCGCAAGCAGTTGCCCCAATGTATCCACCGCCTATGCACCTTGCTGCCTTTCTTACGCTTGTACCCGTCATAGCCTGCGCGTGGACCGCTCTCGCACGTCGACTGCAGCGTACGGCCATCGAGGATGACTGCACTGGGATGCCCCCGGCGATCCTGCGCCACGCGGATAATCGAACGTAGGTCATTGACCATGGCTTCGAAACAGCCTGCCTGAATCCAGCGCTGTGTCTGCTGATAGACCAACTCCCACGGCGGAAAGTCATTGGGCAGCAGACGCCACGGTGCACCCGCGCGGACAATCCAGCGCAAGGCGTTGAACATTTCGCGCAATTCGTAGCGACGCTGAGGCGCGTCCTGATTCATCAATTTCAGGTACGGAGCGGCGAAGGACCACTCTTCATTCGATACATCCGTTGGGTAGGGTCTGCGTTTTTCATCCCGCCAGGGTACCAGGTCTGGCCGAAAGTTCATAACACCGTCTAAACGCTGCCATACGGTTGCCGACCAAGCGGCCCATCGTTCCAGCGAGCCGCCGCGCGACCTGCGGTTCCGGAAGGGGCGTGCCCGTCGCGCGGTACCGCGCGGTGGTCAACGCGCTGCAGCCCTCGAGACATCACCTGCCGAATCCTGCCGACTGTCTTGCTTCAGCTAAAAAACTGCTCGATGCATTTGCGCTTGCGCTGACTGATGGCGTAGCCGGATCAGCGCGTTGTACGTCCGTCAATGGCCGAGCTGCCCGCGCGACCATCGTTTTGCGCAACATGCGGCGTCACGCCATTTGCGCGACACGTTGCCACGAAACCAGCCGTGTCGTAGTTTTTGTCAGCGCCGACCATAATCGATGTACTGGCAAACTGCGCGGCATACGCAAGCATCTCGGCCGCTGTGTCTCGCTCGGCTGTGCCGTTGGCCTGCGTCACCTGTGCGTTCACCACGAGGCCATGCCGGCTATCCGTCAGCACGTGCCCCATATCAGAAAGCATCGCGCCCGTACCAGGACTCTTGCGAAACAGCCGCGGCTGACTGTCCGCGCTGAATTCATGCGTGTCGTTGCTGCGCTTCTCGCCATGCCAGTTCTCACCCCAAGCACTTGCAGCCTGCGAAATGGCGTCGCCCACGCTCGGGGCAATCGTATCGGGCACTGCCGAACGCCGCCTCGAGGTGTTTTGCGTGTTTTGCGCAACGTGCGGGTGACCCTCATCTGCTGGCACGCCTCGATGAACTCCTGGCCATCGTAACCCTTGTCCGCGCCCAGTGTGATGTCTGCGCTGGCATCGTCTGCCGCTTGCCGTGCGTCGTGGATCATGATCTTAGCCGCTTCACGCTCAGCATGTTCGTCGGCGCGTGTCACGCGCGCATTGACCACCAGACCGTGCCGGTTATCGGTCAGCGTACGGCCCATTACCCCAATTCGCTGGCCGTTTTGCCTTTGCGATAGAATTGCGCATCGGGGTCGGTCCTGGACTGATGTGTCTCGTTGCTGCGTTTCTTCCTGCTCGACGATGATATTCAGATACTTCGACTGACAGATCTTGGTCGGCGTCTCGCGCCCGGCGTCGATAGCCTCAAGCGCAGCGAGATTCGCCCCATTCTTGTCGATCGTTACCACCTCGGGTTCGCCGCTGCGCTCGATCGACTTTTCGAAGTGGCGCTTCGGGGCAGCCTTGTCAAGGTGGGCGCGCAGCAGGAAATCGATCATCTTCCGCTTTGTCCACGGCCCGGTACAGTACTTCCACTGTCCCTTGACCTTGATATACGTATCATCCACGCGTCGGCTCCTGCCGACTGCGCGCTTGCGACGTCGAAATGCCTTTCCGGAGCGGGCAGCAACTTGATCGCCCATCGGTGCACGGTTGAATGGTCGACATCGATGCCACGTTCAGCCATCATCTCTTCCAGATTTCGCCGGCTCAGCCCATATGCCACATGGCGTCGGTCTTTATGTGCCGACGCATGACTTCAGACATGCTGCCCTCCACTGACGTGCAACTCTGCTCCGTTGATGTACGACGAGGCCTCAGTGCAGAGGAAGTAGATTACTCGTGCGACTTCGGCCGGATCTCCGAGACGACGCATAGGAATACCGTGATCCACGATCTCCTCAGTGCCGGGCGACAGGATCGAGGTATCAATTTCGCCCGGCGCAATAGCGTTGACGCGTACGCCCTCGGGGCCAAACTCGTGTGCCATTTCTCGTGTTAGAGCTGCGAGCGCAGCCTTTGAAGCTGCGTACGCAGTACCCGCGAAAGGATGAACCTTCACCCCGGCGATCGATGTTACGTTGGCAATCGCTCCTTTTGCTCGGACCAATTCTGGGAACAGCGATCGCGCCAGTAATGCGTTGGATACCAAATTCACGTTAAGAACAGTCATCCATGTCTGAATATCGCTGTTGAGAATTCCGAGGCGCGATCTGTTCTCGCCTTTAGGCGAGATTCCAGCATTGTTGACGAGCGCATGTAGTTGTCCATCAGGTAGCCGTCGCCTGACTTCCAAAGCGATCCGGTCGATGTTATCGAGGTCCGCGAGGTCTGCTTGGATGTGCGTTTCACGCGCCGCAGGCCACTTGCAACTGTCCGAGAACGGTCGCCGTGAGACAGTGAACACCTCCCAGTTGTTTTCCTGAAAAAGCTTAACTGTGGCATGACCGATACCGCGGCTGGCGCCGGTCAACAGCATATAACGATTAACTTGGCCCATCTGTGCAGTTCCAATTTGGATAGATCGTTGCTTGCGATCGCTTGCATTGGGGCGCGCCGCTCTGCGTGCGGTGAGGCGAACCTGCACGAGTTGTGGCGCGGCAATCTGGATGAGAGGAACAGCGCGTCAGTTAGATCGTCGAAGTCGTGACTGCCGCGCAGAAGGAACGCATCACGCACCCGTAGTTGAACACCTTCTGTAACAGCAACGTCGGCGGCGGCCACGGCTCAGATGCTGCAATACAAATGCCCGACTGCTCATCCGTCAATGTTGTGGGGATCGCCTGCCGGCCATGTTTTGCAGCCATTCTCGTATCCGCAAAGCCTTGACTTTAATCCGACCGCCCTCGCCAACCCCGCGAGCCAGTCCCGACGGGGCACGCAAGCAAATTCCGCCCTTTCGGAAAACCCGCAATCAGTTGTTTATCTTTTCCATACACAATCCTTATCGGGAAAATGTTAATTAACCTAAGCTCTGCGGGTCGTCGTACTACCCACCTACCTAACACGGCACGTTACGCGACTCTCTGTGCAACTACCAGAAGAAAGGCGTCAAATGCATTGATACCAACACTAAGCGTCATTGAAGGGTTGTGTCGCATTAGTGCGGGGGCGCTAGAATGCGCGTCTGACGAACCGGTTCTGACCCGATGATCAAGAAGGCACCCACGAACGGCCCTTGCCAAGGAATTGCGAAGGTTCTGAAGCGACTGCACTATCCGCTCGCTGCGCAGAACATCGACGATGCGCGCGTTCGTCATGCCGGTCCTTCGCAGATATTCATTTGCGATGCGAATCAGTGTTATCCAAACAATTGATTTTGTAGTTCGAGGCGAGATGCCGCATAGTCGCTTCCTGCGACGCGCGGCACAGCTTCCGACTATCCGTGCCGGAAAGAGAACTTTCCCGATATGCCCCGATGCAAGCGACGCTATCGGAGCGGATATCCATCTTAACGTCAAAATCAATTTTCTACGGGAGCGGATACGAGAACAACCATAGGAGCCGTGGCAATGACTGTATCGATCGTGATAGTGGGTGCCGGCTTTTGTGGGACGATGACGGCCACATGGCTACTATCGGATCAAACCGTAAAGCCCCTCCCTATCGATCGCACGGGTCGACAGCTTTAGCATTTCGCGCGGTATTGGTCGATTTTCGATATCAAATAAGAAAAAATGGACAACCGAAGAGTCGTCGTCACCGGTCTTGGTGCCATTTCCCCGGTCGGGATTGGCGTCGAGGAAAATTGGTCGAATGTCATTGCCGGCCGCAGCGGAATCGGCCGGGTCACCTTTTTCGATACGACCGATTTCCCGGCGCAAATCGCTGGCGAAGTCAAGGGGTTCGACGCAACTCGCTTCATTTCGGAAAAAGAGGTCCGCCATATGGATCGCTTCATCCAACTCGGTGTCGTGGCCGGCATGGAAGCATTCGTCGACAGCGGCCTCACAGTGACCGAAGCAAATGCCTCCCGGATCGGCGTTCATGTCGGGTCCGGAACCGGCGGCGTACAGACCCTCGTCGACACTGCCTTCACGATCAGGGACAAAGGGCCGCGGCGGGTGTCCCCATTTTACGTGCCCTCATCCATCATCAACATGATCGCGGGGCATCTCTCGATCCGGTACGGGCTCAAGGGACCGAATCTCGCCATGGCGACGGCGTGCTCGACCGCCACTCATGCGATCGGAGACGCCGCCCGGCTGATCGAGTATGGTGACGCCGATGTCATGATTGCAGGGGCAGCAGAGGCGGCGATCACCGAGAGCAGCCTCGCGGGCTTTGGCCGGGCCAAGGCGCTCTCGACGCGCAACGAAAGTCCCGAGACAGCGAGCCGCCCGTGGGACGCGGAGCGCGACGGCTTCGTGCTAGGTGAAGGAGCGGGCATCATCGTGCTCGAGGAGATGAAGCACGCGCGCCAGCGCGGCGCACGGATTTACGCGGAATTGGCCGGATTCGGACTGAGCGGTGACGCATTCCATATTACTAGCCCGTCGGAAGACGGGGAAGGCGCGGCCCGCTGCATACGCAATGCCTTGCGCAATGCACGCGTCGCGGCCGACAGCGTGCAATACATCAATGCGCACGGCACTTCGACGCCGCTCGGCGACCGCGCGGAATCGCTCGCGCTGAAGGCAGCCTTCGGCTCGCACGCCAAGGACCTCGCGATCAGCTCGACAAAATCAGTGACCGGGCACCTGCTTGCCGCTGCGGGTGGTGTCGAGGCCGTCTACACCGCGCTCACCGTGCACCACCAGATTGCGCCGCCGACCGCCAACTTGACAAAGCCCGACCCGGAATGCGACCTCGACTATGTACCCCTCGTAGCTCGACGCATGCCGATTGATGTTGCCATTTCAAATTCGTTCGGGTTCGGCGGCACCAACGGCACGCTAGTATTCCGCCGGATCGAGTGAATGGCTAGGACAGAGGAATCTGCCAAGTTCGCGAAGCAGATCTTGAAGGCACGTCAACGTAAAGAATCTCTATTGGTCGGAGATAGCAGCACGCCTGCCCAGTTTGAACCACCCCGGAAATGTGGGGTAGTCGGACTGGCTTGCGAGTCCGCTGCGTGCCGGCTTGCTATCACCGGGCCAGACGGCGAGTCCAACCCGTTATCGCGTGTGTGATCGAGCGGTAACTCGGCAGACCGCCGATGTGACCGGGCCTCGCCCTCCTGTCTCAAGCGACACCGCAAGCACGAATGGCTCTGAAACCGTTGTGTATGCTGGTCCGGCGCCGCATGATTCTCTTCCATGAGTTCGGGTCAACGTACAGATTTTATGCGCCGCCAGGTCGTCGAGCAAGCGAGCTCGTGGAGCAGGCAGGCGCCGGCGTGCAGGCGTTGAACGCGCAGGCGGTCGAACTGGAGGATTCAGTGTCGGTGTTCAACGTGTCGGCGGGCGCAGGGGTGAGCAATCCCTGAAACTGGAGAATAAAAGCTTCTACGAAGCCGCGTTTTGTTGCGTGGCCCTGTCCATCTCACTGATGCCGGTGTTGACATACTTGATGCCGACGCTTTGCTCTTCAGACGCCAGGAAATCTCGCTGACGATATCCGCGACACACCTGATCGCATCCTTGACTTGCCCTATCGTTGTTCCTGCGTCGGCCGCCTGGCTTGCCCCATGCTCCACGACCGCCACGGGGTCACCAATAAGCGACTTAATTTCCTTGGCCGCCGTGGCCGAATGCTGTGCGAGATTGCGTACCTCACTTGCCACAACCACAAAGCCGCGCCCCTGTTCGCCCGCCCGGGCAGCTTCCACCGCCGCATTGAGCGCCAGAATATTGGTCTGGAAGGCGATACCTTCGATTACACCCGTGATCTCAGCAATTCTGGCAGAACTGCCACTGATTTTCTCGATGGTACCAATCATGGTTGACACCACGTCGTTGCCACGTTCTGCCAGATCGGTCGCGTTCAAGGCAAGCGTGCTCGCCTGAATAGCATTGTCAGCGTTGTTTCGAACCGTCTCGGTGAGCTGCGCCATCTTGATGCGGTTTTCTAAAGGGATGCAGCGTGCTTTTCGGTACGCGCGGACAGATTCTCGTTTCCAACGGATATATCCGTCACCGCGCGACCGACTGAGTCCGTCAGCTGGCGCACTGAGGCAATCGCCTGCCGACCTGATACGTCGCCATGTCGCGCACAGCTGCATGCAGTTCAGCACGGCGACCGTCGTAAAAATATGGCGCGGTCAGTTCCACGTTACGCAGCGTCGGCGTCTTGAACGCATGGCAATCGAGCGACTCTTTTGTAACATTCGCCCGACCGTTGTCCTGCGGACGTGTAGCCCCGAACGGAAAAGTAGTCGGCCGGGAGACCCATTCGCTCGAACGACTGCCCGCCCAGATTCCTGCCCGCATGGCAGGTTGCGCAATGGTTTGCCTTGAATAACTGGTAGCCGCGCAATTCCTCACTATTCAGCGCAGGCCTGTCGCCGCGCAGGTAAGCATTTAAGCGACTCGGCGTTAGCAGCGTCACTGCTATTCGGCGATCGCATCTGTGATGTTCACGCTCGACCAACCGCTCGGGTACACCGCCAAGAACCGTTGCGACATCGACGATGTCTTGTTCTCGAAGGTGTTAGGGCAACGCTGATCAAGCCCGGTAAACACGACTGGTTGCGACCAAGACATGCGTCAACTTTCGAGATCGCGAAAAACAGCCGCAAAAGCGGGCATTCGAGCTCATGTTGGGCCCCTTGAGGGGCTCTGCACGGGCTCTTCGCCCGTCTTTGGCCCTCTATGGGCGCACCTGTGCCGTCGAGCGACCACACATGTAAAGATTGGCCAGCGCGAGCGCAACGAAGGCGCGATTGGCGTTCTTCGCCAGCCCGCGATAACGAACCTTTGTGAAGCCCCACAGCAGCTTCACGACCGCGAACACATGCTCGACCCGGGCACGGATCTTCGACTTGTTGCGGTTCTTGCGGCGCGCCACCTCGTCGACGATGTCCTTGCGGCGCGTGCGCTTGTTGGTGAAGTCACGTGCGTTCGGGGCCTTGCTGTGAATCAGTGCTTTCTGGCTCGCGTATGCGCTGTCACCGTAGACGCGTTGCTCCTCACCGTGCAGCAACTGCGGCTGCGGATGCTTGCTGTGTACGTTGGCGGCGGTTACGACCGCGCTATGAGCCAGCCCGCTCTGACTGTCCACACCGATGTGGTGCTTCATGCCGAAATACCATTGCTGGCCCTTGCGCGTCTGATGCATTTCCGGGTCACGCGCCTTCTCCTTGTTCTTCGTCGACGAGGGTGCACCGATCAGTGTGGCGTCGACAATCGTGCCGCTCTTGAGCTTTGCCCCCGCGCCTGCAGCACCACTCCCACTTCCGCGAAGATTCGCTCGCCCAGCTTGTGCTCTTCCAGCAGATGCCGGAATTTGAGCATCGTCGTGGCGTCCGGCACCGTTTCGCTGCCCAGGTCAATGCCAACAAAACGGCGCAGGCTGAGGCTGTCGTACAGGGCCTCTTCGCATGCAAGGTCGGCAAGGTTGAACCAGTGCTGCACAAAGCGAATCCGCAGCATGCGCTCCAGTGCAATCGGCGGGCGACCATTGCAGCGTGTCGGATAAAACGGCTCCACCACTGCGCACAGCTGCGCCCACGGCACGATCGAGCTCATCTCATCGAGAAACGCTTCGCGTCGCGTGGGTTTGCGCTGCGCCTCGAATCGCCCGCATTGATCGACAGCCATCGCCAGTGTCAGTTGCTTCATCCCGTTTTTACTTTCGCCGTTGCACGTCCACGCTATAACGCACGACAGTCATGAACGGTGGACTTGATCAGCATTGGCTTAGGGCTACGCTGATCAAGCCGTGTAAACACAACGGGTTGCGATCAAGAGATGTGTAAACTTTTGAGATCGCGAATAACAGTCGTAAAAGCGAGGCATTCCTGCTCATGTTGGGCCCCTTGAGGGGCCCTGCACGGGCTTGTCGCCCGTCTTTGGCCCTCTACGGGCGCACCTGTGCTGTCGAGCGACCTCGCCACATGTAAAGATTGGCTAGCGCGAGCGCCACAAAGGCGCGATTGGCGTTTTTTGACAGCCCGCGATAACGAACCTTCGTGAAGCCCCACAGCCGCTCCACGACCGCAAACACATGCTCGACTCGGGCAAGGATTGACCTTACCCCTGTTTGACGTATCCCATAGCCGAGGGAATTCAGGCGGCTCGCTGGGCAGCGAGCCAGTTCTTCTCGAACGTCATAGGGCTGACGTAATCGAGCGTCGAGTGTAGCCGATGGGCAT
>NZ_JBFRCL010000095.1:0-22013 GCF_040965695.1 Paraburkholderia sp. BR10937
CGGCGAACACGACCGCGACGACCAGCGCGGCGCCGGTGAGCTTGAGCGTGGGCCAGAGCTGGCCGATCACGAGCGGGGCGACGTCGGTGTTCAGGACGTAGGAACGGCCGAAGTCGCCGTGCAGCACGCGCCACAGGTAGTGCAGGTATTGCAGGTAGACGGGCTCGTCGAGGCCCCATTCCTTGCGGATCGCGGCTTCAATTTCGGGCGTGTTCAGTTGCTCGCCGATCAGGATGCTGACGATATCGCCAGGCGCGAGATGCACGGCGACGAACGACAGCGTGATCGCGGCCCACAGCACCAGCGCGCCCGTCACGAGCCGCGTCGCGACCGGCGAGCGCCACCAGGCGCGGCGCGCGCGCGTGAGCGGCGCCGCCGGGCCGGGCGCGCCCTCGTCGGGCAGCGGTAAGGGGGTCAGGTGGGTCATGGTCGTAAGTTCTCCTGCTGGCGAAGCCAGTGCGCGCCGCACGTTTCGCGTCAGCGCGAATCGAGGCAGACATCGTAAGGCGCTTCCGGCATCTGCTTGAAGCTGCGGAACGCGAGTCCCCGCACGCGCGTGCTGGCTGCGATCTCGTCCTCGGGTTGATAGAGCGGAATTGCGTAGGCCTCGTCGACGATCACCGTGTGTTGCAGTTGCGCGTAGATGCGGGCGCGCGCCGCGTCGTCGCGCGTCTGCGCGGCTTCGTTCAGCCACGCGAGCAGGCGCGGGTCCGCCGTGCGGCTGTAATTGATCACGCCGCCGCGGTCGATGGGCAGGTAGTGGTTTTCCGTATCGATTCCGTCGGTATCGGTGTTCGAGTTGGGTATGGCGCCGAACTTGCCGGTCTTGCGCACGTCGGCATAGGTGCCTGCGTCGACATAGCGGATTTTCAGCTCGACGCCGAGCCGCTGGCGCGCCTGCGCCTGGAGTCCCTGCAACAGCACATCGCGCTGGTCGCGCACGGTGGCGATCGCCTGCACGACATCGATCGACAGCCGCTGTCCGTCCTTCGTGCGGTAGCCGCCGGCGTCGCGCCCGGTCCAGCCCGCTTCGTCGAGCAGCGCGTTGGCGAGCTTCGGATTGTTGCCGTAGCTGTGCTCGATGCTGCGGTCATACAGCGGATCGACCGGAGAGGTGATGCCCCAGGCGCGCGTGCGCTTGCCGCGATAGATCGCGGCGACGAGCGCGTCGACATCGAACGCCTGCAACAGCGCGCGGCGTACCCGCACGTCCTGGGTGGGGCCGCAGGTCACGTTCAGATAGAGCGAGTACGGCGAGCCCGTGTTCAGCGCATGGAGGTAGCGCAGGTCCGGCTGCTTTTCGATCAATGTGGCGTCGTTGCCCGAAATGCCCTCGATCACGTCGGCCTGGCCGGACAGCAGCGCGCCGGTGCGCACCGACGACTCGGGCAGGAAGCGGTAGACCACTCGGTCGAGGTATGCCGTGCCCTGATGGGTCGTCGTAGCCGGCGGCCATTTATAATCTGGATTCCGAACGAAATCGGCTTCCTGTCCCTTGCGCCAGGCCGTGAGAATAAACGGTCCGGTGCCCGCGACTTCGCGTCCACCCGATTTCAGTTGCGGCGAGGCGTAGGCGGCGGGCGAGATGAGCTTGAGCCCAGCGGCGAATGAGAGGAACGGCACGTAGGGCTCGTTCAACGTGAGCTGGACGGTGCGCGCATCGACGGCACGCGCGCCGGCGAGGCGCGACGCGATTCCGCAATAGCTCGAACCGGCGCAGTAGGACGGGTCGCGCACCTCGAGAAAGTTCTTCGCGACCGCTGCGGCATCGAGCGGCTGGCCGTCGGTGAACTTCACGCCGTCGCGCAGTGTAAACGTCAGCGTCTTGCCGTCCGGCGAGACCGTGTAGCCATTCGCGAGCCATGGGACATAGGTGCCATCGGGCTTGCGCGCGAGCAGCGACTCGAAGCTCGCGCGCAGGATCAGTTCCGCTTTCGCCTGTCCGTTCAGTTGCGGATTGAAGGTCGTCGGCTCGGTCTCGATGCCCCACGTCAGCGTGCCGCAGGAAGCGGGCGCGGCGCTAACGCCGCCAGTGGCCGTTGCCGCAAGCGCGATTCCCCCGGCAGCGACCATGCGCCGCCAGCGTGCGGACCTGGCCGTGGCGAGAGGCGTTGACATCGACATCGTCATGGTTAGCGTTTGATCCACACGTCATAGGGGTTTTCGGGCATCTGCGCATACGAGCGGAAGCCGAGGCCCTGGACCGTCTTCGCGGCGGCGATCTGGTCTTCCGGCTCGTAGAGCGGCACGGCGAACGCCTGCTGGTCGATCGCGAAGTGCTGCAACTGGCCGTACAGCGCCTTGCGCTCGGCGGCGTTCTGCGTTTGCGCAGCGGCCTGCAGCCAGCGACTCAGTTCCGGTGCCGACGCGCGGCTGTAATTGAGCGCGCCGCCGTGATCGACGGGCAGGTAGTGGCCTTCGATATCGATCCCGTCCGGCGGTGTGTTCGAGTTCGCGATCGACCCGAACTTGCCGCTCTTGCGCGCATCCGCATAGGTGCCGTCGTCGACGTACTGCACCTTCAGATCGACACCGAGCCGCTGACGCGCCTGCGCCTGCAACGCCTGCAGCAGCACGTCGCGCTGGTCGCGCACGGTCGCCTGTGCCTGGATTACCGCGATGGTGAGACGCTCGCCGTTTTTCGCACGGTAGCCGGCGCTGTCGCGCGCGGTCCAGCCCGCTGCGTCCAGCAGCGCATTGGCGAGCTTCGGATTGTTGCCGTAGCTCTTTTCGATGCTGTGGTCGTAGAGCGGATCGATCGGCGAGGTGATGCCCCATGCGCGCGTGCGTTCGCCGCGGTAGACCGACTGGACGATGCCGCTTACGTCGAGTCCTTCGAGCAACGCGCGGCGCACATTGGCGTCCTGCGCCGCGCCGTAGGTGACGTTCAGGAACAGCGAGTAGGGCGTCCCGGTGTTCAGCGCATGCTGATACGTGAGGTCGGGATTGCTGCGGATCAGCCCCGCGTCGTTGCCCGACACGCCTTCGATCACGTCGACCTGCCCGGACAGCAGCGCGCCCGTTCGAACCGACGATTCAGGCAGGAAGCGATAAACCACGCGGTCAAGATACGCCGGCCCCTGATGGCCGCTGGTTGTCGGCGCCCAGCGATAATCGGGATTCCTGTCGAACTCGATCTCCTGCCCCTTCACGTAGCGGCGCAGGATGAATGGGCCCGTTCCTGCGATGTCGGTGCCGCCCGACTTGAGGCTCGACTTGTCGAACGCGTTCGGCGAGAGGAGCGGGAGGGAACCGGCAAAGGTCAGGAACGGCGCGTACGGCGCGTCGAGCGTGATCTCGACCGTGTGCGCGTCGGGTGTCTTGACGTCGGCAACGTGCGAAATCAGGCGCGCGAGGTTGCTGCCGCCGGAGTAGGAGAGGTCGCGCGCATAGAGGAAGTTGCGGGCCACGGCCTTCGAGTCGAACGGTGCGCCGTCCGTGAACTTGACACCGTCGCGCAGCGTGAAGGTATAAGTCTTGCCGTCGGGCGAGACCTTGTAGCCGGCGGCGAGCCACGGCACGAAGCTGCCGTCGGGCTTTTGCGCCAGCAGGCTTTCGTAAGCGTTGCGCAGCAGCAGCACGACCTTGTCCTGGCCGTTCAGTTGCGGATTGAGCGTGCGCGGCTCGGTTTCCACACCCCACGTCAGCGTGCCGCCGGTGACCGGCTGGCCTGCCGCGAGCGTCAGATGCGGCAGCGCGAGGGCGAGCAGGACCGCCGCCGCCGCGGTACGGCGCGAGGTGCGAGAGGCTTGCGCCGGGAATGAAAACGTCATCGGTGAGTACCTTGAGCAGTGGGTCGGTCGATCAGGGGAAGGCGGTTGCACGCGGGCTATCATGCGGCTTGGGGATCGCGTGCGCCTGCTGCAACCGGCTCGCTGTAATGCTCGGGAATAAGGATCTTGCGCAGCCAGACCAGCGGCGTGCCGAGCGCGTTGGTCGAGCGATGAAAAGGCTCATAGCCGTGACGCTCGTAAAACGGGGCGAGCCAGGGGTGATTGACGGCGGTCGCGAGCCACGTTGCGGGCGCCTTGACCTGCGCGCGCAGAAACTGCGTCTCGACATGATCGAGCAACACGTTGCCAAGGCCCTGTCGCTTGAACGCGGGCGCGACGGCAAACCAGTGCAGGAACGGCCAGGGTGTGAGCCGGTTGCCTTCGGGCGACCAGGGAAAGCGCACGGTCAGCGTCGCGGCAAGCGCTGTGCCGCCGCCGACCACTTCGCGCTCGAGCAAGAACGTCGTCTGGCTTGCGACCGCCTGCGCCACGCGCCCGACCGGTGAGCGCGTGATCGTGAAGTGAACGCCCTCGCGCGCGAGTGGTGCGTAGGACTGCTGAAGCAGGTCGTAGAGGGCCGGCACGTCGTCCTGGCCTGCAATACGGATCTTGTCGGTCATGTTTCGGTTATGGCGAACGAAGGGTGAAGGCCGGACGCGGAAGATGGGCTCGCAGGTGGATGGGGAAGGTTGCCGTCTGCAAGCAGCCCGAGCGACGCGATGCGATCTGTGGCGGCGGTGATCGGCGTGTCGACAACGAATTCGTCAATTCCATGGCGGCGATGCAATCCGTCGAGTTCGCGCAGCACGTCCTCGCGCGTGCCATGCACGATGCGCGCTTCGCGTTCTTCGATGCGGTGAGCGCCGCCACCCGATTGGCGCACGAATGCGTCGGCCTGCTCGAGGCTCGTGACGTTGACTGCGGGACCATCGCCAACCTGTACGCGAAAGCGCCGGAAGCCGCTTGCGAGCCGCGCGGCGTCGGCCGCCGTCCTGGCGACGACGACCGAAATCGCGAGCAGCGGTGCACGGCCGCCCGATAGCGAGCGGTAGGTTTCGAATGCGTGTTCCAGGTCGCTGGTCGCCGCGTTGATATGCGCGGCGTAGACAAAGTCCCAACCAAGGCGCGCCGCGAGCGTCGCACTTTCGGTGCTCGCGCCGAGCAAGAAGGGTTGCGCGGGAGCGGGCGGCAACGGCGTCGCGCGCACTATTTTCTCGCCGCTCTCGCTGTTCGCCTCATCGGCTTCGCCCGAAGCCGGGGCCGCGGCATCGAACAGATACCGCTTGAGTTCGAACGCGAGCTCGGCGAAATCCGGGCGGCGTCCCGCATCGAAGGCATCTTGCAGGGCGCGCGTCGACAAGGGCAGTCCGCCGGGCGCCTTGCCGATGCCGAGATCTACGCGGTCTGGCGCAAGCGAAGCCAGCAGGTTGAAATTTTCCGCGATCTTGTACGGGCTGTAATGCTGCAGCATCACGCCGCCTGATCCAACGCGGATGCGGCGCGTTTGCGCAAGCACATAAGCCACGAGGATTTCGGGCGACGGGCACGCAAGTCCCGCGGAGTTGTGATGCTCGGCGAGCCAGTAACGGTGATAGCCCCACGCCTCGGCGGCTTGTGCCAGAAAGACGCTGCGCGCGAGCGCCTCGGCGGCGGTTTCGCCGGCCGCAATCGGGCTCTTGTCGAGAACGCTCAGGCGGAAAGCGGATTCGCGCTGTGCAGGATCGGAGTGGCTCGTGGGTAGTGTCATGCTGAGGGAGAGGGGCATCGATCGCAGCCGCCCGGTCAATTTCGGTGCACAAAATTATTTTTCTTCGCAAACCGAACGGTCAAACAATGAAGAGGAATATGGAAAGCCGAAAATATTTGTTCGATTGGATGGGGGTGATTGCACACTATGTCCGATTGCCGCGTGACGGACATCGGTGTCGTCACGCCGGCGCGAGACATCAATCGATCGGATAGACAGGACGGCATCATGAGCGGGTCGCGTAGACGGCTGAAGACATTGGTGGGCGCGGCGAGCGTGCTATATGCGAGCGGCGATACCGACGCGGCACAGGGCATACGCCGTGCGGCCGCGCTTGCACGCAAGGCGGAAGCGCACAAGGTCACGGGCCTCTTTACGGCTGATCTCTTGCAGGCGGATGCGGCGGGTCTCGCCGGCATCACCGGCAGCCAGGAACCGATCGTCGCGCTCGCGGCATTGAGCCAGGCCACCTCGCGGATCGGCCTCGTCGCAACGGTCTCGACGACCTACCATCATCCCTACAACCTCGCGCGGCTGATCGGCACACTCGATCACGTGAGCGGCGGCCGCGCGGCGTGGAATGCCGTGACGTCGTCGGTGGGCGAAGAAAATTTCGGCGACGGCGCGCTGCCCGACCCCGAGCGCCGCTATGCGCGCGCCACCGAATTCGTCGAAGTGGTTCAGGCTCTGTTCGATGCGAACCATCCCGGGGCGACGCGGCGTTCGGCAAGTGGCGGCGTGGCTGTCGATCCTGCCAGGCTGGGTCCGATCCACTATCGCGGAACATACTTCCAGGTGGAAGGGCCGCTTAACGTTCCGCCTCCGCCCCAGCGCATTCCGGTCCAGTTTCAGGCGGGTCAGTCGGCGAGCGGCGTCACGCTCGGCGCGCGCTATGCCGAGGTGGTCTACACGTCGCAACCGACGCTCGACGATGCGCGTGCTTTCGTCACCGAACTGCGCCGTCAGGCGATTGGTTTTGGGCGTGCGAACCGGCTGCCGTTCGTGATGAACTCATTTCATGCGGTGATCGGCGAATCGGATGCGGACGTCGCGCGACGGCTGCGCAACAAGCACGAGCGCATCGACTACGAGCAGGGGCGGCTCAAGCTCGCCGATATGCTGGGCGGCGCCATCGATCTCCGCGATCTGCCGCTCGACGAGCCGCTGCCGGAGTCCTTGCTGCCGACGGTCGACAGCGTGCATCGGCGGCGCGGGCGGGTTGCGATCTTCCTGGCTTACGCGCGGCAGCGGCTCAGCTTGCGCGAGCTGATCATCCGCGCGCAGGAAACCGGCCACTGGTTCGTTGCCGGGACGCCCGAACAGCTCGCCGACGCGATCGAAGAGCGCTATCGTGCCGGCTTCGTCGATGTGCTCTCGTTGCATGGTCTTGGCCAGCCGGATCAGGAGGACCTGTTGCTCAACGGGCTGCTGCCGGAGTTGCGCCGGCGCGAACTGATCGATGCCGACTATGTGGGCGAAGACTTCCGCTCGAATCTGGAATTGCCGCCGCTGCAGGCATGGTCCGGCGGAAACGGCCTGCGGGCAGCGAACGAAGGCTAACCAGCGCTTCGTCATTCCTCGTTATGCTAAGCATCCCAGAATTTCTTCTATAGCCTGGCCTGTCCCTTCTTTGTAATTCGGCGGGGGAAACACTACTACAGTGAAAGATGCCGTTTGCATCCACCCACCCAAAGGAGCCAGGCCATGTCCATCCGCATAGGCGACGAAGCCCCCGATTTCACCGCACAAACGACTGAAGGACCGATCCGCTTCCACGAGTGGATCGGAGACCATTGGGCGATCCTGTTTTCGCACCCGAAAGATTTCACGCCGGTATGCACAACCGAGCTGGGCTATATGGCCAAGCTCAAGCCCGAGTTCGACAAGCGCGGGACCAAGGTGATCGGGCTCAGTATCGATCCGGTCGACGACCACCACAAATGGGCGAAGGATATCGAAGAGACGCAGGGCACCGCGGTCAACTATCCGATGATTGGCGACGCGGACCTCGCAGTTGCAAAGCTCTACGACATGATCCATCCCAACGCGAGCGGCGGCCCGCGCACCGCGGTCGACAATGCGACCATCCGCGCCGTGTTTATCGTTGGACCAGACAAGAAGATCAAGGCGACGTTCACCTACCCAATGAGCGCCGGGCGCAACTTCGACGAGGTTTTGCGGCTTCTCGACGCCCTCCAGCTCAACGCGAAGCATACGGTCGCCACCCCGGTGAACTGGAAGCCGGGCGATGATGTGATCATTCCCACCTCCGTCTCGGATGAGGATGCAAAGAAAAAATATCCAGAGGGCTTCAAGACGCTGAAGCCCTGGCTGCGGACGGTCGCGCAGCCCAAATAGGTACGCTTCGGCGCCACGGGCAGGCGGTATTACGGCGCTGTGACTCACGACGCGAGAACGTATGCGAACCTGCATCGTCGGCTCCGCGCGATGCAATGTTTTTGACAGCGCTTGAGAATTCTCGAAGGTTCTCGCATAGTCGATTCTGTCGTCTAAAGACTGCAGCAACATTGCCGTAGCAAGAAGTCCGCGCAATCTCGTTGCCTCGTCCGCGCCCAACGCGCAAATCCGCCAACCTTTTACGTCGCCCCATGCGCGACGAGTGATGCCATTTCGGCCCGTACTGACGCGGGCGTGAGGGTCCCACCGCGTCGCAGACTGTTTCGCTTTTCGCATAAGGGGGACGCCGTGACCGCATTCGGAGTCGAGGACGTCGTTCAGGCGCTGCAAGCCGTGCGTCAGCGCTGGAGGGAAGGGCAGCACCGCTCGCTGGACCAGGGCGAACGCGAACTGCCTGATCGCGAGGCGCTCGCCGATATCGTCGGCACGCTCAAGGGCGTGCTCTTCCCGATGCGCCTCGGGCCGCCCAATTTGCGTCAGGAAACCGAGAACTTCTACATCGGGCATGCACTCGATGCCTCGCTCCACGCGCTTCTTGCGCAGGCGAGGCTGGAATTTCATCACAAGGCGCGGCACGGGCCGCGCGATCACGACGCCATCGAAGCGCGCGCCCTTGCCGTCATGCGGGATTTCGCGGCGCAACTGCCGGAGATCCGCTCGCAGCTCGACACGGATGTGCTCGCCGCGTGGCAAGGCGATCCGGCGGCGGGTAGCGTCGATGAGGTCCTGCTCTGCTATCCCGGCATCCAGGCCATGATTCACCACCGGCTCGCGCATGCGCTTTACCGGCTCGAGCTGCCGCTCCTGGCGCGCGTGATCGCCGAGCTGGCACACGCGCAAACTGGCATCGACATCCATCCGGGGGCACAGATCGGCGGGTCGTTCTTCATCGACCACGGCACGGGCGTCGTGATCGGCGAGACCTCGGTGATCGGCGAGCGCGTGCGTATTTACCAGGCCGTGACGCTCGGCGCGAAGCGCTTCCCGCGAGACGCGAATGGCCATCTGGAGAAAGGCGGCGCGCGCCACCCGATCGTCGAAGACGACGTGGTGATCTACGCCGGAGCGACCATACTCGGGCGTGTGACGATAGGCCGTGGCGCCGTGATCGGCGGCAATGTCTGGATCACGCAGGATGTCCCGGCCGGTGTCCGCGTGATGCAGGCCGAGTCCCGCAACGAGGCGGTCGCCACACCAGGAGTTTCCCCATGAGGACGCTGGTCAAAGACTTCGGCCTGTACGTGCGGCAACTGCGCGAAGCACATGCATGGTCACAGGAGCAGCTCGCGGAGTTCGCGGGCTTGAGCCGCTCTTACGTCAGTGAAGTCGAGCGGGGCACCGTGATCGCATCGCTTATCACGCTCGACAAACTGGCGTGCGCGTTCGGCCTGACGGCGGCGGCACTGCTCGCGCCGCGAAGGCCACAAGCTGCGCGCGATGCCGCCCCGCAAACCGCGCCCGGTTCGCGCGATGAAGAGGTCACGCCGGAGGCTTGTCGTCTATAGCACGTTGCGCTGGTCAGAGGTGCTACCCATAATGACTCTTCGTCATATGCATTTCTCTATTCGTTCTAAAGAACTGGGAGTCATCTATGTCGACGATTACGGGCGGGCCGACAGCGCTAGGGGACAACGCGGCAAGACAGCTTGCCAATGCGACCAAAACCGTTCCCCAACTGTCCACCATCACGCCACGCTGGCTCGTTCATCTGCTCCAGTGGGTGCCGGTCGAGGCGGGCATTTACCGATTGAACCGCGTGAAGGACCCGGAGGCCGTTCATGCGGCGTGCACCGCGCGCGAGGATGAGGGCGTTCTGCCGACAACCTTCGTACCGTATGAGGAGCAGCCGCGGGAGTACTTCCTGAATGCGGTGAGTACGATCGTCGACGTGCATACGCGTATTTCCGACCTGTACAGCAGCCCGCACGACCAGATCAAGGAGCAACTGCGCCTCGCGATCGAGACGATCAAGGAGATGCAGGAAGGCCAGCTCATCAACAATCCCGACTATGGCCTGCTGGCCAATGTCGACGAAGACCAGCGCATCTTTCCGTTGACCGGCTCGCCCACGCCCGACGATCTCGACGAACTGCTCACCAAGGTCTGGAAGGAGCCGGCGTTCTTCCTCACGCATCCGCTCGCGATCGCCGCGTTCGGCCGCGAATGCACGCGGCGCGGCGTGCCGCCGCCGACTGTGAGCCTGTTCGGCTCGCAGTTCGTCACGTGGCGTGGCATTCCGCTCATTCCTTCCAACAAGGTGCCGGTGGACGACGGCAAGACCAAGATCCTCCTGCTGCGCGTGGGCGACAAGCGCCAGGGCGTGGTGGGCCTGTACCAGCCGGGCGTGGCGGGCGAGCAGGGCCCGGGGCTTTCGGTGCGCTTCATGGGCATCAACAACCAGGCGATCGCGTCCTACCTGATCTCGCTGTATTGCTCGCTGGCCGTCCATACGCCGGATGCGCTGGCGGTCCTCGATGAAGTGGAAATCGGCAAGTACCACGACTATGCCGACACCTATCGCTGATTCAACGGGCGCCGGCGCATTGCCCGACGTGCCGGTGCCCGTCGTGCCCGCCGGTTTGCCGGATCCGGCGCAGCTCGCGCGCCTCGCGAACGAGTTCTTCTCGGCACTGCCGGGCAGCGCCGCAGCCCCCGACGTTTCCGCCGGCAGCGGTGCGGTGGGCGGCCTCGCGTCCGGGTTGCCCGCGGCGGCTCCGCTGCTTTCTTCCGTGAGCAATCCGGCACCCGCTGGTTCGCCGCTGGCGGGACCGGGAGGTACCGGCACGGGCGTGCCCGGTTTGGCTCCGCCGCAAGGTTATGTTCCCGGCGCCAATCTGCTGCCTGGGGCACCGACGCACGTGCTCTCGCTCGGCAACCGAGCGCCCGCCATGCTGCCGCATGCGGCCGCGCAGGACGGCATTCCCGACAACGTGCAGGCTATCGCGCCAGCGCTCGAACCACGGGCGGGCGGCGCCGTACTCGGCGTGCCGCAGGCGAACGGGCTCGGCACGCGGTCCGCTGCGGCCGTACCCGCCGCGGGACAGGCGGCGTCGCCGTTCTACTTCGTCGATGCCGCAACGTTTGCCAGGCACGGCGACGCGCCGGGCATCGTTGCCCCGCCCCACGATCTCGCCGACCCTCGTGTGTTCGGTTTGCCCGCCGAAAGCGATCTGCTCGACCTCGTGTCGTGGCAGCGACGCGGGTCCGAAGTGCAAGGCGAGCCAGCGGGCACCGGGCAGCATACGCACTACGTGTTCGAGAACGCACGGCAACGCGCCCCGGCGGACGCGCAGTACGGTGCGACGCCGCTCGCGCCGTCCGCGCATCCGCCGTTCGAGGTGAACGCGGTACGGCGCGATTTTCCGATCCTGCAGGAGCGCGTGAACGGCAAGCAGCTGATCTGGTTCGACAATGCGGCGACGACCCACAAGCCACAAGCCGTGATCGACCGGCTTGCCTGGTTTTACGCCCACGAAAATTCCAATATCCACCGGGCCGCGCATACGCTGGCGGGCCGCGCGACCGATGCCTATGAAGAGGCGCGCGAGACCGTGCGGCGCTTTATCGGTGCGTCATCGGCCGAGGAGATCATTTTTGTGCGGGGCACGACCGAGGCCATCAATCTCGTCGCGAAGTCGTGGGGCGTGCAGAACGTCGGGGCCGGCGACGAAATCGTGCTGTCCCATCTGGAGCATCACGCGAATATCGTGCCGTGGCAGCGACTGGCGTCGGACAAAGGCGCGACGCTGCGCGTGATTCCCGTCGACGACTCCGGCCAGGTGCTACTGGAGGAATATCGCAAGTTGCTCAGCGACCGCACGAAAATCGTGGCGGTGACGCAGGTGTCGAATGCGCTGGGCACGGTCGTGCCGGTGAAGGAAATCGTCGAGATGGCGCACGGCGTGGGCGCGAAGGCGCTGGTGGACGGCGCGCAATCGGTTTCACACATGCGCGTGGACGTGCAGGCAATGGACGCCGACTTCTTCGTGTTCTCGGGCCACAAGATCTACGGGCCGACGGGCATCGGCGTCGTGTATGCCAAACGTGCGCTTCTCGAGGACATGCCGCCGTGGCAGGGCGGCGGCAACATGATTTCCGACGTCACGTTCGAACGCACGCTGTTCCAGCCGCCGCCGGGCCGCTTCGAGGCGGGCACCGGCAACATCGCGGATGCCGTTGGCCTCGGCGCGGCGCTCGACTACCTGACGCGACTCGGCATCGAGAATGTGGCGCGCTACGAGCATGATCTGCTCGCCTATGCCACGCATGCGCTCTCGCGCATTCCCGGGGTGAGACCGATTGGCACCGCGACCGAAAAGGCGAGCGTTCTGTCGTTCGTGATGAGAGGCTACAGCCCGGAAGAGGTCGGTCAGGCGCTCAACGAAGAGGGCATCGCGGTGCGCGCCGGACATCACTGTGCCCAGCCCATCCTGCGGCGGTACGGGCTGGAGGCCACGGTGCGGCCCTCGCTGGCGTTCTACAACACATGTGACGAAGTGGACTCGATGATGGCAGTCCTGAGACGGCTGGCCGCGCGCCGTTAGCAAGGCAGGGCGCACCCCGAGCCGCTCCGGGCCCACCTTTTGGTGGGCCCTTTGTTTTCTATCATCCGAAAGGGAGCCACCGGCCCTCCTTTGGATATCAGAACAAATTCGTTCCATCCCGATCGCGGGGCAAATGACAATGCGATGAAGCCATGACAATTTGACCGAGATGAGACGCCCATCCTTGCTGAATCTCGCCGCCGTCGCGGGCGTTGTCGTGGCCGTCGCGCTGATCGCAGTCCGGAACGTGCATGGCAATACGTCATACGAAATTCTCAATGTTTCATACGATCCCACGCGCGAGCTGTACGACAGCCTGGATGCGCGGTTTGCCGAAACCTATTCGCACGAAACCGGCATTCACCTGCGGGTGAAGCAGTCACATGGGGGTTCGTCGCGCCAGGCGCGAGCGGTGATCAGCGGCGAGCAGCCAGCCGATGTCGTGACCCTGGGCCTCTATTCGGACATCGAAGCGCTGAGCAGGCAAGGGCTTATCGCACCCAACTGGGCGAACCGGCTGCCGCATCATTCGCAGCCCTACTATTCGACGATCGTGTTCGTGGTCCGCAAGGGCAATCCGAAGCACATTCGCGACTGGCCGGACCTCGTTTTGCCGGGCGTCGAACTGGTCACGCCGGACCCGCGTACCTCGGGCAACGGGAAGCTCAGCGCGTTGGCGGCCTGGGGGGCGGTGGTCACGCGCGGCGGCAGCGAAATCGCGGCACGCGATTATCTGCGCGCGCTATACACGAATTCGGTGCGCCTCGACTCGGGAGCACGGGGCGCGGCGAACGCGTTCGCCATCGAGAAGATCGGCGACGTGCAGCTCGCATGGGAAAGCGAGGCCTTGCGCGAGGTCGCCGACAACCGCACGGAACTCGAGGTCGTCTACCCGCCCGTGAGTATCCTTGCCGAACCCTACGTGGCCTGGGTCGACGCGAACGTTGCACGCCATCACAGCGAGCGCTACGCCCGGGCCTACCTGGCATTTCTGTTTTCCGATGAGGCGCAGCAGATCATCGCGCGCGCCGGCTACCGCCCCTATAACCCGCAGGTCGCCAGAGCGTTTGCCTCGCGTCTGCCGCCATTGACGCTCTTTCCCGTGACGGCGATCGCTCGGGACTGGGACGACGCGAATCACCGGTTCTTCGACGAAAACGGCATCATGGACACCGTTTACCGGTCCGTCGACGGCCTGGCCGGTCGCGCCGTACACGAGACGTCGCAAGGGAGCCCGTCATGAAGAAAGTAAGCATACCTTACGACTGGAACACGGGCAGGCGCGATTTCCAGGCGGCGCTCACGGTCGCGGCCATCTCGCTGCCGCAAGGCATTGCGTATGCGCTGATCGCAGGCGTGGACCCGCGCTTCGGCCTTTACTCGATGATCGTGGTGACGCTCGTGGCGTCGCTGCTAGGCTCGTCGTCGCAACTTGTCAACGGGCCCACGAGCGCCATCTCGCTCGTCGTGTTCAGCGCGCTGGCGTTTCTCGACCCGAACGACGCAATCAACGTATACGAGGCCATGTTCCTGCTGGGCGTCATGGTCGGGATCGTGCAGATCGCCATTGCTGTGTTCAGGCTCGGCGATCTCACGCGCTATATCTCCGAGTCGGTCATCATCGGCTTCATGGCGGGGGCCGCCGCGCTGCTCGCCATCGGGCAGATCGGCAATGCGCTTGGCGTGCGCGAAAAGGGCAACGGCCATCAGCACGTGCTGCACCGGCTCTGGCTCACGCTCGTGCACGGCGATCCGGTCAATCTGAAGGCGTTGGCACTGAGTGTCGGAGCGGTGGCGCTGGCGTTGCTGCTCAGGCGGGCCATACGCCGCTACCGGTTGCCTCAGCTCGACATGTTCGTGACGCTGATACTCGTATCGGCGGCGGCTTATACGCTGGGGTGGTCGCGGCAAGGCAACGATGGCCATACCGCCGTGGCGGTCATCGGCGCGTTGAAGGCGGGGCTGCCAACGCCGCACATCCCCGAGATCCAGTGGAACTGGATTGGCCAGCTCTCGTCGAGCGCTGTGGCCATTGCCTTTCTCGGGCTGCTCGAAGCGTTGTCGATCGCCAAATCCATCGCGCACCACACGCGCCAGCCGCTCGACTACAACCGCCAGTGCCTCGCGGAAGGCGCTGCAAACCTCGTGGGCGGCTTCTTTCGCTGCCTGCCGGGTTCGGGTTCGCTGTCGCGCTCGGGGATCAACTACCAGGCCGGCGCACGCACGCGGGCGTCTGGCGTCATGACGGCGGCTGTGGTGGCGGTCGCCGTGCTGGTCCTCGCGCCGCTCACCCGTTACATCCCAAAAGCGGCGCTGGCGGGGCTGCTCCTCGTGACGGCGTTGCGCCTCGTTGATGTTGCGCGCCTGCGCTATACGCTGCGCGCGTCGCGCTATGACGCCGGCCTTGTCGTCATCACGGCGCTGGCGGCGCTGCTGATCGGCGTGGAGTTTTCGATACTCATCGGCGTCGCGCTCTCGATCCTGCTGTTCGTGCCGCGCGCCTCGCGACTGAAGGTGTCAGAACTGGTGGTGAGCCCAGAAGGCGTGGTGCGCGAAAAACTGCCAGAAGATCTGCCTTGCTCGGCCGTCGCGGTGTGGGACTTTGAAGGCGAGTTTTTCTTTGGCGCGGCGCCGGAACTCGATCGCTATCTGGACAGGCTGAAAGCGAGCGCGCGGAAACTGGGCATTCAGTATCTCGTCCTGCGGTTCAAGCGCGTGCGCAATCCGGACGTGGTGTGCATCGAGCGGATCGAGCATTTCCTGCGTGATGCCCAGCGCGAGGGGCTGGTCGTACTGCTTGCCGGCCTGCGACCGGAGTTTCGGGAAGTGCTGAAGTGCCTGCGTTTTACGGACTGGTATCCAGCCGAGCGGTTTTTCCCGGAAGAAGACGAGACGTGGTCGGCGACCGTGCGGGCCGTGCGCCATGCCTACGCAGAACTCGGCGCGCGCAATGCCTGCGCGCACTGCGCGGATCGTATCGACGCACGGCAGCCGTCCAACCTTTATTACCTGGTCTGAATCATGACGGCTTGCGCGCTATCGAATGCAACAAGGAGCGGCGAACATGCATCGTCTTGCTAGACGTGGACGGCCTGGCGGCAGCGTGTGGGGCGGGCAGGGCGACGATGCGGCGCGAGCGCGCCGCGGAACCTTCGCCGCCGTGCTCGTGGTCGCGGTTGCGCTTGCGTGCGTGGAGCGAGAGGTGTCCGGCAAGCATGAGGGCTCGCTTCATTCGCTGCTCGCACCTTATATAGTCAAGTTCACGGGCGCGCGTGTGCACTGAATGATTACGGCTCTGCCATTCCTGGCGAGGCCGGCATGGACCCCGAGATACCGAGGCCAATAGAACATGAGCAAATACCACATCGCAACGGTCCAATCGGTTCACCACTGGACCGACACCCTGTTCAGCTTCACATGTTCACGCGAACCGGGCCTGCGTTTCAACAACGGCGAATTCACGATGGTCGGCCTCGAAGTCGACGGCAGGCCGCTCGCGCGTGCCTATAGCATTGTTAGCCCGAACTACGAAGAGCATCTCGAGTTCTTTAGCATCAAGGTGCAGGACGGCCCGCTCACTTCCCGGCTACAGCATTTGCGGGTCGGCGACCACATCCTGATTGGAAAGAAGCCCACGGGGACGCTGGTGGCCGACAACCTGCTGCCCGGCAAAACACTCTGGATGCTCTCGACAGGTACCGGTCTCGCGCCGTTCATGTCGATCATCCGCGATCCGGACATCTACGATCGTTTCGAGCGGATTGTTCTCACACACACCTGCCGCCTGAAAGGTGAACTCGCTTATATGGATTACATCAAGCACGATCTACCAGGCCACGAATACCTCGGGGACGTGATCAAGGAAAAGCTCGTCTACTATCCCACGGTTACGCGCGAAGAGTTCGAAAACGAAGGTCGCATCACCGACCTGATTGCCACAGGCAAGCTCTTCATCGACCTTGGCGTCAAGCGGTTCGCGCCTGAAAGCGATCGTGTGATGTTGTGCGGTAGTACGGCCATGCTGAGGGACACGACCGAACTGCTGAAGCAGGCGGGTCTCGTGGAGGGCAAGAACAACGCGCCCGGTCACTACGTGATCGAACGCGCGTTCGTGGAGTAGCCGATGGCGCGCCAATCGGCGTTCACATTCCGCGCTCTAGAATTGTTTGCCGACCGTGAGACCCACCACGTCCTCGGACAGATGCACGTTGGCGTTGCCGCCACCGAAAGCCGCCGGAATCGAATCGGTGCCGTTCACGGTTTTCTTGAACCCATGCCCGTAGAAGAAACCGAACGACGTTTTCGCATCGGTCGTCCACGTGGCGCCGACGGTCGCCTGATCTTGCACGACGCCCGGTGCAAGAATATTCAGGAACGTTTCGGTGCTGGCCACCGGCTGGCTCGAGTGGCTATAGCCCGCGCGCAGTGTCAGATGAGAGGTCGCTGCGTAGCTGGTGCCGATCTTGATTATATTGGTATTGCGCCAGCCGAAACCGGGACCGTCGGAGGAACCCAGCGCGTTACCGGCAAACAGGTTGGCCAGCGGATTCGCGATCGAATTCACGTTGCCGTACAGAATGCGCTGAAAGTCGGCGGCAACGGTCCAGGACGGTGTCACCTTCCACGATAACCCGATGCCGTAGTTCTCCGGAATGTCGAACGAGCCTCCATTGGCGAAGAGACCTTTGTAGTTGTCGAAACGACCGCGTATTTTTGAGGCCCATGTCACACCGAGCGTCACTGTCGGCGTGATCTGCCCGGTGTAGCCAAGGTGCACGCCCACGCCAACCGTCGAGTCGGCGCCCTGATTCGTCACGTTGCCCGGCGCGGCCGAAAGACTCGTGAACGGTTGCAGTCCGCTCGCCGTGAAGCGCTGATAAGCGATATTCAGGCCGATACCGAACGCGTGACGATCGAATAGCTTGTAGGCGATGGTTGGCGAGAGAAACACCTGCTCCAGGTCGACGCCAGCAGACCCCGTGGCGCCGAAAGATTGAAACGGATTATGTGCATAGCCTGTATCAAGACCACCGTTCGCATACAGTGCGAGGCCTGCGTACACGTTAGGGAGGAACTGATACGTCACACCGAATTCAGGCAGCGCGAAAATCGAGCGGTTGTTGCCGGAGTAGTTTCCATCTACCCCGTATGCGTTGCCCGAGACATCGGCGCCGCGCTTTGGCAGGAACAGACTCACGTCACCGTCGACCCGGTTGCCGACGAAGGCAATGCCGGCCGGGTTGGCAGCAGCGGCGAGGGCGTCCTGCGGCAGGCCAATGCCCACCCCCGCCATGCCTTGCGACGCGACACCGTAGCCATTGGAAAAATAGCCGTTGGTGGCCCAGGCAAAAGACGGCGCTGCCACCGTCACGACGATCATTGCGCGAGCGCTCCGTTGTAGACTCATGTGCTTCCCCCGTTTCGTGTTTGTATTAGGTAACGGGGGCAGAGTCTATTCAGAGGGTCATTCGTCTCAAACGAAGTTATTCAAATAAGCTTCAGATAGATTATAAAAAGATAAATTATTGCTTCCCGATGAGTTCCATGCATCCCCCACTCGATCTTTCGAGCATGCAAGCCGCCGCGGCGAACGCCTGTGACCTGCTCAAGGTGCTTGCCAATCCCGACCGTTTGCTGGTCATGTGCCGTTTGACGCAAGGCGAGCTATCCGTTGGCGAACTCGAGGCACAACTCAACATCCGTCAGCCGACGCTGTCCCAGCAGTTGGCCGTGCTTCGTGAGAAAGGTCTCGTGAGCGCTCGACGCGATGGCAAGAACATCTTTTACACGGTAGCGAGTGCGCAGGCGCTTGCTGTCATGGCCGTGCTTTATCAGCAATTCTGTACGGACTCCCGTGACGATCTGGCTCGCTGATCGCTTCACGGCGCGGCCGTGGACGAGAGCGAGCGACTTACACCCTGTGAATCGTTATGGCGCATGAAATGACGCTGTAACACGCGAGCATGTGCCGATGCACCACGATTGCGTATGCCGCGATAAAGAAAGCAGCTTTCATTCGTTGCTAGCTCAACGATAGGGACCGTATCCTCGTCAGGATCGTTCATCACCGAATATGCAATGACGCTGCCACCCCTGACCGACGAGCAACTCGACGAGCGCTTCGAGCCGATCTATGAACGCATCGCGCAGGGCGCGATTGAACGTGAACAGCAACGCGCGCTCGCCCATGAACCTGTGCAATGGTTGAAGGACACAGGCTTCACGGCGCTACGCGTGCCGCGCCGCTATGGCGGAGGCGGTGTCACCCTGCCGCAATTCTTTCGCCAGCTGAGCAAGCTGGGCGCCGCCGATTCGAATCTGCCGCAAATCCTGCGCGCGCATTTCGGTTTCATCGAATACCGCCTGGAAGATCGCGATGAAACGCAGCGCGCGCGCTGGTTCGAACGCATCGCCGCCGGCGAGACGCTGGGCGCGGCGACTTCCGAGCGCACGGACAAAACGCATAACTCGGCGGTGCTGCGGCGCGACGCCTCGACCGGAGCATTGCGCCTCGATGGCGAGAAGTATTACAGCACGGGGGCTCTCTATGCCGACTGGCTGAGCGTCGCGGCACACGACGACGAGTCGGACCTCACGCTCGTCATTGCGGCGAACAGCCCGGGCGTGAGCCGACTGGACGACTGGGACGGCTTCGGCCAGCGTCTCACCGCGAGCGGCACCACGCGTTTCGAGAGCGTGCCGGTTACACCGGACGCGATCATTTCGCGCTATCGCGCTTCGGAGCCTCGCCGCAACTCGTCGCTCACCGCGTTCTATCAGACCGTGCATCTAGCCACGCTGGCAGGTATCGTGCAGGCGGCCTTGCGCGACAGCGTCGAGTTCGTGCAGGGACGCACGCGGACCTTCGGCGTGGCCGGACAGTCGAGCCCGCGCGACAACCCTCTGGTGCATCGTGTAGTCGGCAGGCTCGCCAGTCTCGGCTACTCGACGCGAGCCATCGTCGACGCGGTGGCGCATGGGCTCGAACGCCTGCACGATCGGCGCGCAGAAGGTGAGGCGACCACCGACGAATACATTGCGCTCGACATCGAAGCGTACGAGGCGCAGCAGATCGTCATCGAGCAGACGCTCGAGGCGACCACGCTGATGTTCGAGGTCGGCGGTGCGTCGGCGACCAGCGAAACACGGCGCTTCGACCGCCATTGGCGCAATGCGCGCACGATCGCCTCGCACAATCCGGCGGGGCAGCGCGAAGCCGCAATCGGCAACTTCCATCTGAACGCGGCGCCGCCCGAGGAACGTTTCAGCCTTCCGCACGCGCGGCAAGCCGTCCCGGACGAAGCGGCGCAGAGCGTCGCGCAGGCATAGTTCGCATCCCCGCGCGCCCGGACGCTTGCCGACCGCGGCGCCCGCCAACACGATTCATCAGCACTGGAAAGCATCATGGCAGAGCCGATCATCCTGAACGCGTTCACGATGAACACGGCGTCCCATCTGAACTACGGCCTGTGGCGACATCCCGACGACGAGACCTGACGCTACACGGACGTCGACTACTGGACCGACCTCGCAAAGTTGCTCGACGAAGGCGGCTTCGACACATTGTTCATGGCGTATGCCCTGGGGCCTGCTCGACGTCTACGGCGGCAATGCCGAGACGTCGCTGCGCACGGGTGCGCAATCGCCCGTCAACGACCCGCTCCTGCTCGTGTCGGCCATGGCCGCGGCCACGCGCGAGGTTGGCTTCGGCGTGACGATCTCGACTACGTACGAGCATCCCTATCTGCTCGCACGCAAGTTCACGACGCTCGACCATCTGACGAAAGGGCGCGTGGCATGGAATGTCGCGACGTCGCAACCCGAAAGCGCCGTGCGCAATCTGGGCCTCAAGCAGTAGATCGCGCATGACGACCGCTACGAGATCGCGGACGAGTTGCTCGACGTGGTCTACAAGCTCTGGCAGCACTCGTGGGAAGACGACGCGGTGCGGTGCTGGCGGAATGCGCGGCGAAAAGTCCGAAAACAAAAAGGCTTGACTTGCTGAAGGCACGACACAACCAATGTTTCGTGCGATCAATATGAGCGGTTTCTGTGGATGCTTAACATGTACGGGCCTCAGTCAGGCACACGGACCTCACCCGCTTCGGTGGATCCGATAGCGCTTCTCCTTGCCCGGACACCGGATGAAAGGCCGCTGCATCGCGCGGGGCTCAACGCGCAGCAGGCAGCGTTAAACCAATGGTCGATCACTGGAATGATTCATTACATTAAATAATCAGGATGACTATACATTAATCGAAATAGTCGAGCCGCCGCCTTCGAACTGACAGGGCAGCGGCCCGTGTCGCTGCTTAGAACAGGTGCTTGATACCGGCCGAGACCGCGACCTGATTCGACGTCGTCGAGGGTGACAGGTAGCCGATGTCCGCAACGGCGTGGCGGCCCCACGAGTCGACGCCGCTGGCGTGCTGGTACGCCGCCGTCGTATACAGTTCGGTGGCCTTCGACAGCGAGTAGCCAGCGCCCACGTTCCACTGCTCGTAGCGCGCGCCGCCCAGACCGTTCAGGTTGCCGCCGTTCGTGTAATCGAATGACGTGCCGACGCGCAGGAACGGCGTGACCTGATAGCGAACGCTCGCGCCGATCGTATTGAACGACGCCGTACCGCGGTAGTTTTGGGTGTTGAGCGAAGCGGTTGCCCCAAGATCGCGGTATTGCGTGTTGGACCAGGCGACACCCAGGATGGCCGAGCCGATCGTCCAGGTGGAGGCCACGGCGACCGTCTGCTGTGTGCGGGCAGAGGCGAAGCCCGAAATAGCCGGGTTCGATTCCGGTGTGGTGGCGGAACCGGCGGAGCCGAGATTGTTGCCGGTGGCGCTCGCATTCGCGTTCGTGCCGTAGAGCGAATTGTTCGGATTACGCGCGTTGATAATCGACGCGGCAACCGCAATGCTCGGTCCGGTATAGCTGAAGCCTGCGGACCAGTACTGGTTCTGCGTGAAGTTGCCTGCGATGCCGCCGAAGCTGTACTGCGCGCCGAACCGGAAGCCGCCGAATGCGTCCGAGCTGTATTTGACCGCGTTATTGATGCGGTGCGTGAAGTTCAGGTTGTCGTAGTCGGCCGGATGGATCGCGAGATTGCCGAAGTACCAGGCGTAGAGCAGCGGCGACACATAGTCCACCGCGGCGTCGGACTGGCGACCGAGCGATGCGGTGCCGTAATTCGGTGCGCTGAGCCCGATCCAGGCCTGACGGCCGAACAGCGTGCCCCCTTGGCCGAGCGTGCCGTTGGCGACGCTGAAGCCGCTTTCGATCACGAACAGCGTCTTCAGGCCGCCGCCCAGGTCCTCGGTGCCTTTCAGGCCCCAGCGGCTCGAACTTGGGCCCGAGCTGCCGCTATCAAGCAAGGCGACCTGGCTGCCGCCGGTTGGTTTGCCACCGGCCGGCGTGGCGGCCGTCTGAACGTTGTTTACGTATGTCACGTTGCCGGTGACGATACCGTAGAGGGTCACGCTGCTCTGGGCATAGGCAGCAAGGGGTGACAGTGCGATCGAAGTCAGGGCGAGAAGT
>NZ_JBFRCL010000096.1:0-21832 GCF_040965695.1 Paraburkholderia sp. BR10937
GATTGTTCTGGAGCATCCGGTAGGCGGCTTCCGCCAGCCAGGTCTTGCAGACCTTCTCGCTGCCGCGCGGCGCGCGGATCGTGCGGGTAGGGTCGAGGCGCGGGTCGGTGAAGTTCGGGTGGTTCATTTGTTCGGGTCCGTCGAGTCTGGATAGCAAGCTGGAGGGCTGCGCCCGCGGAGGTGCAATGAGCGCTGCAACGTGGGCTAAGTCTACCGCCGCCAAGTTGTATATACAACTCGTTTCGATCAAACGCGGGTTAGTAGTTACCCTGGCAAAAATAGCAGAGATTGGCCTGCGTGAGCGAGGAACCGGTAGCGAGGCTGCGAAACTTTGTCTAGACAAGAAGTCTGCAAATAGCCAGACACGACGCATGGCGCGTGGACGCGGTCAGACCGCTCGCGCAAGCGAAAAAGGCGGGATCAAGGCAGGTAGGGATCAGGAGGGACGGAGCGCAGAGGGCCAGGCCGGTGGACTGCGGTTCCCAGCAAGACTGCGGGGAATGGGCGGCCTCGCCGCCCGGGTTCAAACGGTACCCGCCAGATGAAACCGCGAAGCCGGATGCCACAGGCGCACGGAAGTCGCCACATGACGCCCCACCCACGTGCGCCGCAGCAACAGCAGGCAAGGCTCGCCGATTTCCATCTCCAGATACTGCCGCACGCGCGCATCGGGCTTTTGCGCGTAAATGCGGAACTCGGCGCGCTGGATCGGCGCGAGGCGCACCATGTAGTGATTCGGCGTTTCGACGGTGAAGTCCTGGGCGAGGTAGTCGGGGAACACCTCGGGATTCACGTAGCGATCCTCGTACTGGATCGGCTCGCCCTCCTCGCTGTGCACGATGCGCGAGTGGAATACCGGCCCGGCGTCGAGTTCGAGCGCCGCGATCGCGTTCGGATCGTCGCTCGCCTCCAGCCCCAGCACGCGCGCCGCATGCCGATGGCCGCGCGCCGCGATTTCGTCGGCGATATTGCGGATCTGCAGCACCGTCGATTCGTACTGGCGCGGCGCCACGTACGTGCCCGAGCCGCGCACGCGGTTCAGCACGCCTTCGGCCATCAACTCGCGCAGCGCGCGCGACACCGTCATGCGCGCCACTCCGAACTCTTTCACCAGTTCCGTTTCGGAAGGCACGACGTCGCCGGGCCCCAAGGCGCCGCTTTCGATCTGCGCGAGCACATGACGCTTGATCTGCTCATAGGCGGGCAACGGGGCACTGCGGACCGTCTTCTTTTGCATGGTCTCGATCTTCGAATGAACGGGTGGTCGCCGCAGCGATGGCCGCCAGATGCGGCGTGGGCTTGCAGCTTCAGGCGGCCACATTGTACCGCCCCTTAAAGCGGCCCTTATGCAGGCTCGGCCACGAGCGCGGGCTGCCAGCGCGCGAGCACCACGCAGGCGCGCACGCCCCGCCCGTCCGCGCCCGGACCCAGGCTCACCGCGCCCCGATGCGACTGCGCGATCTCGCGCACGATCGCGAGACCCAGGCCGGTGCCCTCCGTCTCTGCGGCGGCGCGAAAGAAAGGCTCGAAAACGCGCGCCCGCGCTTCGGCGGGAATGCCGCGGCCGTCGTCGAGCACTTCGAGCGCGACCGTCTCGCCGCTCGCCCGCACCGACACGGTGACGTGCCCGCCAGCCGGCGTGTAGCGCAGCGCGTTGTCCACGAGATTGCTGACCATCGCGCGCAACAGTTCGCGATGCCCCTGCACCACCGCCTCGCCCGTCTCGCGCGGCAGCTCCGCGCCAAGATCGATACCGCGCGTCTGCGCGAGCAGCGCGAGTGCCTCGACCACTTCGCGCGCGAGCTGCGCCATGTCGACGGGCGCGGCCGGCAACTGCGCCGGGTCGAGCGCCTCGGCCTGCGCGAGCAGCAGCAACTGGTTCGTGAGCGCGACCATCGAGCGGTTGCTCACGTGCATGGCCGCCAGCACTTCGTCGAGCGCGGGATCGACGGCTATTTGCTGGCGCGCGTACTGCAATTGCGTGCCGAGCAGCGTGAGCGGCGTGCGCAGCTGGTGCGCGGCATCGGCGATGAAGCGGCGCTGCGCGGCCGTCTGCGCCGAGAGGCGCGCAATGCATTGATTGATGGCGTCCACGACGGGCCGCAGTTCGGCATGCAGCCCTTCGGCACGAATGGGTTCGAGGTGCGAAGGATCGCGGTCCGCCACGTCGTTCTTGAGCTTCATGAGCGGACGCAGCTCGAACGTGAGACCGATGCAGGCGAGCGCCACGGCCAGCATCACCATACCGATCTGTCGATAGAGCTGGGGACGCCACAGCGCCTCCACCATCGCGTCGCGCGAGCGCCCGGTCTTGCCGACTGAGACGCGCACGCGCGAGATGTGGCCATTGTCGTACATGGAGCGCACCACGCTCACGGCGCGCACGGCCTGGCCGCGCAGATCCGCGTCGTACGCCACAGGCGAATCGACGGCGGGCGCCGAGGCCGCATGCGGAAAATCGGGCATGCCCGCGAGCAGCGAGCCGCCCTCTACGTGCACGTTGTAGAACACCTGATCCTGCTGCGGCGAGGCGAAGAGTTCGAGCGCCGCGGGCGGCACGTCGGCGCGCAGCGCGCCATCGGCCCATTGCACGGAACCGGCGATCATGCGCGCGGACGACAGCAGCCGGCCGTCCTGCACCAGATCGGCGGTATGGCGCGCAGCGCGGTACTCGGAGGTCGCCGTAAAACTCACGTAGAGCGCGAGCGGCACGAGCATCCACCACAGCAGGCGAACGCGCAGGCTACCCGTCATGTCGGCACGCGCAAGTCGTCATAGCGTTTCATCCTTCCTGCGCAGCAAATAGCCGAGGCCGCGCAGCGTCACGATCACGGCCGAGCTGCCTTCGAGCTTCTTGCGCAGCCGCGAGACGTAGATTTCGATGGCGTCCTCGCTGGGTTCGTCGGCGAGCGTGAAGATCGCGTCGACGAGCGCGGCCTTCGAAACGGTCTGGCCGAGGCGCAGCGCCAGCGTTTCGAGCACCGTGCGCTCGCGCGGCGTGACGTTCAGCGGGGCGCCCTTCAGCGTGAACTGGCGTGTGTTGAGGTCGAACACGAGGTCCCCGCAGCCGATTTCGTTCGCGCGTGCGGGGGTTTGCCGGCGAATCAGCACCTTGATGCGCGCCACCAGTTCGCGCACCTCGAACGGCTTGACGAGATAGTCGTCGGCGCCCGCGCCGAGCAACTCCACCTTTTCGTCGATCGAGCCGCTCGCCGTGAGCACCATCACGGGCGTCGCGTCGCGGCGCTGGCGCAGCCGCCGCAGCACGTTCTTGCCCGAGAGCTTCGGCAAATTCAGGTCGAGCAGCACCACGTCGTAGTGATTGGACTGCAGCAGCTGGTCGGCGGCTTCGCCGTCCTGCACGGCGTCGAAGGCGAACGCCTGCTCCTCCAGCGTCTTGACGAGCCAGTGCGCAAGCGTCGGATTGTCTTCGATCAGCAGCAACTTCATGGGCGGGTACGGGCAAGGGCGAAGGCCGTTTCGGGGGAATCGATTGTGCCGCTGCCGGCGCGCCGCCGCCCTGCGGGTTAACACGGACGATTTTGCACGGCGCCCGAAGGCTGGCAGAAGGCTTACGGTTTTTATAATCGGCTGCATCCACCAAAAAGCGCCCGCATGCACGGCGCACACCTTCAGGAGACTCCACGATGCCTACCTTGCGCCAGATCGCCGCTGTATCGAGTGTCGCGTTCGCCCTCGCCGCCGGCTCCACGGCTGCCCACGCGGAAAAGATCACGATCATGGTTGGCGGCGCAACCAAGATCATCTATCTGCCCGCCAAACTGACCGAGCAGCTCGGCTACTTCAAGGACGAAGGCCTCGACGTCGAACTGCAGTCGCAGCCGGCCGGCGTGGACGCGGAGAACGAACTGCTCGCGGGTGCGGTGCAAGGCGTGGTGGGCTTCTACGATCACACCATCGACCTGCAGAGCAAGGGCAAGGAAGTGCAGACGCTCGTGGTGTTCGGCCAGGTGCCGGGCGAAGTGGAAATGGTGTCGAACGCGGCGGCCGGCACGGTCAAGAGCATGGCCGACGTGAAGGGCAAGACGCTCGGCGTGACGGGCCTCGGCTCCTCCACGAGCTTCCTCACGCAGTACCTCGCACAGCGCGCGGGCGTGCCCTCCAACCAGTACACGCTGCTGCCGGTGGGCGCGGACAACACCTTCGTCGCGGCGATCAAGCAGAACCGCATCGACGCGGGCATGACCACGGAGCCCACCGTCTCGCGCCTTCTGCAAACCGGCGACGCCAGGGTGCTCGTCGACATGCGCACGCTCGAAGGCACGCGCGCGGCGCTCGGCGGCACCTACCCCGCTTCGAGCTTCTACGTGCAGCGCGCCTGGGCGCAGTCGCACAAGGACGATGCGACGAAGCTCGCGCACGCGTTCTCGCGCACGCTCAACTTCATCGCCACGCATAGCGCCGACGAAATCGCCGCGAAGATGCCGAAGGACTACTACGGCAGCAACAAGGATCTCTACGTGGCCGCGCTGAAGTCCTCGCTGCCAATGTTCACGAAGGACGGCCGCATGCCCGCCGACGGCCCCGATACGGTGCTCAAGGTGCTCTCGGCGTTCAATCCTTCGGTGAAGGGCAAGCACATCGACCTCGCGAAGACTTACTCGAACGACTATCTGCCGGCTGCGACCGCCACGGCGTCGAAGTAAACCTCGCAACCGGCCCCACGTTCAGCCCACTGAGACAATGACTTCCTCCCACTCCCAAGGCACGCCCGCCATCGAGCTGCGCAATGTTTCGTGCCGCTTCATTTCACCGGACGGCAAGGCGACCGTTGCCCTGCGCGACTTCAGCATGTCGGTCGCGCGCGGCGAGTTCGTCGCGATCGTCGGGCCCACGGGCTGCGGCAAGTCCACCACGCTCAGCATGATCACGGGCCTGCTCAAACCCACCACGGGCGAAGTGCGCGTGATGGGCGCGCCCGTGAACGGCATCGATCCGCGCATCGGCTTCGTGTTCCAGGCCGACGCCGTGTTCCCGTGGCGCTCGGTGCTCGACAACGTGGCGGCCGGTCCGCTCTATCGCGGCCGCTCGAAGTCGGCGGCCTACGACGAAGCCAACGAATGGCTGCGCCGCGTGGGCCTCGCCAACTTCGGCAAGCACTATCCGCATCAGCTGTCGGGCGGCATGCGCAAGCGCGTGGCGCTGGCGCAGACGTTCATCAACAAGCCCGAAATCCTGCTGATGGACGAGCCGTTCTCGGCGCTCGACATGCAAACGCGCACGCTCATGCAGGACGAGCTGCTGCAGCTGTGGGGCGGCACGGGCTCGGTCGTGTTCGTCACGCACGACCTCGAAGAAGCCATTGCGCTCGCCGACCGCGTGTTCGTGCTGACCGCGCGCCCGGCCACGCTCAAGAAGGTCTACGAGATCGACCTGCCGCGCCCGCGCGTGACGTCCGAAATCCGCTACGCGCCGCACTTCGTCGAACTGTCGCGCCAGATCTGGCACGACCTGCGCGAAGAAGTGCAGATCGCCTAACACCGGAGCCGTTCACTATGTCCACCCCGCAACAAACCCTGCCGCAAGGCCTCGATACCGCCTCGCTCGACGCCGTCGAGCGCGCCGCGCAGAAGCGCATTCGTCAGCGCAATCTGCTCGTCATTTCGCTGCGTATTCTCGTGCTCGTCGTCGTGCTCGGCGGCTGGGAACTCGCCGCGCGCCTCAAATGGATCGACCCGTTCTTCTTCTCGATGCCCACGGCCATCTTCGACCAGATCATCGACTGGTTCGTGAACGGCACCTCGCAGGGGCCGCTGCTCACGCAGGTCTGGGTCACGCTGGAAGAAACGGGCCTCGGCTTCATCATCGGCTCGGTGGCCGGCGTGTTCTGCGGCATCGTGCTTGGCCGCAACAAGCTGCTCTCCGACGTGTTCAGCCTCTACATCAAGATCGCCAACTCGATTCCGCGCGTGGTGCTCGGCTCGGTGTTCGTGATCGCGCTGGGTCTCGGCATGGCGTCGAAAGTGGCGCTCGCCGTGGTGATGGTGTTCTTCGTGGTGTTCGCCAATGCGTTCCAGGGCGTGCGCGAGGCCGACCGCTACATGATCGCCAATGCGCAGATTCTCGGCGCGTCGCGCCGCCAGGTGACGACCTCGGTCGTGATTCCCTCAGCGCTTTCGTGGATTCTCGCGAGCCTGCACGTGAGCTTCGGCTTCGCGCTGGTCGGCGCCGTGGTGGGCGAATTCCTGGGCTCGAAGCAAGGCATCGGTCTGCTGATCTCGACGGCGCAGGGCGCGTTCAATGCGAGCGGCGTGTTCGCCGCCATGATCGTGCTCGCCGTGGTCGCGCTGGCCGCCGACTATGTGCTCACTGCGCTCGAGCATCGTTTGCTCAAGTGGCGGCCCACGCCTTCGAACTGAGTCAGTCAGCTTCCCCTGTCCGGACCGCGTAAGACGCGAGAGCTTGCCTGGTCCGTGATCCGCGGCGCACTGCCAGTGCGCCGCGTTTTTTTTAGGGTCTGCCACACGCTATTTAGGCTGCGCAACCGTACGCAGATACGGCTTGAGCGTCTTGAAGCCCTGCGGATACTTCTGCTTCGCCGCATCGTCGGAAACCGAAGTCGGGATGATGACGTCGTCGCCCGGCTTCCAGTTCACCGGCGTAGCCACCGTGTGCTTCGCGGTGAGTTGCAGCGAGTCGAGCAGGCGCAGCACTTCGTCGAAATTGCGGCCCGAGCTCATCGGGTAGACGAACGTCGCCTTCACCTTCTTGTCCGGTCCGATCAGGAACACCGCGCGTATCGTGGCGTTGTCGGCCGCCGTGCGTGGGCTGGCGCCGCTCGCGTTCGGGTGAATCATGTCGTAGAGCTTCGCGACGTGCAGGTCCGGGTCGCCAATCATCGGATAGTTGACGGCGCTGCCCTGCGTTTCCTCGATGTCCTTGGCCCACTTGGCATGGTCGGTCACCGGGTCGATGCTCAAACCGATGATCTTCGTATTGCGCTTGTCGAACTCCGGCTTGAGCTTTGCCATATAGCCGAGTTCCGTCGTGCAGACGGGCGTGAAGTCTTTCGGATGCGAAAAAAGGATGGCCCAGTGGTCGCCAATCCATTCGTGAAAATGGATCGTGCCTTCGGTGGTCTCCGCGGTGAAATCCGGTGCTTCTTCTCCTAGACGAATCGTCATCTTCAGTCTCCAAAGGGCAGTGATAGACAGATTGTGAATGCCTGCGAGCACGCGAGAGTGCCTCCCGCTTTTGCATTTTAGGTAGTTCGGATGACGCTTTTAAAATATCTTTCTGCTTTCATTGTTATTACATTCCACATACATTTCGTCCTCATTTCCCGCGAAAAACCTGCATCGGCACGCTATCGCAGCCTTGACATCCACTCAGCATGAAGCGAATAATGCGTCGTTCGATAATCGAAACCGTGTTCGAATTACGAACATGAGAACAACAATAATGGGCTGGCCGTCTTGTCGTGCAAATGCGCGCGTGCAAGGCGTGATATGAACCCGCTGCGCCGGGGCGGCATCGCCTCTCGCTGATGGAGGAGCCGCACCTGCCTCCCCGCCCACCACGCGCCTGGCTTGCCAGCCGCACGGTGCCGGGACCGCCTGCAAGCAACGCCTCTTGTCCGCTCCGGCCAGCCAGTAGCCACACGCTACGAACTAGCGCAAAGAGCATGAAAAGAGACCTCCAGACTGAAACGCGCGATTCCCGCCAGGGTGTCGTCGCCGCCCTCGTGTATGTTTTCGAACGGGTCATGCCCGACCCCTTCGTTCTGTCCATCTGCCTCACCTTCTTCGTCGCGGTGCTCGCACTCGTCATCGCGCCGCACGGTAATCTCCCCACGCTGCTCAGCTCCTGGTACGAAGGCACGTTCGGCATTCTCGGCTTCGCGCTGCAGATGATCCTGATCCTCGCCACGGGCTACGCCATTGCCGAAGCGCCCGTGATCCAGCGCGTGCTGCGCGCGCTCGCGGCCAGGGCGCAAACGCCGGCGCGCGCGGCGCTGCTGGTGTTTCCGGTGGTCGCCATCGCCGCGTGGCTGAACTGGGGCCTGGGCCTGATCGTGGGCGCACTGCTCTCGCGCGAAATCGCGAAGCGCGTGAACGTGGATTTCGCGTGGCTCGTGGCGGGCAGCTATTCGGCATGGTCGATCTGCAATAGCGGGCTCTCCAGCTCGATCGCGCTTTCGCAGGCCTCGCCCGGCAACGCGCTCAATCTCGTGGAAAAGGCGACGGGCCACGTGATTCCGCTCAGCCAGACCGTCTTCGCGCCGTTCGTCTTCATCCCCACCGTGCTCGTGGTGGTCGTGATGACGTTCATCTTCATCCGCATGCATCCGAAGCCCGAGCACGTGGCGCCGTTCAGCCAGGCGGCCGAAGCCGAAGCGAACGATCCCGGCGCCAGCGACGACCCGCACGCGCGCGTCGGCAACGGCACGCCTTCGTTCGCGTCGCGCCTCGAGCAGTCGATGCTCGGCACGCTGCTGCTGATCGTGCTCGGCGCAGGCTATCTGGCGATGGAATGGAGCGAAAAGGGTTTCGATCTCGACATCAACACGACGATCCTGATCTTCCTGCTGATCGGCCTCGCGCTGCAGCGCACGCCTATCGCCTACGCGAACGCCATTCGCCGCGCCGCGCGCCAGACCGGCTCCATGCTGCTGCAGTACCCCGTCTACGGCGGCATCATGGGCGTGATGAAGGGCACGGGCCTCGCCTCGATGATCGCCAAGGCCTTCGTCACGATCGCCACGCCGCTTTCGCTGCCGCTCTGGAGCTATCTGAGCTCGCTCATCATCACGCTCCTCGTGCCGAGCGCGGGCGGCCACTGGGCCGTGCAAGGGCCGTTCGTGCTGCCCGCCGCGCTGAGCCTCCACGCCTCCGTGCCGCGCACTGCCATGGGCGTGGCGATGGCCGAGAACGTCTCGAACATGCTGCAGCCGTTCTGGGCGGTGCCGATCGTCGCGATCGCGGGCATCCGCATCCAGCGCGTGATGGGCTATACCGCCGTGACGTTCGCCGTGTCGCTCGTGATCTACGCCGCCGCGCTCTGGCTCGTACCCTGAGCGTCGAGCGGTTCCACCACGAAGGAAGGCGCTGCGCCGGCCGCTTTTAGCGGTTCGGGCAGCGCGTTTTTCATGCGGCGCGCGTGAGCCGCGCTGGCCTCGCGGCTCGCGAAGATCGGCGACAATGGGCAAGCCTCGTCGGCGGCACACCGCCCCGAATCGATCTGCGATCCGCACCAGGAGACTGCCATGACCGCCAGCGCGCCGCCCAACCCACCCTCATCGTCATCGTCCGGCTCCGGCGAAGACGGCGGCGAGTTCGATCCGCGTTTCGTCGAATTCGCGCGCCAGGTGTTCGACACCGCGCGCCGCGGCGAAGCCAACACGCTCGCCACGCTCATCGAACAAGGCCTGCCGCCGAACCTTCGCAACGAAAAAGGCGACAGCCTCGTGATGCTCGCGAGCTATCACGGCCACGCCGCCGCCGTGCGCACGCTCGTGCAGCACGGCGCCGACCCCGACCTGCGCAACGACAACGGGCAAACGCCGATCGCGGGCGCGGCCTTCAAGGGCTACGCCGACGTGGTCAACACCCTGCTGGAAAACGGCGCCGACGTGGAAGGCGCCTCTCCCGACGGCCGCACGGCGCTGATGATCGCCGCCATGTTCAACCGCTCCGATATCGTCGACCTGCTGCTCGCGCGCGGCGCGAACCCGGCGGCGCACGACGCGGCGGGCAACACCGCGCTCGACGTGGCGAACGCGATGGGCGCGGTGGACACGGCCGCCCGGCTCGCCGGCAAAGCGCGTGAAAAGAGCGCGTAAATCTTGGGGCGCGATGGGCAGGCACGCGAAACGCTGCAAAGCGCATAGCTGCACGCGCGATCCTGGTGTCACTCCTGGTTTGCATACAACGCGCCGCCAGGCGACGCTATCCATGTAACACCCGTGCGTGCAGCGCCAGTGCGGGGCAGGCGATTTTCCACGAGCCGTGATATCGTTTTGTCATCGGATTCGAAGTCTGCACGCACCCGTCAATCGAACTCTGTTACTTTCGCGAGCGTCGCCATGAGTGATGTACGCCACCATCTGAGTCCGCGCGATCGCGTGGAGCTGCTCTGCTGGCTCACCTGCGGGAGCCTCGGGGCCTACTATCTCAACGAATCCTGGCCCAACGCGGCCTTTCACGTCCAGGCGGCGCACAAGTGGCTCGACCGTCACGCGCGCGAGGCCGACTGGCTCGCGATCGCGCGCCTCGCCGCCATGGCTCAGGACATCGCGCAGCAGCACGCGTGGTTCGTGGACGCGGTCTGGGCGCGCGACGCCGTCGAGGAAATTCTCGACACCGACGACCTGAACTACCAGGCCAAGCTCGTCCTGCAAGTGCTCAAGGACTGCGAACGCGCGCTGGCCGACCGCCGCCCCGCCGACTAGAACGGAACCCGATAAGCGGGGTTCCGCACACAGGCCACGCGTTTCTCCATCAAATGATGGACGCGTGGCGGTTATCCTCAGAACATACTCCCGCTTGCAGTGCCGGCCCCCTTTTCCTCTTCGCCGGCAGCTCGCCCACTCGGGAGAACCCAGATGACTCGCCCCCTCGCCCTGACGTTCGCCGCCGCGCTGCTCGCGTTGGCGTCGGCGAGCCCCGCTGCGCTCGCGCAAACCGGCGGCCACACAACCGCCCTCAACGCCGCCCGGCCCATTCAGCTGCAAAAAGTCGCGAAGCCGGCGCCCAAAGCCCAGGCAACCGCGAAAGCCACCCGGCCCGCTCCGCAATCGCTGCGCTGGCTGATGTCGGAATCTCCATGAAACGAACCGGCGCGCCCGCGCCAGGTTCGCCCCTCGCCACCCCGCCTCGAAGCGCAGCCGTCGCGGCTCAGGACTGCGACGGCTTCGCGCTGTCTGCCGCCGGCGGCGGGGCTGCCGGCGTCCAGCCATAACCGAGCGCCTTGTACAGGCTCACGATCTGCGCGAGTTCCTGGTCCTGCAGCGACGACTGCTGCAATTGCGCGTTGAAGAGACTGCGCTCGGCGTCGAGTACTTCCAGATAGCTCGTGTAGCCGCCTTCGTACAGATCGCGCGCGACTGACGTGTATTCCGTGAGCGCAGCCACCTGGCGCGTCGTCGAATCCAGCTGATCGCGCGTGCGCGCGACGCCCACGAGCGCATTCTCGACATCGGCGAACGCCTGCTGGATCGTCTGCTCGTAGGTGAAAAGCGCTTCCTGCTGCACGGCTTCGGCCTGATGCACGCCGCCCGCGATCGCGCCGCCCTCGAAAATCGGCTGCGTGACCGCGCCCGCGAACGACCATACGCGCGCGGGGCCGGTCCACAGCCCCGAGAGCGCCGTGCTCGCCGCGCCGAACAGTCCCGTGAGCGAAATCTGCGGGAAATACAGCGCGCGCGCTGCGCCGATCGACGCATTCGCCGAAACGAGCGTTTGTTCGGCCTGCAGAATATCGGGCCGGCGCTCCAGCAGCGTCGACGGCAGGCCCGCGGGAATGGCAGGCGCGGTGAGCTCGGTGATCGACTTGCCGCGCGGAATCGGCCCCGGATTCTGGCCCAGCAGCAGCGAAATGGCGTCTTCCTGGGTCGCGATCTGCTGCTGGATCGAGTACACAGAGGTCTGCGCCGACTGGTACTCCGACTGCGCCTGGCTCACCTGCAACCGCGAAACGACACCGCCCGCATAGCGCTCGTTGAAGAGATCGAGCGCGCCCTTGCGGCTTTCGAGCGTGTCCTGCGCGATGACGAGCTGATTGTCGAAATCGCGCAGCTGCAGATACGACGTGGCCACGTTCGCGATGATGGCGATGCGCGTGGCCTGCTGCGCGGACTGCGTGCTCATATAATCGGCGCGCGCGGCTTCGGTGAGCCTGCGCAAGTGGCCGAATAAATCGAGTTCCCAGGACACGGCGCCGTTCAGCTCCACCTGGTTGCCGACCACGGGCGGGAAGCCGGGCGCCGGCACGCCACGGCTGCGCGACGCACCGAAGTTCGCCGACACCTGCGGAAACAGGCCCGCGCGCGTCACGACATAACGCCCGTAGAACTCCTCGACGCGTGCCGCCGCAATCAGCAGATCCTTGTTCTGCGTAAGCGCCCTCGCGACGAGGTCGTTGAGCACCGGGTCGTTGAACTGCGTCCACCAGTCGAGCGTAGTATCGACGGCTTCCGCCTGCGGCGAGGCGTAGCGAAACGTCGACGGCGTCTCGACCGCCGGACGATGATAGTCGGGCCCGACGGCGCAAGCGCCAAGGCAAGCCGTCGCAATGGCCAGCCCGAGCGGCCGCAGCTTGCGATTGACGAGATTCAAACGTGTCTTCATCGCTCAGCCCTCCTGCGAAGGCGGCGCCACGGGGGGCGTGCCGGGATGCGGCGTGGCGTCCGCTTTCTTGCGCGAAGAGAGCGTTTCCAGTCCCCAGAAGAACATCGGAATGAAGAACAGCGCGATCACCGTGGCACCGAGCATGCCCGCGATCACGCCGGTGCCGAGCGAGCGCCGGCTCGCGGCCGATGCGCCGCTGGCGATCGCGAGCGGCACGCAGCCGAGGATGAACGCGAGCGAGGTCATGATGATCGGCCGCAGACGCAGCTTGGCGGCGTGCAGCGCGGCCTGGTACGGCGACATGTTCTCCTTCTCGCGCATTTCAACGGCGAACTCGAAGATCAGAATGGCGTTCTTCGCCGCGAGCGCGATCAGCACGGTCAAGCCGATCTGGAAGTACACGTCGTTTTCCATGCCGCGCAACAGGATGCCCACCAGCGCCCCGAAAATCGCGAACGGCACGGCCAGCAGCACGCCGACCGGCAGCGACCACTTCTCGTACTGCGCCGCGAGAATGAGGAACACCATCAGCAGTGCGAAGCCGAACACGAGCGCCGCCGTCGAGCCGGCCTTCTTCTCTTCGTACGCCTGGCCGCTCCATTCGTAGCTGTAGCCTTCGCCCAGCACTTCGTTGGCGATCTGCTCCATCGCCGCGATCGCCTCGCCCGAACTGTGGCCCGGCGCCGCGTCGCCGGTAATCTTCGCCGCCGGGAAGTTGTTGAAGCGGTTGACGATGTCAGGTCCGGGCACGAAACGCGAAGTCGTCACGGCCTTGATCGGCACCATGTCGTTGTTGCGGTTGCGCACATAGAGCTGCTGGATATCGTCCGGACTCAAGCGGTATTGCGGCTCGGCCTGGATGATCACCTGGAACAGACGGCTGCCCTTCGGGAACTGGCTCACGTACAAGGAACCGAACATCGTCTGGAGTGCAGAATAGATGTCCTGAACCGGAACGCCGAGCGTCTCCGCCCGCTCGCGGTCCACTTCCACGAGCAACTGGCGAGAATTCGTGTTGATGGTCGAATTCACGCCGCGCAGCGCCGGGTTCTGGCGCGCCTTCGCAATCACCTGGCGCACCTTGTCTTCGAGCTGCTGATAGCTGCCGTCGCCGGTGCTCTGCAGCCAGAACTCGAAGCCGCCCGTCGTGCCGAGGCCCGGAATCGACGGTGGATTGAGCGGCACGACCACGCCGTCCCTGAACGTGGAGAACGCCTTGGTGGCGTCGCGGATCAAGTCCTGCGCGGTGCCGTTTTCGCCGCGCTCCTTGAAGCCCTTGAGCGTCACGAACAGCGTGCCCGCGTTCGACTTGTACTGCGAGTCGATCAGGCTGTAGCCGATCGGCGCCGCTACCGAACTCACGGCGGGCTGTTTCGCGAACCAGTCCTCCGCTTTCTTCGAAAGGTCGCCGGTGCGGTCCAGGCTCGCCGCGTCGGGCATCACGACCGCGCCGAACAGATAGCCCTGATCCTCCACGGGCAGGAACGACGATGGAATATGTTTGAACAGGCCGACGGTCGCGATCAGCATCACGACGATCAGCCCGATGGAGAGGATCACGCGGCGTATCGCGGTCTGCACCCAGCTACCATAGCCCTCGGTCAGGCGCTCGAACTTCTCGTTGAACCAGCGGAAAAAGCGGTTCTTCTTGTGCTCGCCCGGCTTGAGCAGGATGGCCGCGAGCGCGGGCGACAGCGTGAGCGCGACGATACCCGAAAGCACCACCGAGACCGCGATCGTCACCGCGAACTGCTTGTAGAGCTGGCCCGTGATGCCCGAGAGAAACGCCACCGGGATGAACACCGCAAGGAGCACCAGCACGATCGCCACCACCGGTCCGCTCACTTCGTCCATCGCGCGTTTGGCCGCTTCCTTGGGTGGCAGCTTGAACTCGGTCATGTTGCGCTCGACGTTTTCGATCACCACGATCGCGTCGTCTACCACGATACCGATGGCCAGCACCATGCCGAACAAGGTGAGCATGTTGATCGAGAAGCCGAACGCCTCCATGCCGATGAACGCGCCGATGATCGACACGGGCACCGCGAGCAGCGGCACGAGCGTCGCCCGGAAACTTTGCAGGAAGATGTACACCACGATGATCACGAGAATCACCGCGTCGCGCAGTGTATGGACCACCTCGTTGATCGATTCGTGCACGAACTCGGTCGTATCGAGCGCGACTTCATACTTGAGGCCGGGCGGAAAGCTCTTGTTCAACTGCTCGAGTGCCTCGCGCACCTGCTTGGCCACCTGCAGGGCATTCGCGCCCGGCTGCTGATAGACGGCCAGCAGTGTGGCCGTCTTGCCGTTGTAGCGGCCGCGCAGCGAATAGTCCTTGGCGCCCAGATCCGCGTGGCCGATGTCCTTGAGGCGCACGATCGCCGCATCGCCCGACGCCGCGCGCAGGATGATGTTGTCGAAATCGGCGGGCTCTGTGAGGCGGCCCTTCGTCGTCACCGGGAAGGTCTGGTTCACGGGCTTGTTGGTCGGCGCCTGGCCGAGTCGGCCCGCGGAGAACTGCTGGTTCTGCTGCGCAATCGCGTTCTGCACGTCGGCCACGGTAATGCCGAGCTTCGCCATGCGGTCGGGCTTGAGCCACACGCGCATCGCATAGTCGGCAGAACCGAAGATCGACGCCTGGTTCGCGCCCGGAATGCGCTTGAGCGCGTCGAGCACATAGACGTTCGCGTAGTTCGCCACATAGGCCGCATCGTAGGCGTTGTCGGGCGAATAGATCGCGATCACCATCATGAACGCCGACGAGCGCTTCTGCACCGACACGCCCTGGGCCGTCACCGAATCGGGCAGGAAAGGCAGCGCGAGGTTGACGCGGTTCTGCACGTCCACCTGGGCGAGCGACGGATCGGTGCCGATATTGAAGTACACCGTGAGCGTCATGTTGCCCGTCGAGGAGCTCGACGAGTTCATGTACATCATGTTGTCCGCGCCGTTCACCTGTTGTTCGATCGGCGCGGCCACGTTCTGCGCGACGATGTCGGCGCTCGCGCCCGGATACGTGGCGCTCACCGTGATGGTCGGCGGCGCGATGTCCGGAAACTGCGCGATCGGCAGGTTGAACATCGACACGAGACCCGCGACGACGAGCACGATCGAGAGGACCGACGCGAAAATTGGCCGGTCAATAAAGAAGTGGGAGAACTTCATCGTTCAGCCTCCCGCGGCGGGCGAGAACGTGACGTCCACGCGGCGGGATTTGTCGGGCGGATCGTTGGCGACGATCTGCGCCGGCTTGCGCATTTCGATGCGCTCGGTTTTCACGCCGGCCACGACCAGCGCGGCGCGCACCGTGCCTGCGCGGGCGGCCGCGAGACGCTGGTTCGCGGCTTGCGAGCCGCTTGAATCGGTGTAGCCGGAAATCACCACGCGCATGCCCGGCTCGGCGACGAGACGGCGCGCCACCGCGGCAAGCGCGTCGGCCGACTGGGCGTCGAGGCTCGAACTGCCCGACGCGAAGTAAAGCGCGGTGCGTTCGCCCATCACGTCGGCAGCGCCGGATGCCGCGCGCGGTTGCGCGGCGTTCGTGCCCGCGCTGGCCTGCGCGTTGGCGCTGGCATTCGCAGCCGCCGGGCCGGAAGCGCCGGCCGCGCCCGCTTGCGCACCACCGCCTGCACCGGCGTCGGGCCCGCCGATATTGACGGTTGCGGGCGGCGTGGCTACGAGGTTCGCCTTGACTGGCGCACCGGGCATGAGCCGCAGCGTATTGTCGATGACGACATGATCGCCCGGGTGCAAACCCGACTTGATCACCCAGTCGTTGCCATTCCATTCACCCGTTTCCACCACGCGCTGCTGCGCCTTGCCGTCCTTGTCGACGGTCCACACATACGCGCCGCGCGGCCCCTGCTGCACCGCCGACTGCGGCACGGCCACCGCGGAAGTCCGCAGCGCGCCCAGCAGCTTGATACGCACGAACTGACCGGGCCGCAGCGACCCCGTGGGGTTCGGCATGGCGGCGCGAATCAGGTAGGTGCCGGTTTCCGAGCTGAGCGAGGCGTCGGTAAACGCGATGTGGCCGCGTTCGGGATAGATGTTGCCGTCCGCGAGCACGATCACCGCTTCGAGCTTGCCGACGGGCGGCAGCTTGAGCGTGCCGTTCTGCGTTTGCGTGCGCAGATCGAGCATCTCGTTCTCGGAGAGCGAGAAGTTGATCCACATGGGATCGAGCTTCGCCACATAGGTGAGCAGGCTGTTGGTCGCATCGATATACGAACCGTCCTGCTTCTTCGCGAAGCTCGAAAGACCGGTCACCGGCGCGACGATCGTCGTATAGCCGAGATTGAGCGTCGCGCTGATGACATTCGCTCGCGCGCCTTCGACCGCAGCGGCGGCCGCCTGCTCCTGGCCGACCGAGTCGTCGAGATCCTTCTGGCTCAACGCGTTTTTCGCGGCGAGCGGACGCACGCGATTGAGGTTGGCCTGCGCAGTGACGAGCCGCGCCTTCTGCTGCGCAAGCTCGGCCTGCGCGGCATCGAGCGCGGCCTCGAAGGGCTTGCGGTCCATGACGAACATCACGTCGCCCGCATGGACCAGCGAGCCTTCTGTATACACGCGCTTTTCGAGGAAGCCGTTCACACGCGCGCGTATTTCGACCTGCTGCGAGCTTTCTGTCTGCCCTACGTATTCGAAGACCACCGGCACGTCGCGCAGCGCAACATTGATCACGTCGACGTTTGCGGCAGGTCGTGTTTCAGCAGCAGGTTTGTTGTCATGACATGCAACGACGCTAACCAGCAATCCAAGCGACAGACACAAGCTGGCCACCCGAAATCCGTGAGTCATGCTGTTCTCCGTTGTTATCGACGATCTGCGCTGGACCGACGAACCCCAAATCAGGCGCGCGCGGGCGATCGAGTCGAATCAAATCGCCAAACTGACTTTGGTGCTCGAGCAAATACTACTGTTTTTCGGGAGAACGCTGAATCAGGACGGCCAAAAAGTCGCACGCAATGACGAGACGACACTCGCGGAGCAATAGTGACCGAAATCGTTTCGAAATCCGAAACGAAGGTGCGCTAATGGTTCGTTAACGTTCGCATGAAGATACGCAACGCTTGCGCAGGGACAAAGGGAGAGCGCGGGAAACGGAGATTGCGGACGCACGGGACCTGCGTCGCGTGAACTGCGGACGGGAGAACTTACACGCGTGTCGCAGCCGTCGCAGCGGCGGTTGCGACACGCGTTGCGAATCAGGCGGCGCGATCGAGCCGGCGCACCGAGCCGAATTCCGCACACGAAAGCGTGCGCATCAGCAGCGCCATGGCCTCGGCCACGCGTCGGCGATCGAGTTCGACGTGCAGGCAAGCGAGATCGCTGCGGCGATCGATATCGATTGTATGCACGCCGAGCGCACTGCCAACCAGACCGTGCAGCGTGCAGCGAGCGAGTTGCGCTTCGCTCGTGGGCACGCGCACGACCAGTTGCACCGTTGCGCGATGGGTTGCCGGGTGAAGGGACTTGCGCGAGTCGCGCAGCGAGAGAGCGGGCCGCGGCGTGGCGGCGGAGCGGGAACCTCGGGAAATTGGGCCCTGCGAGACGATAGACGGCATACGTGTTGTGCGCACGCCGCCGTTCGGGGCGGCGCGCTTGAGTTGAACACGAACCGATTCTAGGCAGCGCCGCGTAAACGTCTGGTAAATAAACACGACACGGCCGCTAAAAGTGCGTAGCGGCCGAAGAGAGGTCTCAATCGAGCGGTCGACCCGCCGGCTCGCGAATGAGCGGCAGTGCGAGCAATGAGACCGCGCCGCAGCCGATCAGATACCAGGCGGGCGCTAGCGGATTGTCGAGCAGCTTGATGAGCCAGGTCGCGAAGAACTGCGCGAAGCCGCCGAAGATCGACACGCCCACGCAATACACCACCGACATGCCCGTCACGCGAATCGACTGAGGAAAGAGTTCGGGCAGCATCACGATATTGGGGACCGCCGTGAACGCGACGATCGCGCCCAGCACGGCCACGACCGCGAGCACGATGGCGACGCTCGGCATGGCGTGGATGACCATGAAGGCCGGATAGATCACGGCGATCAGCAGCACGCGTGAGACGCCCATCACCCACTTGCGGCCCAGGCGGTCGGAAAGCGAGCCGGCGAACGGCGAGCAGATCGCCGTGACGAGCGCCGCGACGAGGGCCGCGCTCATGCCGACCGACATCGGCAGGCCGAGAATCTTGATCGCATAGGTCGACATGTAGAACAGCACGATATAGTTCGCCGCCGTGCCGCCGATGGTCGTGACGACGCCGGCCACGAGCGCCGTGCGATGACGCCCGAAAATCTCGCGCAGCGGCCGCGCCATGTCGGCCACGGGTTCGGCGTCTTCCATTTCGACGGGATTCGCGAGCGTTTCGTCGAGATGGCGGCGGATATACACGCCCACCGGCACGACCAGCATGCCGATCACGAACGGCACGCGCCAGCCCCAGCTTTCGAGCGCGGCCTGTGAAAGCGTGGAGGACAGCGCCACGCCGATGAGCGCGCCGCAAACCGTGTTCAGGCCCTGGCTCACGAACTGCCAGCTGCCGTAAAAGCCGCGCGAACGGTCGTCGGCGTATTCGAGCAGGAGCGACGTCGAGGCCCCCACTTCGCCGCCCACCGCGAAGCCCTGCACGAGACGCGCGAGCAGGATCAGCGCGGGCGCCGCGAGCCCGATCTGCGCATAGGTGGGCGCGAACGCGATGAGCGCCGAGCCGAGCGCCATGAGCCAGAGCGTGAGCGTCATGGCGGCCTTGCGGCCCACGCGGTCCGCAAACGCACCGATCACGATGCCGCCGATCGGACGCACGACGAAACCCACGCCGAAGCTGCCGACGGCGAGCATCAACTGGTTCAGCGAGCCATGCACCGGGAAGTACAGCGAGCCGATGATCGAGGCAAAGAAGCTGTAGACCGTGAAGTCGAAGAACTCGAGCCCGTTGCCGAGCGTGATCGCGAAGATGGCCTTCGCGCGCGAGCGGCGCGTGGAAGCCGGGGCGGCAGCGGCCGGCGCCTGAATCGACGTGGCGTTCATCGGGTGTCTCCTCGTGTGTCTCGTATCGTGGTGCGATTGCCCGCTGGCTGCGGGCTTCAGCCGCGCAGGAAGCGTTCGGCGAGCTGCACCCAGTATGCCGCGCCGGTGGCAAGGCAGTCGTCGTTGAAGTCGTAGCCGGGGTTGTGCACCATGCAGCCGCCCTCCCCGTCGCCGTTGCCGATGATGAGATAACTGCCCGCGCAGCGCTCGAGCAGGAACGAGAAGTCCTCGCTGCCGGTGAGCGGCGCCATGTCATGAATGAGGCCGTCTTCGCCGAGCCAGTCGCGCGCCACGTCCTGCGCGAACGCCGTCATCGCCGCGTCGTTCACGAGCACCGGATAGCGGCGCTGGTAGTCGATGCGCGCCGTCGCACCGTAGGCGCTTGCCTGCGCGTGCACGAGCGCGGTGATGCGCTCCTGCAGCAGGTTGCGCACCTCGGGGCGCAGCGCGCGCACCGAGAGACGCATCTGCGCGGTTTGCGGAATCACGTTGGGGGCGTCGCCCGAATGGATCGCGCCCACAGTGACGATCGCCATGTCGAGCGGCGGCACGTTGCGCGACACGATGGTCTGCAGCGCGAGCACGACGTTGGCGCACACCACCACCGGGTCGATCGCCTTATGCGGCACAGCGCCATGACCGCCGCGCCCGTCGATGTCGATGATCACCGTGTCCGACGAAGCCATGAACGGGCCCGCGCGAAAACCGAGCTTGCCCGTGGGGAAGCCCGGCATGTTGTGCATGGCGAAGACGGCGTCGCAGGGAAAGCGCTCGAAAAGGCCTTCGTCGAGCATGCGCTTCGCGCCGCCGAGGCCTTCTTCGGCGGGCTGGAAAATGAGATGCAGCGTGCCGCTGAAGTTACGCGACTGCGCGAAATGCTTCGCCGCCGCGAGCAGCATGGCGGTGTGGCCGTCGTGGCCGCACGCGTGCATCTTGCCCGGAATGCGGCTCGCGTAGTCGAGGCCGGTGTTTTCGTGGATGGGGAGCGCGTCCATGTCGGCGCGCAGGCCGAGGCGTTGCTTGCCGTCGCCCACCTTGAGCGTGCCCACGACACCCGTGCCGCCCATCCCGCGGTGCACCTCGTAGCCCCACTCGGTGAGGCGCTGCGCGACGAGGTCGCTCGTGACGAATTCTTCGAAGCCCAGTTCAGGATGCGCGTGGATCTCGTGGCGCAGCGCGATCATCTCTTCTTCGATCGCGGCGATTGCGGCCGGGATAGCCATCGTGTTCATACGAATTCTCTCCAGAGGGGACGACGAATTCGCTCGAGAATAATGACGTCTGTTTGGCGCCGACAGCCCTAAAATAGTTGGCCCGCCAACCAGAAGTGCGCACTCGGGTTATCCCTTATGAAGTTCCACCAGTTCCGCGCGCTCGTCGCCATGGCCGATACCGGCAGTATTCGCGCGGCCGCGCGTGCGCTCGGCATCTCGCCGGCGGCGGCGACGAAGGCGGTGCGCGAGCTCGAAGCCGAGCAGCAAATCGCGCTCGTCACGCGCAACGCGAACGGCATCGCCTTCACGGAAGCGGGCCAGGCGCTGCTCGTTCATGCGCGGCTGGTCGTGCACCAGATGTCGCGCGCCCAGGACGAACTCGATGCGCGGCGCGGGCGCGGCGGCGGCAAGCTCGCGATCGGCGTGACGCCGTGGCTCGCCCTCTCCTTTCTGCCCGACGCCGTCACGCTGTTTCGCGAGCGCATGCCCGGCATGCAGCTGGAGTTCTACGAAGGCCTGCTCAATATCGTGATGCCGCGGCTGCGCGACGGCTCGCTCGACTTTTCGCTAGGCAAGCCCGGGCCTGCTTCGCTGCACGCAGAATTCACGCAGACGCCGATCTTCGCCACGGAGTCGGCCGTGGTGGTGCGCAAGGACCATCCGCTCTCGCATGCGCAATCGCTGAAAGAACTGCAGGATTGCGAATGGTTGCTCAACTGGGACCCGGCCAGCAAGGAGATGATCGCCGACGACGTCTTTCTGCGTCACGGGTTGCCGATGCCGGACAAGGTGCACCTGGCGCATTCGTTCGTGGTGGCGATGGGGCTCATCATGAACACGGATATGGTGAGTATCTTTCCGTGGCCGCTGGTGGAGACACGCTTTGCGCGTGATAACTTGCGTGCGCTCGCGCTTCAGGAGGAGGTGGATCGGACCGTGGTGAGCGTGGTTGCTCGGCGTGGTGTGCCGCTTTCTGCCGCGGCTGAGTGCTTTCTGGAGTGCCTCAAGGAGGCGATTCATGCTGGTGAGGCTTCTGCTAATCCTGAGCGCAGGCGGCTTTATCACTCGCTTGAGTTGCTGATCTGATTGGCTGCTTTTTTGTTGGTGTTCTGGGTTTTTTGGCCTTTCCTTGTATTCGCGTCGGTATGCCAGCGTTGCCCCTGTGCGGGGCAATGCTCTCAACTTAAGCCCTGAAAGTGCTTGTATACGAGGCATAGGACCTGTAAACTTCACACCATAACTTCCTGATAAATCAACGATATGAACTCAAATACCGGC
>NZ_JBFRCL010000097.1:0-21805 GCF_040965695.1 Paraburkholderia sp. BR10937
GGCGGGGGCGGGGGCAGTGGCCGTCCGCCTCAGGGCAGCTAAAGTCGCGACTCGCGCGCGGGCGCGTCATGCCAAACCACGGCATGCCCGCGCCGGCTACATCACCATCGCTCAGAACCGGTAGCCGATACCACCCAGGATCACGTCCGTATCGCGGCTATAGCGTGTGACCACGCGGTTCCACGTGACGCGCGCAGCCCAGTGTTGCGTGAAGCGATAGGAAGCCGAGACGGAGACGAGTCCCGAGAGAATCCCGTCGCCAGTATCACGCTCGTCGGGATGCTCACCGTGATGGATTGCCGCGTAGAGGCCCGCGCCGAACCCAAGCGTGAGACGTTCGTCGAAGAACGCGCGCGTGAGCCAGAGCTGCGCGGTCGCGCCATCGCGTCGCGCCGAGATGCCATTGCCCTCGTGCAGATACCCCACCGTCGCGTCCAGAAAGGAATTGATGCCGTGCCGGTACTCGATTGCCTCGGCCGCCGATGTCTGCGATTCGAGGCTGTTGAGGATCGTCTCGCCCGCCATCAGCGTGATCTCGTTGTTCGTCACTTTCTGCGTGCGCGGCAACGCGAAATCGCGCGGGCCAGGCGTGTCGGGCGCGTCGAGCTGATAGCCCACGCCCAGCATGAGCGATGTCGTCGATGGCCCGCGCGACACCTGCACGCGGTTGAGCTGCAGGTTCGCTGTCCAGCGATGCGTGGAGTACCAGGTGGCGCGCACACTGTAGAGCACGCCCCAGCCGTGCGTATCGGACCAGCCCTGGCCCTGTGACGCGGCCTCGGTATCGAAATAGCGATACGGCCCGACGCCCACCGCGAACACAAAGCGCCGCTGCGCGAGCGGCAAACGCGCCCACGCCTGGATCGCCTGGCCGTCGCGGTGATGATCCGGAATATGACCTTCGTTCAACCAGGCAATGCTGCCGGCAAAATACCGGCCGAAACCCTCCGTGTAATCCATTTGCCACGAATAGGTGTGGTCGGCGCCGCTTTTGAGGGGCCCTGTGTAGAGCGTGAATTCCTGCGCGCAAACTGACCCCGAAGCCAAGGCGAACGCGCTGCCGACAACACCGGCTGCGGCTAGCGACGTGATGTTTTTCATTGCGTGCATTGGCCTTGCGGTTGGGATGACGTGACTCGCTGCAAGGAAAACGTACGCAACGGAACGCGGAGCATACCGCGCCGCGACATTATTTGTGTAAACCCACTCTTTCAATTAATTACGAGATGACATAGCACAAATTTCTTATGTTTATTTCGTGATCCTCATTATTACGAATAAAAAAGAAACGCCGCACAAAAGGTGCGGCGTTTTCCTACATTCAGCTTCGCAATCGGTGCAATATCAGCGCACGTGATGGCAGACGCGCTCAGCGTGATGGTGAACGTGCTGCGCTCGATGAAACGCTCTTGACACGCCTTGCTGCGCAGGACCGGGGCACGGCGGCCGCTCACATAGTGGGCTCGCCGCCCTCGTCGTGTGTGAGGCGCCGCAGCAGTTCGCGACCTCGGGTGGTGAGGCGCAGCGTGGGGTCGCCGGCCGCCTCGTCCATTTCGACGAGACGATAGCGCTGAAGCGCCAGGAAATCGGAATCGAGCATCTGAATCGGGGCGTCCGCATCACGGATCAGCAGCAAGGTCGCTAGTTCGTGGTGACTGAGCATCAGGTCTCTCCAGTTGTTGGCCTGAATCGAAGCGTAAGCACCGATTCCAGCCACCTGCCCGAAAAGCAATCGACCGAAGGGCCGTGGGCTTGAGTCATCCCAGCATAGCGAGTCAATCGTACAGTTTCGCTACAGTCGTGTTTCGCTGTGTTACGCGCCGGTGTCTGAAGCAAGAAAGCGGCGCGCAGCTGCACGATATGCAGTCTGCGCGCCGCCCGCTCAACGCCTCTTGAGCCTTAGTTGATTTCGAGGCGCTTACTGGCGCCTGCGGCCCGCTTCGGTAGCGTCAGCGTCAGCACGCCATCCTTGTATTGCGCGCTCGCCTTTGCATCGTCGATTTCCGCGGCGAGCGTGAACGCGCGGCTCACGCTGCCCGCATAACGCTCGCGACGCACCACGCGCTCGCCTTCCTTCAGCTCGCTGCCGCGCTCGACTTTCGCGGCAATCGACACGAGATTGCCATCGATTTTCACGTCGATATCTTTCCGGTCGACGCCGGGCATTTCCGCCTTCACCGTGAAACCGGCCTCGCCTTCCGTCACGTCGATCCGGATACTCGCCGCCTGCCCGTCCACGCCGCTCGTGGCACGCAACGGCCGGAACAGCCCTTGAAACAGATCGGGCACACCTTCCATCGAAAACGGATCGTAACGCGAGATAGTGCTCATTGATGCCTCCATGGGCTGAACGATTTTCGTGTCGACGCAACGACGACGTTGCATCGGATTCCTAAATTCACTGTCAGATGGCGCAGATGCACGACGCCTCTGCGGCCGACGACGGAGAATCGCCGGCAACGAAGCGCGCCGCTCGCGCGGCGCGGTCGCTGCCGCTTACCGTTCCAACATGAAGGCGCCTCGCGCGTTTGCAAGCCCCTTCTTTTGCCGCACGCGAAATTTTTGCATCGCCGCGCGGCGCGTCATTGCATATGCATGCCGCCGTTGATCGCGATATCGGCGCCCGTGATGAACGCCGCGTCGTCCGAGCAGAGGAACGCCACCAGTGCCGCGACCTCGTTCGGCTGGCCGAGACGGCCTACCGGAATCTGCGGGAGGATGCGCGCGTCCAGCACGTCTTTCGGCACGGCTTCCACCATTTGCGTGGCGAGATAGCCCGGCGACACGGTGTTCACCGTCACGCCCTTCTTCGCCACTTCCAGTGCGAGCGCCTTCGTGAAGCCATGCATGCCTGCCTTCGCCGCCGAATAGTTGGTCTGGCCGAAAGCGCCGCGCGAGCCGTTGACCGAGCCGATATTGATGATGCGCCCGAAGCCGCGCGCGATCATGCCGGGCAGGAATGGCTTCGTCACGTTGAAGAGCGCGTCGAGATCGGTGCGTATCACCGAATCCCAATCGGCTTTCGACATCTTCACGAAGCTGCGGTCGCATGTAATGCCCGCGTTGTTGATGAGCACATCCACCTGGCCGAGATCGTCGAGTGCCTGCTGCGCCGCGCGCTCGCAGGCGTCGCAGTCGGCGACGTTCATCTGGTGGCAGCCGAAGTCGCGGCCCGCCGCGCGTTCGGCGGCAAGCCAGGCATCGGCGCGCGTGTTCGCCGCCGAGCACGAGACGGCGACGGTCATGCCCGCGTCGTGCAGGCGCCGGCTGATCGCCTCGCCGAGTCCGCCCATGCCGCCCGTGACGAAAGCAACGCGCTTAGTGGCCATGCTGGCCTCCTCCCGCGCTCGCGCCCTGCGCACGGCCTGCGCCCGTCGCCTTGCCCGGGTGCGCGGCGCCATTGGCGGCGCTGCTCATCGCGCGCTCGAAGGCGTTCATCCACTCGCGCATCGGCAGCGCGCCCGGCACCTTGGAAGCGCCGGCTTGCGCGCCCGCGCAGGCCTCCTGCCACTGCTGCGTGAAGTCGCGTGCACTGTCGGACCAGGTGCTCGCGCCCTGCATCGCCGCCGCGACGCCCTCTTGCCAGAGCGTGGTGCTGGCGCCGAGATAGTCGCGCCAGACCGATTGCGTGGCGACCGCGAAATCGGTCCAGTCGCGCGCGGTGCGCAACGATTCGAGCAGGCCTTCGACCGCCTCGCGGTCGCGCGCGATGCGGCGCTGCTCCAGCTTCAACATCTGCTCGCGCCACTGCTGCTGCCCGCCGAGCAAGCGCAGCGCGGCCGACGTGTTGGTACGGTAAGTGTCGAATGAGGCGCCCACCGCGTTGCCGAGCGAGGCGGCGTCGAATGAGGGATGGAAAGCGGTTGCCATGGTCAATCTCCTCCTTATGTAGCTTTCGCCCGGCGCGGCCGGATGCGTTTGCTGCCAAACGGACCGCTGTGGACCGCGACGGGACGCGGGCTGCGGCGAGCGAAATGAAAGCGCTTCACGCGCGACGATGGGGAACGGGATGCTTCGGAGTGCCGTGCGTTCGCAAGACTGCCGGCTCAAGCCAACATCATAGGCAGTAAGACGGGCTCCCGCGCGCCGAATGGGCGATTTGTCGCTTGATCGATGTCACATTTCGAGATAGCTGATGCGCAGCGAGTCAAAACCAGTCTTGTCATTGCGGGTATTTTGCGACGGACTGTAAGGGCGGGAACGCTGCCCGGCCGATCGCGCCCTCGACGCGAACCGGCCGGTGGACCCGGGCGCCGCGGTCAGGCGGCCGGCGCCTCTTCGTCGCGCACTAGCATCACCGGCCGGTCCGCCATGCGAAGGAACGATTCGGCCACGCTGCCGAGCAAGATGCGCTTCATGCCCGACAAGCCGCGCGTGCCCATCACGACGAGGTCCGCGCCGTCCTCGGCGGCGATGCGCGAGATCACGGCGGCGATCTCCTCGCCGCTCGAATCGGCCGCGCGCGTGGTGCCCGGCACCTGAGCCTGGGCGAACACCTGTTTCGCTTCTTCGAGCGCCGCCGTTGCTGCGTCGTTTTCCGCCGAGTGACGCGCCTGTTCCTCGGCGAAGCCCGAACTCACGTCCACGAGCCGCGCCGGATGCCGTACGACACACAGCGCCTGAACGGCGCCGCCCGTCGCTTTCGCGATCTTCACGGCCTCATCGAGCGCGCGCCGGCCGCTGCGGCTGCCATCGACCGCTACCAGAATCTGCTTGTACATCATGGACCTCCCGGGCCTTGCCCATGTTGCGCACCGGCTCCCGGCGCGCGCTATCTAGATAAAGATCGTTGTAGCGCATTTGGGTACGGAAGCGCGCCCCGGCCAGTGCGACCCGTTGTCTCTACTGCGTCGGCAGCGTGATCCACCCGACCCGCTCAGCGCATCGTCAACACCGCCGCGCCCGTGAGCCGTCCCTCGCGCAAATCGGCCAGCGCCTCGTTCGCGCGCGCGAGCGGGTACGGCGTGGTCTCGATTTCGAGCTTGTGCCGCGCGGCGATCGCCATGAAAGTCGTGCCGTCCTCGCGCGTGAGATTCGCCACCGAGACGATGCGCCGCTCTTCCCACAGCCAGGCGTAAGGAAACGACGGAATGTCGCTCATGTGGATGCCGCCACACACGACCGTGCCGCCCTTCGTCAGCGCCCGCAGCGCGGCGGGCACGAGCGCGCCGACCGGCGCGAACAGCAATGCCGCGTCGAGTGCCTCGGGCGCGCGCTCGTCGCTGCCGCCCGCCCACGTCGCGCCGAGGCGCCGCGCGAACTGCTGCGCCGCGGCATCGCCCGGACGCGTGAATGCGTAGACCGTGCGCCCCTGGTGGCGGGCAACCTGCGCGACGATATGCGCCGCCGCACCGAAGCCGTAGATGCCGATGCGCCGTGCATCGCCCGCCATCGCGAGCGAGCGATAGCCGATGAGTCCCGCGCAGAGGAGCGGCGCGGCCTCGACGTCGCTGTACTGGCGCGGCAGATGGAAGCAGTAGCGGGCGTCGGCGACGGTGCGCGTGGCATAGCCGCCGTCGATCGTGTAGCCCGTGAAGCCGGGTGCGTCGCAGAGATTCTCGCGCCCGTCGGCGCAGAAACGGCAATGGCCGCAGGTGTGGCCGAGCCACGGCACGCCCACGCGGTCGCCGGGCGCGAAACCCGTCACGCCGGCCCCGAGCGCCGCGACCGTGCCGACGATCTCGTGGCCGGGAACGAGCGGCTTTTTCGGCTGAGCGAGATCGCCGTCCACGACGTGCAGGTCGGTGCGGCATACGCCGCACGCGCGCACGTCGATCAGCAGTTCGCCCGCGCCCGGCACCGGATCGGGTAGATCGGCTTCGCTCAGCCGCGGATTCTCGCCGTCGAACAGCATTGCCCGCATCGCTTTCCTCCTCGCCAGAACGCGGCAGACGCGCCGCATCGATCACCATAAACCATGTTATGCAATCGGACCGCGGGCTGTCGTGCATTGCGCGCTGCGGCGCAGCTACCGCGATGCGACTCGCTGCCACAGGACATCCACGCGTGGCGTGCCGCGCGATCGTGGCACCATAAGACGAATCCCACAGGACACGAGGGCCGCCGCCCGGCCTCGCGCGCGGAGTCCGTCCGCCGTGCGGGCCGCACGCTCGCGCCACGCGCGCCGCCGCGTCGCGCACGCAGTCCGCCTCGGTCCGCCTTCCGCCGCCGCGCAACCGGAGTCCCGCATGAACGCCACCGACACCCCAACCTACCCGCCGCTCTCCGACGACCTGCTGCGCCGCATGGACGCCTGGTGGCGCGCGGCCAACTATCTCTCGGTTGGCCAGATTTATCTGCTCGCCAATCCGCTGTTGCGCGAGCCGCTGCAACTCGCGCACGTGAAGCCGCGCCTGCTCGGCCACTGGGGCACCACGCCGGGCCTGAACTTTCTCTACACGCACCTGAACCGCATCATCAACGCACGCGCTCTCGACGTGCTGTTTCTCGCGGGGCCGGGTCACGGCGGCCCCGCCGTCGTCGCGAACACCTGGCTCGAAGGCACCTACAGCGAAACCTGGCCGAACGTGCCGCTCGACGCCGAAGGCATGGCCGTGCTCTTCAAGCAGTTCAGTTTTCCGGGCGGCATCCCGAGCCACGTCGCACCGCAAACGCCGGGGTCGATCCACGAAGGCGGCGAACTCGGCTACGCGCTCTCGCACGCCTACGGCGCGGTGTTCGACAACCCGGATCTGGTCGTCGCCTGCGTGGTGGGCGACGGCGAAGCCGAGACGGGCCCGCTCGCCACCGCCTGGCATTCGAACAAGTTCCTCAACCCCGCCACCGACGGCGCGGTGCTGCCCATCCTCCATCTGAACGGCTACAAGATCGCAGGGCCGACCGTGCTCGCGCGTATCGGCGACGACGAACTCGCCTCGCTCATGAAGGGCTACGGCCACGAGCCGATTTTCGTGGAAGCCGAGGAACCCGACGTGGCGCATCGTCTGATGGCCGCCGCGCTCGACACGGCGTTCGACGGCATCGCGCGCATCCAGAAGACTGCGCGCGAACTCGCGGACGAACACGGCAACCTGCCGCCAGGCTATGTGCGCCCGCGCTGGCCGATGATCGTCATGCGCACGCCCAAGGGCTGGACCGGCCCGAAGACCGTGGATGGCCAGAAGACTGAAGGCTCGTGGCGCTCGCACCAGGTACCGCTCGCCAACATCTCGAAGCCGGGGCACCTCGCGCTGCTGGAAGGCTGGATGCGCAGCTACAAGCCCGAGGAACTGTTCGACGCGCAAGGCCGCCTCGTGCCCGACATCGCCGCGCTCGCGCCGCAAGGCGAAAAGCGCATGAGCGCGAACCCGCGTTCGAACGGCGGCGGCCGCGTGCGTGAGTTGCGCGTGCCGCCCTTCGAGCACCACGCCGTGGCGGTGCCCGCACCCGGCCAGGTGGACGCCGAAGCCACGCGCGTGATGGGCGCGTTCCTGCGCGAAGTGATGCGCGTGAACGACGCCACCCGCAACTTCCGCATCTTCGGCCCCGACGAAACCGCGTCGAACCGCTGGAGCGACGTATTCGACGTGACGTCGCGCACGTGGCTCGCGGAAGTCACGCCCGACGACGTCCAGCTCGCCACCAACGGCCGCGTGATGGAAATCCTCTCCGAGCACACCTGTCAGGGCTGGCTGGAAGGCTATCTGCTCACGGGCCGCCACGGTTTCATGTCGTGCTACGAGGCGTTCATCCACATCATCGACTCGATGTTCAACCAGCATGCAAAGTGGCTGCAGGTGATCCGCGAGATTCCGTGGCGGCGGCCGCTGCCCTCGCTCAACTACCTGCTCACCTCGCACGTGTGGCGCCAGGACCACAACGGCTTCAGCCATCAGGACCCGGGCTTCATCGACTATGCGGTGAACAAGAAGTCGGACACGGTGCGCGTGTATCTGCCGCCCGACGCCAATACGCTGCTCGCCGTGACGGACCATGTGCTGCGCACCTGGAACCGCATCAACATCATCGTGGCGGGCAAGCAGCCGCAGGCACAGTGGCTCGACATGGACGCGGCCATTCGCCACTGCGCGGACGGCATCGGCATCTGGCAATGGGCGAGCAACGACGACGACGGCGAGCCCGACGTGGTGATGGCCTGCGCCGGCGACGTCCCGACCATGGAGACGCTGGCCGCCGTGGATCTGCTGCGCACCTGCCTGCCCGACCTGAAGATCCGCGTGGTGAACGTGGTGGATCTGATGACGCTTCAACCCGCCGACCGTCACCCGCACGGTCTGCCCGACGCCGATTTCAACGCGCTATTCACGACCGACAAACCGGTGATCTTCGCGCACCACAGCTATCCGACGCTGATCCACAAGCTCACCTACCGGCGCGCCAATCACGCGAACATTCACGTGCACGGCTTCATCGAGGAAGGCACGACGACCACGCCGTTCGACATGACGGTGCTCAACCGGCTCGACCGCTTTCACCTGTGCGAAGCCGTGATCGACCGCGTGGACGGACTCGCGCAGCGCGCGGCGCACCTGCGTCAGACGCTGCACGACAAGCTGGCCGCGCACCGCCGCTACGTGGATGAGTACGGCGATGACATGCCCGAAATCCGTAACTGGCGCTGGCCAGCGGCGCGCGGCGCGCAGAGCTCGGGCGAAACGGCGTAGCTGCGGCTTGCGCCGCTCAGGCCGAAGCCGGCTTCGCGCGCCCGAACACGCGCGCGAACGCAGTGACGAACGCGTCGAGCCGGTTCGATTCGAGGCAGTCGATGCCCGCCGCGCCTACCCGGCCGTTTCCGCCGGGGAACGCGCGGCAGAGTTCATCGGCGCCGCGCGGTTCCGTGAGCGGCGCGCGCACGCTCACCGCGTAGTTGCCGTCCGCGTTCACGCTCAGCACCGCGTGCGCGCGCGAGGGTTCCTCGTTGGCGAGCACGTTGGCGAACACGCCGCGCACGCGGCGCGCCCACGGCTCGTCGGGCAATACGCAAACGCTGCCGTACTGGAGCGCGACGAGCGGCGCGATGGCCTGGGCCAGTTCGAGATCGCCGTGACGGCAACGGGCGAGCTGTCCGACGATGGGCTCCGAAGCGATGAAATCGAACGGGTCGGCATAAGGCTTCATCGCCGCGTACAGGTCGAGCGGCGCGATCATGAGATCTTCGACGCAGTCGCCGTAAGCGTTGTAGTTGATCGACTCGCCAAGCTCGCGCAGCTGCCCGGCCTGCGCGGCGTCGAGGCCGGCCTGCTGGGCAAGCGCCTGCGCCGTGTCGGGCAGGTTGTCGCCCCAGGCCGCCGCGATCGCCCACGGCCGGTAGCGGCCGGCGAGATGGCGGTCGACGAGCACGCTCGTACAGACCTGCGCCGTCGTGTCGATGTGCGCGACGAGATTCCTGTTCACAGGCAGGTCGCCCGCGTGGTGATGGTCGAAATATTCGACCGCGACGTCCTTCGCGAGCAGTTCGGTGAGCGCCTTGCGATTCACGTCGAACGAAATGTCAAGCACCGTGAGCGAATCGCCCGGCTGGGCGGGCACGCGTTCGACGAGCGCGATGTCGCGCTTCGCGCCGGTGATGAGCGTCGCCTCGCGCGGCCTTGCGAGCCGCAGTTGATGCAGCGCACAGATGCCGTCTGCGTCGCCGTTGAATACGTCGAAATGCGCCATGTCTCCGGAATTCCGTTGGGTTGAACTTGACAGTATCGCGCAGCCTCCCCGGATTGCACAAAAGGTACGAGTCGCCGATGCCCACGCAGATCGCTTCGATCAAGCCTTGACATGCCGCGCGACGGCCTTCCCATGCTGGCTCGCGGTATGCTGGTTCCGACGCGTATCGCCCCGTAGCCCTCCATTCCCACGATAGTCACGCCGATGTCCGACACGCCGATCTCATACCATGTCCTCAACCGTCAGCGCACGGCGCGCCGCCACAGTCGCCTCGTGGATACCGCGCTCTCGCGCGCCTCCACGTATGCGCACCCGGCCGGGCGCATCGTGCGCATCGAAACGCATATTTCCGTGGTGTATCTCGCCGGGCGGCACGCGTACAAGATCATGAAGCCCGTCGATTTCGGCTTCGTCAATTTTGTGCGGCTCGATGCCCGACTCCGCTGCTGCGAAGCTGAGATTCGTCTGAATGCGCCCTTCGCGGGACCGATTTATCGCGACACGGGCGAGCTATTTTTTGACGGTCGGCGTTGCAGGCTCAGGCTCAGGCGCGGCGTGCGCGGCAACGCCAGAGTCATCGACTATGCGGTGCGTATGCGCCGCTTCGACCAGCGTCTGCTGTTTTCGAACCTGCTCGCGCACGGCGAACTGGGCACGGCCGATATCGATGCGGCCGCAACCAGCCTCGCCGCGAGCCATCGGCATGCGCGCCGGGCCGGACGCGGGCCGATGGCGCCTGCGGCGCGCCTCGGCTCGGCAGCCCTGCTGCGCGACCAGGTGCTCGCGGCGCTCGCGCCACTCGAAGCGGATCCGCGCACCGCGCACGCGGTGGCAAGCGCCGCGTTGCGCGCGACTTGCGAAAGCGAACTCGCACGCCTCGCGCCGCACCTCGACGCCCGCCGCGCGGACGGATTCGTACGCGCCTGCCACGGCGACCTGCATCTCGACAACATCGTGCGCTACGGGCGGCACGCGCTGATGTTCGATTGCATCGAGTTCAGCGACGAACTGCGCTGGATCGACGTGACCTGCGATCTTGCGTTCCTGCTGATGGATCTGCGCGCGCACGGCCACGCAGCCTATGCCCACCGTCTGCTCAATCGCTACCTCGAAGCGACGGGCGATTTCGCGGGGCTCGCGGCGTTGCGGCTCTATATCGTCTATCGCGCGCTGGTGCGGGCTTTGGTCGCGATGCTCAAGGCGGGATCGCGCGCGCAGTCCGACGCGCAAGCGGGCGCAGGCGCCGCCACGCGCTACCTGGCGCTCGCAGCCAGCGAAGCGCGCGCCATGCGCGAGCCCTGGCTCTTGCTCTGCCACGGCTTTTCGGGTTCGGGAAAGTCGGTGGCGAGCCGCGCGTTCGCCGAATTGAGCGGAGCGATCCGTGTGTCGAGCGATCTCGAACGCAAGCGGCTCGAACCCTTCGCGCCGCCCTCGCTCGAGGCGCTGCCGGCAAGCGCCTACACGCAGCCCGCGGTCGACGCGCATTACGAGCGCCTCGTCGCCCATGTGCGCGACGTGCTGAACGCGGGCTACACGGCGCTAGTCGACGCGACGTTTCTCAAGGCAACGCATCGCGCGCGTTTCGCAGCGCTCGCGCGCGAGCTGAACCGGCCCATGCTGATCCTGAACTTTCACGCGCCGCAAGCGCGGCTCGCCGAACGTGTGAACGTTCGCGCGCGCGGGCCACGCGACGCTTCCGACGCCGGCGCCGACGTGCTCGCCGCACAATTGGCGCAAGCGGATCCACTCGATGCGCGCGAACGGCAGCGCACCGTTGATCTCAATACCGACGTGGAAATCGGGGCGTTCTCGCGCGAGCCGTGGTGGGCGCCGCTGTTCGCACGCATGGGTGCGGAGGATGGGGAGATTTGAAGCCGCGGCGGACTGATGATCCGCCGCAGAAGGCGGCGCCGTGCCCGCTTATCGCTCCACGAAAGGCCGCGCGAGCGGCCAGCGCAGCGAGGACGCCACCGGAAAGCGCGGCTTGCGGCCGGCCGGCGCGCGCCACGGCTGCATGCGTGCCGCCATGGCCGCGCACAGGGCGAGGCCTTCCTCGCCGTGCAGACGCTCCATGGCGTGATGCACGAGACCGGCGTCGAACCACAGCTTGAAGCGGCGATGGCAGGTGCGGAAATCGGGATACTGCTCGGGCAGCTTCGACCAGACCGAGCCGGTGGCCAGTACCCAAAGGATGCCCGCGAAAACGTGACGAGGATTGTGCGCCGGGCGCCCGCGGCGGCGACCGTCAACGCGGATTTCGTGAAACATGGGCGCGATGCTGCGCCACTGCGCATCGGTAAGTTCCGGAGATATGCGGGAAGACATCTGATGGTCCCTGTAAAGTTATCTGACACAACAGGACTAAAGTAGCCTCACAACGCACAAGAAAATATCGGACTATGCCTAAAAATCGAGATGAACTCGCCGGTTCGGAATCGGCGCGCTAACCAGCGGCCGTGGCCAGTGCTGCGTTACACTGCGCCATCCCGGCTTCGATGACGGATTTCCCATGGCGCCCTCATCCCCTTCAAAGGCCCGGCACGGCCGGATACGCGTCGGCGTGGGCGGCTGGAGCTATGCGCCGTGGCGTGGCGCGTTCTATCCCGACGGCCTTGCGCAGCGCCGCGAGCTCGAATATGCGAGCCGGCATCTCTCGACACTGGAAATCAACAGTACGTATTACGGCGCGCAGCGCCCGGAAAGCTTCACGCGCTGGCACGACGAAACGCCCGAAGACTTCGTGTTCTCGCTGAAGGCCCCGCGCTTCGCAATGAATCGCCGTGTGCTGGCCGAAGCCGGGCCCACGATCGAGCGCTTCCTGAGCAGCGGCGTGTTGAACCTGCGCGACAAGCTCGGGCCGATCAACTGGCAGATCACGCCAGGCAAGCGCTTCGATCCCGAGGACTACGCACGATTTCTCGAACTGCTGCCGGACGAAGCCGAAGGCCGCCCGCTGCGCCATGCGCTCGAAGTGCGCGACGAGAGCTTCTGCACGCCGGAATTCGTCGCGCTTGCGCGCAAGCACAAGGCGGCGATCGTCATCAGCGGCGATTCCAGCTACCCGCTGATCGGCGACACGAGCGCACCGTTCGTCTATGCCCGCATCATGGGAACCGAGCAGGGCCACCCGCAGGGCTACGCTCCCGCCGACCTCGACCTCTGGGCGAAGCGCGCGCTCGCGTGGTCGCGCGGTGAACCCCCCGACGACCTCGCCACCTACGCAAAGCCGCTCGCCGCGAAGGCCGGCCGGGACGTGTATCTCTACGTCATCAGCGGCTTCAAGGAGCGCAACCCGGCGGCAGCCATGGCGCTGATCGAGCGCCTCGGCGCGAGCTAGCCGCGCACGGCGCATCTCATCCGACACGTAAAAGACCGTAACGCCGCCGTCATGACTTCGTCAGCGGCGAGTTGATATGTATCAACATGCAAACTTGCAACGCAGCGGGATACTGAATCGATGCGTTGCGGGCACTGTCGCTCCCGCCGCCCAACCGCACCACGGAGTGTCCTGCCTTTGCAAACCGCAATCGAATTCACCATCCGCACCGGTGTCCTGCTCCTCATCATCGCGCTCTGCCATGCCGCTGCGCAGCGTTTTCGCCTCTCCGATTCGTTCGGCCTGACCAGCGCCGGCGTGCTGCTCGGCGCCGGCTACCGCGCCTTGCTCAACCTCGCGCCCGGCTTCGCCGCTTCGAGCGTCGTCCCGTTGCTCACGCCATCGCTTCCGCCCGAGGCCTATCTCTGGATCTTCCTGCCGCCCATCCTCTTCGAAGCGGCGTTGCAGGTCGATACGCGCGGCCTCGTCGCCGATCTCGCGCCGATCCTGTTGCTCGCGATCGGCGCCGTGGTGGCCGCTGCGGCAGCCGTTGGCCTCGCCACTTGGATCAGCAGCGGCGAGAGCCTGATCGTGTGCCTGCTGCTCGGCGCCATCGTCAGCACGACGGATCCTTCCACCGTGATCGCGCTGTTTCGCAACAGCGGCGCGCCCGACCGCCTGATCCGGCTGGTCGAGGGCGAAAGCCTGCTCAACGATGCCGCCGCCATCAGCATCTCCACGCTCCTCACTGGCGCGCTGATCCTCACGCCGTCCGCTGCGCACACGCACGGCTATCCGCTCGCAGGCTTCGTCGTTTCGCTCGTCGGCGGCTGTGCGTTCGGCGCGCTTGCGGGAGCGCTTTTCGTCGCGACGTCGAGCGCGCTCCGCAGCCTGCCGTTTTCCGAGTACGCGCTCTCGCTCGCGCTGCCCACGCTGCTCTATCCGGCCGCGGAACACGGGCTTCACGTTTCCGGCGTGGCCGCCGTGGTGTGCGCGGGTCTCGCAGCCAGCCAGCTCATGCGAACACGGCAGCCCGCCGCGAGCCAGGGGCTGTTTCGCCAGCTTTGGGCGTACCAGGCTGGCATCGCCTCCGCCGCTGTCTTTCTGCTCGCGTCGGCGCGCGTGCCCGGTCTGGTGCACAAGCTGCATCTGCGCGACGCCCTCCCGCTCGGGCTCGCGCTGCTGGCCGCCACCCTGAGCCGCTTCGGCATCCTGACGATCTTCGTGCCGCTGCTGAGCCGCTTTGGCATCTGCAAGCCATTGCCGCGCGCGCATCAATGGCTGATCGCATGGGGCGGCGTGCGCGGGCCCGTCACGCTCACGCTCGCGATCTGCGTCGCGCGCAACGACGCGCTTTCGCCCGACACCCGCGCGTTCGCGGCCGCCATGGCCGCGGCCTTCGTGGTGCTGAATCTGCTCTGCAACGGCCTCACGTTGGGACGGGTGGCGCGCTGGCTCGGCATCGCGCCCCACACTTCCGGCTGACGCGCGGCGCGTCGGGGAGTCCGAACGCGCCGACGAGCGCCGCGTGGACGCGCTCGCCCACGCGCGCGTCGCGCTCGTCGAGCGGCGCGGGGCGGCTTCGGCCGCGGGGCGTCTGGGTCATGGTGGGCAATGCGCAGCGGGCGTCGAATGTGAGCAATGGCTCGTATTTGTCCGCCCTCGGCGCGCCCGCCGGAAATCGCCTTGAAGTGTTGCATTGAAGCGGCGCGCGTAACGCAACGTGCGGCCCACGCGCTGCCACACGCGTCGTTACGCCGGTCACGCGCCGCTGACCTTCCCCCGTCTTCCAGCACGCCGAAGAAACCGCGTGCCTCAAATCTGCCGGCGCATTTCCGCCGCCGGCAGCTTCATCATCTGCCGATACTTCGTGACCGTGCGGCGCGCCACCTGCACGCCCTGCTTTTCGAGTTCCTGCGTGAGGATGACGTCGGAAAGCGGGTCGCGCGGATCTTCGGCGTCGATCATTTCCTTGATGAGCGCGCGCACCGCAGCCGCCGAGCACGTGCCGCCCGTGCGCGTCTCCAGCTCGCGCGGGAAGAAGCGCTTGAACTCGAAGATGCCGCGCGGCGTGGCCATGTACTTGTTGCCCGTGGCGCGCGAGACGGTCGACTCGTGCAGGCCCAGTTCGTCGGCGACGTCGCGCAGCAGCATCGGCCGCAGCGCGATTTCGCCGTACTGGAAAAACGCCTTCTGACGCGCGACGATGCACTCGCCCACGCGCAGGATCGTCTCGCAGCGCTTGTGCGCGTTGCGGATCAGCCAGCGCGCTTCCTGCAGCTGCTGGGCGAGCGGCGAGCGGCTCGTCTGATCCGAGCGCGCGAACATTTCCGCATAGAGCTTGTGGATGCGCGCGCGCGGCTCGATGGCAGGGTTCACGCTGACCACCCACTTGCCGCGCACCTGGCGCACGATCACGTCAGGAATGACGTAGCCGCCGTCCGCGCGTCCATAGTGGTTGCCCGGTTTCGGATCGAGGCGGCGCACGAGCGCACTCGCGGCCTGCAGCGAGGCGGCGTCGCAGCCGAGCTGGCGCTGCAGCTCCCCGTGCTCGCGGCGCGCGAGGCGTTCGAGATGCTGCGAGACGATCTGCAGGGCCAGTTCGCGATGCGGGGTGTCGTGCGGCATCGCCTCGAGCTGAAGCACGAGGCATTCGGCGAGCGAACGCGCACCGATGCCAGGGCGATCGAGCGTCTGCACCACGCGCAACGCCACACGCAGACGGTCCTCGTCGAGCGTGTCGCCCGCGCCCTCCACGTCGGCGAGTTCGGCGAGGTCCTGGCGCAGGTAGCCGTCGTCGTCGAGCGCCTCGATCACGATCTGCGTTGCGATCCGGTCGAGGTCGTCGAGCGGCGAGAGGCGCAGCGCCTCGTGCAGCTGCTCGCGCAGCGTGATCGGCACGCGCACCCAGTCGGAGGCCTCGGAATCGCCGTCCTCGCCGCCGCGATAGCTCGACGTGCGCAACGCCCCAGGCGTTGGCATCTCGGCGGTATAACCCGAGCCTTCGTCGTTGTAGCTGGCCTCGGCGTACGAATTCTCGGCGTAGGGGGACGCTTCCTGCCCCATGCCGGCATCGAGGCCGGACTCGCCCGCGCTTTCGGTCGCCATGGCGGGGGCTTCGGCCGCGGGCGCCGCCGCGGAGCCGATGCCCGCCGCGCCGTCGGCCGCTTCGGCGGCCTCGCCGGTCTCCGAGGCGGGCGGGACATATTCGAGGAACGGATTGGTGTCGAGCGCCTCGCGCAGCTCCTGCTGGAATTCGAGCGACGACAGTTGCAACAGCCTTACCGCCTGCTGAAGACGCGGCGTGAGCGCCAGATGCTGGCGCGCGTGTAACGCGATGGAAGGCATGGCAATCCCGTTTTGTTGAATTGAGTGGTAACACCCCTCACGCAACAGCCATGCCAGTTTTTACAACGCACTGTTTTGAAACGGGATCGGCACTTGCAACGCATACTGCGCGAGCCTCTTTTCCGACCCCACCGTGGAGATTTTTACAACGGTGCGGAAAAATTTTTGCGCGTACCGGTCGGGGAAACCGTGGCCGCGTGAATCGGCGGCGTTCCCGCATAGTGGGCTGCGCAGGCGGCTTCCAGCAGGCTTTCAACAGCGCGCGCAGCGAGCACGGACGCGGCGAGGCACGCACCTTGCGGAGGGAAGCTGCGACCACAACCAGAAAGGGAGTAGCCATGAAGCGCATCCTGATCCTCAAGACCGCGGCTGGCGCCGCCTGCATGACGTTCGCACTTCTCGCCGGTGCGCAGACCACGACGAACAGCGCCGCGCCCGCGGCCAGTTCGGAATCCGTGGGCCAGCACGTGGACGACGCAACCATCACGACCAAGGTCAAGGCCGAACTGCTCGGCGCGAAGAACGTGAAGTCCGAGCACATCCACGTGAAGACGCGTAAGGGCGTGGTCTCGCTCACCGGGACCGTGCCGAGCGCCGAGGACCGCGACAACGCCAGGCAGGTCGTGGAAGGCGTCTCGGGCGTGACCTCGGTGAAGAACCATCTGAAGGTCTCGGCGGCGAGCTGATCGATCCCCCCGGGCAACCGGATCGACCCAGTTTCAGGCCAGACCGCGCCGGCGGCTTCCACCGCCGGCGCTTTTCATTTCAGCTTCATCCCTGCCTCATTCCCGCGTCATTCCTCTTCCTGCTGCGATTGCCGGAGCTGCGCGCGCCGCTGCTCGCCCTGACGCGCGAGCATCCAGCCCGGATACTCCGCGGGCAACCCGCTCGCCTCGCCCAGCACGCCCAGCTCCTCGACGCTGAGCTTCACTTTCGTCGCGGCGATGTTGTCGTCGAGCTGGTCCACGCGTTTCGCGCCGATGATCACCGATGTCACCGCCTTCTGATGCAGCAGCCACGCAAGCGCGATCTGCGCGACCGACACGCCTTTGGACTGCGCGATCGGCCGCATCGCGTCCACGCAGTCCCATGCGCGCTCGCGGTTCACGGGCGGAAAATCGAAGGTCGTGCGGCGGCTGCCCGCCTCGCCTTGCTGGTCGCGCCCGTATTTGCCGCTCAGGAGCCCGCCCGCGAGCGGACTCCAGACCATCAGTGCGAGCCCCTCGCTCTCCAGCATCGGCACGAGCTCGCGCTCGAGATCGCGCCCGGCGATCGTGTAGTAGGCCTGCAGCGACTCGAAGCGCGCGAGCCCTTCGCGCTGCGCAATGCCGAGCGCCTTCACGATCTGCCAGGCCGCCCAGTTCGAAACGCCTGCGTAGCGCACGTGCCCCTGCTGCACGAGCGTATCGAGCGCGCGCACCGTTTCCTCGATCGGGGTGACGGGGTCGAAGGCGTGAATCTGATAGAGGTCGATGTGGTCGAGTTGCAGGCGCTTCAGGCTCGCCTTCACGCCGTCCATGATGTGATAGCGCGTGGCGCCGCGCTCGTTCGGCGACGCGCCCATTTCGCCGAACACCTTGGTCGCGATCACCACCTGCTCGCGCGGGATCTTGAGGTTCCTGAGCGCCTGGCCGGTGATCTGCTCGGAAACGCCTTGCGAGTAGACGTCGGCGGTATCGATGAAATTGATGCCTGCGTCCAGCGCGCGGCCGACGAGCCGTTCGGCGTCGGACTGCTGGAGATCGCCGATCTGGTTCCAGATGCCGGCGCCGCCGCCGAAGGTCATCGTGCCGAGGCAAAGTTCCGAAACGAACAGGCCGGTGCGGCCCAGTGGGTTGTAACGCATGGTGTGACTCCGTCGTGGGTTCGAGGGAAAGTCCAACGCGGCGAGGATACTGCGTTCGCGACGCGCCTGCCGGACGGCCGCCAAGGCTTGAAACGCCGCAAGACGGCCGTACATGCCTGCTTACGCGCTGCAACGCCCGCCCCCGGACCGCCCCGCGTCAGGCAGACGCGCACGAAAGCTGCGAGACTGGCAGACGTGCAATGCCACCGCCTCTGCCGCTTTTTTGACGCACACCGCCCGCATGACAACGCCGTCGCCTGTATCCGATCCGCACGCCCCTCGAGCCGCCGCCAATCCCGACGGCGAGCCAGTCGACGTGCTCGCGCGCTTTCATCCGGCCGTGGCCGGCTGGTTCCGGCGCAGCTTCGACGCGCCCACTGCCGCGCAGCGCGCCGCCTGGCCGCTCATCGCGGGCCGGCGCGCGACGCTGGTGGCCGCCCCGACCGGCTCGGGCAAGACCCTCACCGCCTTTCTCGCCGCGCTCGACGAACTGGTGCGCGAAGGCCTCGCGCACGGCGGCGCGCTGCCCGACACGACGCTCGTCGTCTATGTCTCGCCGCTCAAGGCGCTCTCCAACGACATCCGGCTCAATCTCGAACGGCCACTCGAAGGCATCGGCGAGGAACTCGTGCGGCTTGGCTTGCCGCCGGTCGAAATCCGTACCGCGGTGCGCACCGGCGATACGCCGCAGCCCGAGCGCGCCGCGCTCAGAAAACGCGCACCGCACATTCTCGTCACGACGCCCGAGTCGCTCTATGTGCTGCTCGGCTCCGAATCGGGCCGCCGCATGCTGGCGAGCGCGCGCAGCGTGATCGTCGACGAGATTCATGCGCTCGCCGGCAACAAACGCGGCGGCCACCTCGCGCTGAGCCTCGAGCGGCTCGATGCGTTGTGCGGCTCGCGGCTGCTGCGCATCGGGCTGTCGGCCACGCAAAAGCCGATCGAAACCGTCGCGCGCTTTCTGGTGGGCATGGGCGACGCGGCGCAGGATCCAGGCGCAAGCCCGCCCGCGTGCGAGATCGTCGACGTGGGCCACACGCGCACGCGCGACCTTGCGATAGAAATACCGCCCGTGCCGCTCGAAGCCGTGATGGCGAACGACGTGTGGGAACGCGTGTACGACCGCATGGCCGAACTCGTCGCCCTGCACCGCACGACGCTCGTGTTCGTCAACACGCGCCGCATGGCCGAGCGCGTGGCGCGCCATCTCACCGACCGTCTGGGCGCCGAAGCCGTGGCCGCGCACCACGGCAGCCTCGCGCGCGAGCATCGGTTTCTCGCCGAACAGCGGCTCAAGAGCGGCGATCTGCGCGTGCTCGTGGCGACGGCGTCGCTCGAACTGGGCATCGATATCGGCGACGTCGATCTCGTGTGCCAGATCGGCTCGCCGCGCTCGATCGCGGGCTTCCTGCAGCGCGTCGGGCGCTCGGGCCACCAGGTCGGCGGCGTGCCGAAGGGACGGATCTTCCCCACCTCGCGCGATGACCTGATCGAATGTGCGGCGCTGCTCGATAGCGTGCGGCGCGGCGAACTCGATCGCCTCGCGCTGCCGCAGGCGCCGCTCGATGTGCTCGCGCAGCAGATCGTCGCGGAAGTGGCCTGCGAGGCCTGGGAAGAAGACGCCCTCTACGCGCTCGTGCGGCGCGCCACGCCGTGGTCGACGCTCGAGCGCGCGCAGTTCGACGCCGTGCTGCGCATGCTCGCCGAGGGCTACACGAGCCGCCACGGGCCGCGCGCCGCCTACCTGCATCGCGACGTGGTGAGCCATACGCTGCGTGCGCGGCGCGGCGCGCGGCTCGTCGCGCTCACGTCGGGCGGCACGATTCCCGACAACGCCGACTACTCGGTGCTGCTAGAACCGCAGGGCGTGCAGATCGGCACCGTCAACGAAGACTTCGCCGTCGAAAGCCTCGCGGGCGACGTGTTCCAGCTCGGCAACGCGTCGTACCGGATCCTGCGCATCGAGGCGGGCCGCGTGCGCGTGGAAGACGCCCAGGGGCAGCCGCCCAACATCCCGTTCTGGCTCGGCGAGGCGCCGGGCCGCAGCGACGAGCTTTCGTTCGCGATTTCGCGGCTGCGCAAGCAGGTGGAAGCCGCGCTGCTCGACGCGAGCGCGAACGCTGGCGCGACGGATGACCCCGCGTCGGCCGCCGTGGTCGATCGCGCCACGGCGGCGCTCGCCGCTTCGCTCGAGATCGACGATGCCGCCGCGCGCCAGATCGTCGAATATCTCGCGCGCGCCCGCGCCGCGCTCACGGTGCTGCCCACCCAGGACACCCTCGTCATGGAGCGCTTCTTCGACGAGGCCGGCGGCACGCAGCTCGTGATCCACACGCCGTTCGGCAGCCGCCTGAATCGCGCGTGGGGTCTCGCGCTGCGCAAGCGTTTTTGCCGCCAGTTCAACTTCGAGCTGCAGGCCGCCGCGACCGAGGACGCCATCATCCTCTCGCTCACCGGCGCGCACAGCTTCGCGCTCGACGAGGTGTGGCGCTATCTCCATTCGAATTCCGCGGAGCATCTGCTCGTGCAGGCGCTGCTCGATGCGCCGCTGTTCGGCGTGCGCTGGCGCTGGAATGCGACCACGTCGCTCGCGCTGCCGCGTCAGACCGGCGGGCGCAAGACGCCGCCGCAGATCCAGCGCATGCGCAGCGAAGACCTGCTCGCGGCCGTGTTTCCCGACCAGGTGGCGTGCGTCGAAAACATCGCGGGCGAGCGCGAAGTGCCGCGCCATCCGCTCGTCGACCAGACGCTCGACGACTGCCTGCACGATGCTATGGATACCGAAGCATGGATCGCGCTGCTGCGGCGCATCGAGGCGGGCAACCTGAAGCTCGTGGTGCGCGAACTTCCCGCGCCCTCGCCGCTCGCGGCCGAAATCCTCACCGCGCGCCCGTATGCGTTCCTCGACGACGCCCCGATCGAAGAGCGGCGCACCCAGGCCGTGCTGTCGCGCCGCTGGAGCGACCCCGAGTCCACCGACGATCTCGGCGCGCTGGACCCCGAAGCGATTGCGAGCGTGCGCGAAGAAGCCTGGCCGCAAGTGCGCGACGCCGACGAAATGCACGACGCGCTCACGAGCCTCGGCGCGCTGGCCGAAAGCGAGGCGCAGCACGAGCCGCAGTGGCTCGCATGGCTCGCCGGTCTGGCGGCGGCGGGCCGCGCGACGCGGCTGCCCGTTGCGGACCACGACGCGTTGTGGGTGGGCATCGAGCGGCTAGCGTGCGTGCAGGCCATCTATCCGCAGGCGCGGTGCGAGCCGCCGCTCATGCCGCCGCCTGAATACGCGGAGACGTGGACGGAGGACGCGGCGCTCGTCGAGATCGTGCGCGCACGGCTGTCGGGCTTCGGACCGCTCACGGTCGCGCAGGTGGCGCGGCCGCTCGCGCTGGAGGCGAGCGTGGCGGCGCTCGCGCTCACGCGCCTCGAAACCGAAGGCACCGTGATGCGCGGACGCTTCACGCCGCAAGCGATGGGCGGCGGCCAGGAGGAATGGTGCGAACGCCATCTGCTCGCGCGCATCCACCGCTACACGGTGCGCAAGCTGCGGCGCGAAATCGAGCCGGTCGAGCGTCACGACTTCATGCGCTTCCTGTTCGAATGGCAGCGCGTGGCGCCCGGCACGCGCGGCTCGGGCCGCGACGCCGTGCCCGCCGACACCCACCATGACGACCGCTACG
>NZ_JBFRCL010000098.1:0-21649 GCF_040965695.1 Paraburkholderia sp. BR10937
GGCCCACGCGCAGGCTGATCACCTCGACGCGGACATCGTCGGTTGACCCCGACCGTCGCGGTACGGCTGCGCTTGCCCGTCTGTCGCAAACGATTCTTTATTCGGTGTGCTGAAATCACCGCTTACGGTTGATAGCGCCACCAAGACCTAGACTTACTTGGGACTTGCGTTTCCGCGCTTCGGCGGCACATCGGTGCAGACGCCCTCGTACAGCTCGGCGGCCATGCCGATTGACTCGCCCAGCGTCGGGTGCGGGTGAATCGTCTTGCCGATGTCGGTCGCATCCGCGCCCATTTCCACCGCGAGGCAGACTTCGCTGATGAGGTCGCCCGCGTTCAGGCCGACGATGCCGCCGCCGATCACGCGATGCGTCTCTTCGTCGAAGATCAGCTTCGTGAAGCCCTCGTCGCGGCCGTTGGCGATCGCGCGGCCCGAAGCGGCCCACGGGAACACCGCCTTGCCGTACTTGATGCCTTCGGCCTTGCACTGGTCTTCGGTCTTGCCGGCCCACGCCACTTCCGGATCGGTGTAAGCCACCGAAGGAATCTGCAGCGCGTCGAAGTACGCCTTCTCGCCGTGCGCCGCTTCCGCCGCCACGTGGCCTTCATGCACGGCCTTGTGCGCGAGCATCGGCTGGCCGACCACATCCCCGATCGCGAAGATGTGCGGGACGTTGGTGCGCATCTGCTTGTCGACTTCGATGAAGCCGCGATCCGTCACCGCTATGCCCGCCTTGTCCGCGCCGATCTTCTTGCCGTTGGGCGAGCGGCCCACGGCGACCAGCACGAGGTCGTAGCGTTGCGGCTCGGCCGGCGCCTTTTCGCCCTCGAACGACACATAGATGCCGTCGTCCTTCGCCTCGGCCTTCGTGGTCCTGGTCTTGAGCATGACGTTCGCGAAGCGCTTCGCGTTGTACTTCTCCCAGACCTTCACGAGGTCGCGGTCCGCACCGGCCATCAGGCCGTCGAGCATTTCCACGACGTCGATCTGCGCGCCGAGCGTCGCGTAGACGGTGGCCATTTCCAGACCGATGATGCCGCCGCCGATCACCAGCATCTTCTGCGGAATCTGACGCAGTTCCAGCGCGCCGGTCGAATCGACCACGCGCGGATCTTCCGGCATGAACGGCAGTTTCACGGCCTGCGAACCCGCAGCGATGATCGCCTGCTTGAACTTGACGATCTTCTTGCCGTTCTCGCCCACCACTTCCATGTGGTTCGGATCGAGGAACGCGCCCACGCCCGTCACGACTTCGACCTTGCGCGCCTTCGCCATGCCGGCGAGGCCGCCCGTCAGCTTCTTGACGACGCCCGACTTGAAGTCGCGCAACTTGTCCAGGTCGATCTGCGGCTTGCCGAACGTGATGCCGTGCGAGCCGAGCGCTTCGGCTTCGTCGATCACGAGCGCCGTGTGCAGCAGCGCCTTCGACGGGATGCAGCCCACGTTCAGGCACACGCCGCCAAGCGTCGAATAACGCTCGACCAGCACGGTCTTCATGCCGAGGTCGGCGGAGCGGAACGCCGCCGAGTAGCCGCCGGGGCCCGCGCCGAGCACGAGCATGTCGCATTCGACATCGGCGCTGCCGCTGAAGCTGCCGGCTTGCGGCGCCGGCGCTGCTGCCTTCGGCGCTTCAGCCTTCGGAGCCGGCGCCGCTGCGCCTTCTGAAGCCTCGACCAGAGCGATCACCGTGCCCTGCGAAGCCTTGTCGCCAGCCTTGATCTTCACTTCCTTCACCGTGCCCGCGACGTCGCTGGGCACTTCCATCGTGGCCTTGTCCGACTCGAGCGAGAGCAGCGTCTGCTCCTTCTCGATCACATCACCGGTCTTGATGTTGACTTCAATGACCTCAATGTCCCTGAAGTCGCCGATATCCGGCACTTTTACATCGATAAGCGTCATGGATTGATTTCTTCCCTGCGGTTGTACCGGAGCTCGTCGCGGATCAAAGCGATACCCGTCGATAGTCGGCCAGAATCGTGACGAGATAGGCATTGAAGCGGCCAGCTTCTGCGCCATCAATGACGCGATGATCCCATGAAACCGACAGGGGCAGCATGAGGCGAGGCACAAACTGCCTGCCATCCCACACCGGCTTCATCGCGCTCTTCGACAGGCCGAGGATCGCCACTTCCGGTGCGTTGATGATCGGCGTGAAATGCGTACCGCCGATGCCGCCGAGCGACGAGATCGAGAAGCAGCCGCCTTGCATCTGGTCCGGCTTGAGCTTGCCGTCGCGCGCGAGCTTCGAGAGCTCGGCCATTTCCTTCGCGATGTCGACGAGACCCTTCTTGTCCGCGTCGCGGATCACCGGAACGACGAGGCCGTTCGGCGTGTCGGCGGCAAAACCGATGTGGTAGTACTGCTTGAAGACGAGGTTGTCGCCGTCGAGGCTCGCATTGAACGCCGGGAACTTCTTGAGCGCCGCGACGCAGGCCTTGATGACGAACGCGAGCATCGTGAACTTCACGCCCGCCTTCTCGTTTTCCTTGTTCAGCTGCACGCGCAGCGCTTCGAGGTCGGTGATGTCCGCTTCGTCGTTGTTCGTGACGTGCGGGATCATGACCCAGTTGCGGTGCAGGTTCGCGCCGGAAATCTTCTTGATGCGCGACAGCGGATGCGTATCGATCGGGCCGAACTTCGTGAAATCGACCTTCGGCCACGGCAGCAGGTTCAGGCCCGTACCGCTCGCTGCCGCTGGGGCTACTCCAGCGGCAGCGCCAGCCGGCGCAGCGAGCGCGCCCGTCATCACGCCCTTCACGAACGCGGTGACGTCGTCCTGGCTGATGCGGCCCTTCGGCCCGGTGCCCTGAACTCGCGTGATGTCCATGCCGAGGTCGCGCGCCAGTTTACGCACCGACGGCGAAGCATGGCTTGATCCGCTCAGCCCAACCTCCTTCTCCGGGATCACGGCCGCTGGCGCAGGCGCGGATGGATGACCTGCCGGACTGCGCTCCTCATCAACAATGGGTGAGCCATCTCGACGCCCGGTCTTCTCGCTCGCGTCAACCTTACCGGTGACCGCCTCGGCCGCCGCACCTTGCGGCTCCATGAGCAGGATGACCGAACCTTCCGACACCGCATCGCCGACCCTGAGCTTTATTTCCCGAACGACGCCACCAAAAGGACTGGGCACGTCCATGGTGGCCTTGTCCGACTCCAGCGTAACCAGCGATTGCTCCTCCCGTACTACATCACCGGGGCCAACCAGTACCTCGATGACGGGGACGCCCTTGTAGTCGCCGATGTCAGGCACCTTAATCTCTGTTACACGCACTTCAGTAATCTCCCAATCGCGGTCCAAGGCGAGCGCAACGATCGTTGCGTAGTGTTTCTCGCGAATGCGTCAATGCCAGAACAGGCAGCAGGCGCCGGGCTGCCCGAAGTCCTGGCTATGTTGAACATTAGCCATGCTGAACTACCGGTCGACATCGCGCGAATTCATCAGCATGTCCGTCAGTCCCGCGCCCGCTCGAACCATAGGCCAGACGTTCTCGGACGGATCGATGGCAAAGTCCATGAATACCGTACGCTGCTTCATGGCAAGTGCTTCGCGCAGCACGGGCTCGACATCGCATGGTCGATCGATGCGAAAGCCGACATGCCCATAAGCGCGGGCAAGTGCGACAAAGTCAGGCAACGCGTCCATGTACGAGTGGGAGTAACGGTCGCTATAAGTCACATGCTGCAGCTGCCTTACCATGCCGAGATAGCCGTTGTTGAGGGAAACGATTTTCACCCCGAGGTCGTACTGCCTGCAGGTCGACAACTCCTGGATACACATCTGGATCGAGCCGTCTCCGGTTACTGTGACCACATCCGCGTCCGGAAGCGCGCGTTTGACGCCCATCGCATAGGGCAGTCCGACACCCATGGTTCCGAGGCCTCCCGAGTTGATCCATCGGCGAGGTTTATCGAATCCATACAGCTGCGCGGCCCACATCTGGTGCTGTCCGACATCCGAACAGATATAGGCATCGCCTCCGGTAGCCTCCCAAAGTCGCTGAATGACGAACTGAGGCTTGATTACATCTTCTGCCGGCTCATAGGCGAGGCAGCGCTTCTCACGCCAAGTCTCAATCTGTGTCCACCAGTCCTTCCGGTGCCCAGCATGAATACGTTGTGCTTCGAGCTGTCTCAGTATCGCGCGCGCCGCGGTCTTCACGTCTCCCACGATCGGAATGTCAACCTGCACCCGCTTGTCGATTGTCGCGGGATCAATATCAACATGAATAGTCGTCCTGCTATCTGACCGAAAGTCCCCGGTATTTCCAATGACCCGGTCATCGAATCTCGCACCGAGCGCAATCAGTACGTCGCAATGCTGCATCGCCATGTTGGCTTCGTACGTTCCATGCAGTCCTGGCATTCCGAGGCACCGCCTATCCGAAGCGGGAAAGGCGCCAAGCGCCATCAACGTGTTCGTCACCGGGGCATCGAGTCGCCGCACGAGTTCCGCAATCTCCCCGCTGGCAGCCGATGCAACCGCTCCGCCGCCAACGAGAATGCATGGCCGGCGCGAGCGCGCGAGCGCCTCGGCGGCCCGCCGCACCTGTCCCGCATGAGGTTCCGTGCGCGGACGGTAGGATCGCAGCGTGACGGATTCAGGTATGCGCAATGGCGTCTTCGCCTGAAGCACGTCTTTGGGAATATCCACCAGCACAGGCCCGGGGCGTCCGGTGCGGGCGATATGAAACGCGCTTTTGAGCGTCTTCGCCAGTTGAGAGACATCCAGCACCAGAAAGTTATGCTTGACGATCGACCGGGTAATTCCGACAGCATCGCACTCCTGAAACGCATCGGTTCCGATAGAGTGTGTGGGCACGTTACCGGAGATCACCACCATCGGAATGGAATCGAAATAGGCAGTCGCAATGCCTGTCACCGCGTTCGTCACACCCGGCCCCGATGTCACCAGCGCTACGCCGACCTTTCCCGTCGCGCGCGCGAAACCATCCGCCGCGTGGACGGCGGCCTGTTCATGGCGAACCAGCAAATGGGTAACATCGATGGATTCGTGGAGCGCATCGTAAAGCGGCAGGACCGCGCCGCCTGGATACCCCCAAACCGTCTCAACACCCTCCCCGCGCAGGACGGACAGGACAATCTGTGCTCCCGATGCATCGCCGTCCCTGCCCGAAGTATCCGGAGCGCCGGCTTTCGCAACCTGTTGGATCTCAGCACCCGCAATCTTCATTATTAGCTCCGGTAGTGCCTGCCCGTCACCGTTGCCACGGCGCGGCCCGGTTCGCGTCATGCTTGCCATAGCGATCAACGGCACGCCTGACGAGCTCGACCGCTACTGCACCGTCGTCCGCGAGCGCTTTCAGCGCGGCAATCGCGATCGAATGTTGGTCGACTTCGAAGAAGGCCCGCAGCGCCGCACGGGTGTCACTGCGTCCGAAGCCATCGGTGCCAAGCGTCACATAGCGCCGCGGCACATATGCACGAATGAGTTCGGGAACGGCGCGCACATAGTCTGTCGCCGCGATCACGGGCCCGTGCGTGGGAGACAACGCAGACGTCACATACGGAGCGGCAGCGCGATCCTCGTCGAACAAACGATCGGTGCGTTCGGACGCGACACCGTCCCGGTGCAGCTCGGTAAAGCTGGTGACGCTCCATGCCGATGCTTCGATGTTCCAGTCTTCCTTCAGCAGGCGCGCGGCCGCCTGCACTTCGCCCAGAATCGCCCCCGAACCGAGCAACTGGACCTCAGCCCGATCGAGCGATGTTGTGTCAAGCGGATACATGCCCTTGAGCACACCATCACGAACGCTTTCGATGGGTGCATCCGGAAGTGAAGGCTGTGCGTAGTTCTCGTTCGTCACCGTCAGGTAATAGAACACATCGCGCTGACGTTCAATCATCTCGCGCATGCCTTCGTCTACGATCATGGCCACCTCGTACGCGAATGCCGGATCGTAGGCGCGGCAGTTCGGTACCGTCGAGGCCGCCAGATGGCTCGTGCCGTCCTGATGCTGCAAACCCTCGCCACCGAGTGTCGTCTTCCCCGCCGTTGCACCGATCAGAAAGCCACGCGCACGCTGGTCAGCGGCAGCCCAGATGAGATCGCCGATGCGCTGGAAACCGAACATCGAGTAGTAGATGTAGAACGGCAGCATGGGCAGGTCGTGCACGCTGTATGAAGTGGCTGCGGCGACCCACGAGGACACAGCGCCCGCCTCCGAAATGCCCTCTTCCAGTATCTGTCCGCCCGTATCTTCCCGGTAATACAGCATTGAGCCCATGTCTTCGGGCTCGTACAGCTGCCCGAGCGGCGAATAGATCCCAACCTGCCGGAACAGATTCGCCATACCGAACGTGCGTGCCTCATCGGCGACTACGGGAACAATGCGAGGGCCGAGCGACGCGTTTTTCAGAAGGCTCCCGAGCATCCGCACGAGCGCCATCGTGGTCGACATCTCCTTGCCGTTCGCGTCCAGCGCAAATTGCCCCCACGCCGGCAATGCGGGAACAGGCAGCATTTGCGACGCGGTTGTCCGCCTGCGGGGCAGATACCCGCCGAGCGCTTCGCGCCGGGCATGCAGGTACCGCATTTCTGGACTGTTGTCCGCCGGCCTGTAGAACCGCAGCTGCTCGACGTCTTCGTCGGAGAGGGGCAAGCGGAACCGGTCGCGAAACGCTTTCAGTTGTTCGACGTCGAGCTTCTTCTGTTGATGCGTGGTCATCCGGCCCTGGCCGATCGAGCCCATGCCGAAGCCCTTCATTGTCTTCGCGAGAATCACCGTGGGCTGCCCTGCATGTTTCAGTGCCCTGTTGTACGCCGCATACAGCTTGCGTACGTCATGGCCACCGCGGCGCAGGCGGTCAATATCGTCGTTGCTCAGATGCGCGGCAAGCGCAGCCAGTTCCTCGTTCTGTCCGAAGAAGCGTTCGCGGTTGTAGGCGCCGTCATTGGCAGAGAAGGTCTGAAACTGTCCATCGACGGTATGAGCAAACGCTCGCAACAACGCGCCGGTGCGATCGCGTGCGAAAAGACCGTCCCAATTAGAACCCCACACGACCTTGATGACGTTCCAGCCCGCCCCCGTGAATTGCGCCTCGAGTTCGTCAATGATGCGGCCGTTACTTCGCACGGGGCCGTCAAGTCGCTGCAGATTGCAGTTGATCACGAAAACGAGGTTGTCGAGCCGCTCGCGTGCGGCGAGCGACAAGGCACCGATCGATTCGGGCTCGTCCATCTCGCCGTCGCCAAAGAAGCCCCAGACCTTGCGGCCTTCCGTTTTGAGCAGCCCACGGTTCTGCAGGTAACGCATGAAGCGCGCCTGGTAGATCGAGTTGATAGGGCCGATGCCCATCGATCCCGTCGGAAACTGCCAGAAGTCAGGCATCAGCCACGGATGCGGATAGGAACACAGACCCGGACCCGCGATCTCGCGACGGTAGTGCTCCAGATGCTGCTCGCTCAGGAAACCTTCAAGGAATGCGCGCGCGTATACTCCCGGCGACGAATGGGGCTGAAAATAGATGAGGTCACCGCCATGAGCATCGTTCGCACCGCGAAAGAAGTGGTTGAATCCAACCTCGAAAAGATCCGCTGCCGATGCGTAGCTCGCGATATGTCCACCGAGTTCGCCGTAAGCGCGGTTCGCTCGCACCACCATCGCGAGCGCATTCCAGCGTAGTGCAGCGGCGAGTCGCTCTTCGGTATCGACGTCACCTGGAAACGGCGGCTGCTGTTCGACCGGGATGGTGTTCGCATAGGGCGTGACGTTCGCACGCGCCGTTGCGATGCCGCTCGACAATGCATGCGCGGCCAGGCGGTCGAAAAGATACTGGGCACGTCCGAGCCCGACATGCTCCACCACGCCATCCAGTGCGGAGATCCACTCGGCAGTTTCCTGCGGGTCGTTGTCCATGCGGGCTTGATTGAGGGCAAGAACGGGCTGAACACCGCTCGATAAATCGGTCATGGCAACTCCAGGCTAAACAGTGAGATTCGTGAGCTTCGAGACTCGTGCGGGTCGTAATTTCGAATTCGAGGACATGGGAAGAGCTTATCCATCCCATCACAAAATGTGCGTCTCTTTTGTGGGGGAGTTTTCAGCTCAAATAGGGTATAAATTCTGGTAACGATGCCTCACATGAGATTTCCATACTATGACGTCCGAAACAAAACTCCCGACCCGCCGGTTAGACCGCACCGACATCGCGATCCTGCGGCAGTTGCAGGACAATGCGCGTATCACAAACGCTGAGCTCGCCCGCGCGGTTAACCTCTCGCCCACTCCCTGCTTCAATCGCGTACGCGCACTTGAAAAGCTCGGCCTGTTCCGCCAACACGTGACCCTACTCGACGCCGGCGCGCTCGGGTTACGTATCAATGTGTTCATTCAGGTTAGCCTCGAACAACAGGTAGAAGACGCGTTACGCGTTTTTGAAAAGGAGATCGAGGATCGGCCAGAAGTGATGGAGTGCTATCTGATGACAGGCGACGCCGATTATCTGCTGCGCGTCGTCGTGCCGGACATGCAAAGCCTTGAGCACTTCATCGTCCAATGGCTCACGAAAATACCTGGCGTGTCGAACATCCGCTCCAGCTTTGCGCTTAAGCAGGTGCGGTACAAGACAGCGTTGCCGTTGCCGACCGTTGGCCTCACGTTGCCGAGTGGCGAGGAAACGCCTCAGGAGTGGACTTGAGGGTGGCAGTAGCCAACGTCTAGCGTTGGCACTGGTAACGCCCTTGTGCCGACAAGTAGTCGACCGGGAAGACAGTTAATGCAGAAGCTGAAATGCCCAGTCGCACACGGCCGCTGGTACCTCAACCGAATCGCGAACTATAGGATTGAGTCGAACTCGTTCCTTGAACAGTTAATATCTTCACACCGGCACTAGACGACGCGAGCTCGACACCTTTTTCCCCTGTCGCGCTGAGGCGAGATTGGGTCAACAGACATCGGTTTTCGAGCCCGCGTGATCTCATCGATTTGGTGCTTGGCTGAGTCGACTAGAATTTATGACGGAGCCCGAGGCGCAAAGCGAGCTGGCTGTTGCCCGAGGAAACACCGTACGCACCGGGTACATATGCGAAATCCAGCACTGAACCCGTCGTATCTCCTCCTACATGCTGATAGGCACCCTGAAGATAAACGTCTGTTCGCTTTGAGATGTTGTAGTCACCCATCAACCCGACCGTCTGATAGTTCGGATGGAAGCTGCCCGCTGCCGTGGTCATCGTCGCGTGCGTGTAGGTGTACATCGCGCCAACATAGAACGCTGGCGTGAACTGGTACTTGCCATTGATTTCGAAGTTCTGGAAGCGGAGGTCCGAAGCCGGACCACTGACAGGCGTAATAGCGCCCACGTACCCGGAGTTCACCGGATTCTTCACATCCACGTTCGAGTATGCGAAGCCGAAAGTGGCGCTTCCAATATAGTAGTTGATACCAGCACCAAAGATGCGCAGCCGGTCACCCACAAAATTTTCATCGCCACCATTGTTGATCGCACCGGTCGCGGTTGATGACGGATTGTTGGCCTGTAGATAGGACGCCGCGATCAGGATGCTTCCGGTCTCATATTGTGCTCCCAGACTATACTGACGATTATTGGCGAAATTGGTGTCATTTGAGAAGCTGTAAGTGCCACCGAATTGGAAGCCACCGAAATTCGGGCTGGTATATTTCGCCGTATTGTTGACCCGAAAAGTGCCATCCGTATTGTCGTTGTCGTATGGGTGCGAGAGCAGATAACCTGCCCATGTTCCATTTGCTGTCGTCAACGAGAAGTAGTCGACAACAGAGTCATACTGGCGACCAAAAGTAAGCTTGCCATACGTCGAACTTGACAGCCCCACGTATGCCTGACGTCCAAACATCAGGCCGCCCTGGCCGAGCTTGCCGTTGTTCACGTTGAACCCACTCTCGATCTGAAACACGGCCTTCAGCTGGCCACCGAGGTCCTCCGTACCTTTCAGTCCCCACCGACTACCCTGCACGTATCCGCTTTGTAGCTCGTATGCCCGGCTTCCAGCTGCATTATTCGTGAAGTCAAAACCTTCATCGATGAGTCCATACAACGTGACGGTACTTTGCGCATAGGCGGACACTCCGATCCCGGCCAATACGGACGCCACCAGCAATTTCGCCTTCATATCATCGTCTCCAAACGTGGTAGTTATTGAAAATCAATTTGTAGTACGTAACAACTAGTTTGCATAAAGTGGTGGTGCTCTCCCGTTTCCCGAGCCGCGCATTCTTCATCGCCCCGGTCGCATCGATCCTGCAATGCCACACCGATCCTCACTGCGCGGCAAACCTCGGCTGAAACCGCGGTCCCGCAACGTTGCCCGAACTACTCGGGCTTCCTCGCTCCGACAACTATGAGTGCGCGTTTTCCAATACGACCTGGGGGCCTAACGTATAAACCTCTCGGAGCGTAATGCCAGCGTTAGGTTCGTGCCCCGTCGAACGCCGGCAGGATTCTTTGTGGCCTCAATTTCCTCATCGATTCACGATGTTTTGGTGCAGCCGCCGATACCCTCCTATCGAAGTCGGCTGCGACCTCGCATTATTTGTGCAACAACTGACTCAGAAACTTCTTCGCTCTGATATGCGTCGGATTGCGGAAGAAGGTATCCGGCGGTGCACATTCGATGACTTCCCCACCGTCCATAAATACGATACGGTCAGCAACTTCACGAGCGAATCCCATCTCATGAGTCACACAGATCATCGTCATGCCATCGTTCGCAAGTCCGGTCATCACATCGAGTACTTCTTTGATCATCTCCGGATCGAGCGCTGACGTCGGCTCGTCAAACAGCATGATCTTTGGTTTCATGCAGAGCGCACGAGCAATTGCGACGCGTTGCTGCTGCCCACCGGAAAGCTGTGCCGGATACTTCTTCGCCTGGTCCGGTATGCGAACCCGGTTGAGGTTTTCCATCGCAATCGCCTTGGCCTCCGCCCGCGACGCTCGGCCAGTACGGATCAACGCCAGCGTACAGTTGTCGATCACGCTCAAGTGAGGGAACAGATTGAAATGCTGAAATACCATTCCGACATCTCGGCGCATGTGCGACAACCCCTTCATCTTCGCGTGCATCTCGACACCGTCCACAACGATCCGGCCTTCCTGGTGCGTCTCCAGCTGATTGATGCAGCGGATCAGCGTCGATTTTCCTGATCCTGACGGACCGCAGACCACGATCCGCTCGCCGAACGCCACATTCAAATTGATGTCGCGCAAAACCTGAAATTCGCCGTACCACTTCGATACACCTTCAATTGCTACCGCGATCGACTCGGGCGTATTCGCTTGCAACCCCGCCGGTTCGCGTGGTTGCGACATTTGGGATACCATGTTTTCCTCCACAACACTTCAAACGTCTTGATAGACTGCTGTCGGCTTATCGTTGAGGAGCGCCAATCCCAAGGTGGCGCTCGACCTTTCCGACCAATACGACCGCGATCAGGGCTAGTGCCAGAAAGAGCACACCAGCAACAAGCATCGGCTCAGCGTAACGGTAGGTTTCGGAAGCCACGTCCATTGCGCTGCCTAGCATTTCGGGAACCGCGATCACCGCCAGGTATGGCGTAGACTTCAGGATCGCAATGGCATACGCACCCAGAGGCGCGGCCACGTTTCGCAACATCTGCGGAGCGATAACGAAGGCCGTGGTGTCCCACCAAGTGAGCCCGAGGCTTTTCGCACCCTCGCTCTGGCCAACCGGAACGGCGTCGATGCCGGCCTTGAACACTTCGGCCATATATCCGGAGTAGTAAAAACTAAGTCCGAATACACCGATGAATAACGCGGGCAAGACGATTCCGTAAGAAGGGAGAACGAAAAACAGGAAATAAATCTGAACAAGTGCCGGAGTAGACCTGATCGCATCGATGATGAATTGAACCATCGGACGCACAACGGCATTGGAACGGCGCAGCATTTCCCAGACGAAACCGAGCGCCAGCGCACCCACGAAGCTCAGGATCGCAACGAGGATCGTATTCCCGACACCTTCCAGGACTTGCGGCACGATTCGCAACGCAAAATCAAAATCGAAGTTCATGACCGCCCTCGCCGGCTCCCGTGCGATGTCTCAAGATATCGCCCAAAAATAGTCACTGGATAACATAGAATCAGATAGGATAACAAAAGACTCGAATAAATTAACAACGGGTTATAGCTCAACTCCGAGATCTCCTTGGCACGGAACGTCATGTCAGACAACGTAATAAGAGATACCAATGCGGTTCCCTTGATCAGTTGAATAAGATCGTTGATGAACGTTGGAATCATGGCTCTGATTGCCTGCGGCAACTCGACAAGACAAAGCACCTCGAAACGATTCAACCCCAAGGCCAAGCCTGCCTCGCATTGTCCGCGAGGCAGTGCTTGCAAGGCGGCGCGGACCGACTGACTGCTATATGCACCCGAGTTCAGTCCGAGCACGAGTGCGCCAACCGTGATCCCGGAAAGATGAATTCCAAAAGCGGGAAGCGTATAGTAGAACGCATAGAGCAGCACAATAACAGGCGAGCTTCGCCACAGCTCGATGATGAATGTAATTGCTTTGCGCGGAGTGCCAGTCGCGAAGTTCTGCAATATTCCAGCGACCAGCGCAAACGGCACCGCATACAGGAGTCCGAGTAGAGTGACGGCCGCGGTGATACCGAACCCCTTGTATATTCCGATAATGACGTCAGGAAAGTTCATGCGATCGCTCCTCAGATTGACAAATCCCGATCATCGATAATCCGCGCCACACACCGCTTTCGCCGTTACGTCAGTTGGCGCCATCTCGGTTTCCCCGAATCCATATTTTTCGAAGACTTTCTTGATCGAACCATCGGCCTTCATTTTTGCTAGCCCCGCGTTATACAGGTCACGCAGTTTCGAATCCTCCGTCCGGAATGCGATTGCCGCGTAATTGGCAACCTGCTGCCCATTCTTTACCAACCCGGTAAAGGGCGTCGCGCGCTCGAGCCGGTTGCCGACGTTTGGATCCTTGAGCGTACTGATTACAGTTGAAGCCGATTCGGTGTCGGCGTCAATGCGACCGGCCAGAATGGCTCCGACCGAAGACTCGACGTCTTTAAGCAGAAGAATCCGATCCTTGGGGATTCCGGCAGCGATCGCATGCTCGACAGCAGAACTTCCCCGTCCGCCGCCAAACCGAATCGCTGGGTTCTTTGCAACGTCCGCATAACTATGGATATTGAGAGGATTCCCTTTCTTCACCAGAAGCGCATCGCCGATAGCCAAATCCGGATTGCTGAAAATTACCTGTTTGCAGCGCGTCGGGGTAATTGCCAAGCCCGAAGCTACGGCATCTATCCGCTTGGAGAGCAGGCTCGGAATCAGCGCGTCGAAGTCGACGACGACAAAGTTGATTTTCTTGACACCCACCTGACCGAGAACGGCCCGGATCATGTCAGGACCGACGCCAGAAACGCTGCCATCGGCGTTTCGGTATCCCCACGGCACCTGATTGTGAATTCCTACCGTGATTTCCCCACCGTGGATCGCCTGGCTATCGCTTGACTGCGCCTGGGCGATGCTGCCGCCAATCAGCGTGCTCGCCGCAGCAAGAACAAGCGCCAGCCGTTTACTCCAGACCTGGATCGTCATAACTGTCTCCTTTCCTTTTGTTGGTGCGTTGAGTATACTTGGCATACCAGGCATGTCAAGCAACGATCTTCGACGGTGCACTCGTGTTTACCCGAGTAGCGAAACTGGAAGGTCGATCTAAAGCCGCTTGAATAAACAGACCAATACTGGAGACAACTTTGTCCTTGTACGAGACAGTGCGCGACGAACTTCTCAAGCGGGTCAGGAATGGCATATACGCGAGCGACATGCCGATTCCGTCCACCGCCATGTTGAGTAAAGAATTCAATGTCAGCGTGATTACCGTGAAGCGGGCGCTGCGTGACTTGCAGGCCGCTGGCGTGCTGGTCACGATTCGCGGCAAGGGCGCCTACGTGAAGAAACAGCAGCGAATCCTGCGTCAACTCGATATGCGCATGTCGTCCCTGCATGGGGCCGACATCAGCTTGATCTCGGTGACGCGGGAAAAGATCGGTGATCCGTCCATGGCCACGCTTGCGGCCCCCGACCATACAATGCTCTGCGTCAGGAAAGTCATCTCATCAGACGGCTCACCACTTCTCTATGACGCCAGCTACCTCTCGGCGAACGTAGAAGACGAGATCATCGACGAGTTCGGCAGCAGCTTTATCGTCGACGCGCTGAAGCGCCGCGGCATCCGGCTCGTCAAGACACAGATCGTTGTGGAAGCCTTTCCTGCTTCCGATCGCGCGGCCGAGATATTTGGGGTTCCGAACGGATATCCGATGCTGCGTCGCATTTACAAGATGATTACCACCGACGCGAATTTGACGATCTATGGCGTTGTTCAAGCTCCGTTTGATCGCCTCGCCTGTTCCATTGACTTTCCGTCTCATGACATGGAGATCTAAAGATGACTGCACTTCAACTCGACATTCCTGCCGTCTTCCGTGCGCCGGCTCCCCCGGTTCCCGAAAACGAACTCCGCCAGCGATTGACCAACATCCGCCGGGAAATGGCAAAAGCCGGGATCGACGTTATTGTTTTGACCGACAAGAAAAACGTTGACTATTTCACGGACTACCAGGAACTCTCCTGGGATCACAAAGCACGCCCGATCTTCGCTGCCATTTCATCCCAAGACTTCGCACTCTTCGGCAGCCTTGGCGAAGCAACAACGATCCAGCTCAGAGATCGAATTTTCGAGCCGGTCTACTACAAAGGCTATCTTGACGAAGCTGTCACCGCTGTTTCGGACTGGCTAGAGGGCAAGACGACCGGGAGCGGTGTCCATATTGCAGTGGACTATGGTCAAGACATGTTCGGACGTGGTTCGTTGGGATTGATCGACGCGCTCAGTTCGATCGATGCGAGCGGTCGCGTCAAAAGTGCAGCCGATGCGATCTGGAAAGTCAGGCTGGTCAAGTCCAGATTCGAAGCCGATCTCAATCGAACCGCATATGAGATCGTCAATACGGCATTCGACCAGACGATCAAGCACGCCTATGTTGGCATGACGGAGTACGAACTTTATTACCTCATGCAGGCACAGATCTATCTGAACGGCGCCGAAAGTGCCGATCCGATTGCGATGCTCTTTTCCAGCGGCGATTTCGCCTACGCTCGCACGGCGAAGGATCGGAAGCTCGAAGTAGGTCATTACGTATGGACCGATTTTCGCGCTACGTATGGTGGGTATCCGGCCGATCGCAATCGGATCGCTCGTGCCGGTGACCCCAAGGATTGGGAACTCGAGACCTACACGGCGGTGAGATTGCTGACGCTGGATGTTGTCAACCATATCCGCCCCGGAATCACGTGTTCCGAGGTGTACCAACACTTCGACGCACTGTGGCGCGACGCCGCATTGGGGTCGGTGTACGGCGCCGTATCGCGCATCGGTCATGGTGGTGGCCTCGACGTAACCGAGCCGCCGTCGCTGTCGAGGGCCGACACGACGGTCATCGAGCCAGGGATGATTCTGCACATCGAACCGAAACTTGAGCGCGATGGCGCTGTGTTTCAGTTCGAGGAAGTGGTCTTCGTCACCGAGTCCGGCATCGAGTTCCTGTGCCCACCCTCGCCAGAAACCCTTCCCGTGATTCGATAAACATCCGATCTCTCATAGGTTTCACATGTCAGGCTCTACACGAATCTGGTCGACGATCGACTACGAAAAGAACGGCAAGCAAGTCGATTGCTTGCGGCTGCCGATTTCCACCGACACGTCCGCGTATGGCTGGATTCCGATTCCGGTCGTCTGCGTGAAAAATGGCGACGGTCCGACTGCGGTACTGCTCGCGGGAACGCATGGCGACGAGTACGAAGGCCAGATCGGCCTTATGCGCATCGCGAGACAGTTAGTCCACGACAATCTGCACGGACGCGTGATCATTCTTCCGTCACTCAACTTTCCGGCGGTCAAGGCGGGGCGAAGGGTTTCACCCATTGACGGAGGCAACCTCAATCGCGTCTATCCCGGGCGCGCGCACGGTACCGCCACCGAAATGATCGCGCACTATGTCTGCGAAGTGCTTCTGCCGATGGCCGATCTCGTCGTTGATCTCCACTCGGGCGGCCGCTCGCTCGACTATATGCCGTGTGCACTCGTCCGTAGCGCAAATACGGAAGCGGAAATCGAACGCCTGCACGACCTGCTGCGTGTATTCGGCGTGCCGCTTGCGGAATTTACCGACGGCGCCGGTGGCGGCGGCAATACCACACTGCCTGCTGCAGCTGCCCAATTCGGGGTGCCGGTCATCACGGCGGAGCTGGGCGGAGGTACCACGCTTCGAGGCAACGGCTGTACGCTGGCCGAAGAGGGCTCGCTCAGACTTCTCAAGCATCTTGGCATCCTGTCGTCATGCGACGTGCCCGATCCCGCGCAAGTCACGTTGATGAGTTGCGAGAGCATGGACCTGTTCGTGTATGCCGAATACGACGGGTTGTTCGAGCCCATGGCGCAGCTCGGCGAGCGAGTCGAAGAAGGTCAGCTTGCCGGGCTCCTGCATTCGATCGACCGACCGCATGACCCGCCCGTCGAAATCTACTTCCGCCGTGCGGGACTGGTCGTTTGCAAGCGGCATCCGGCATTGGCGAGCCGCGGCGATTGTCTTTTCGGACTTTTGGAGGACGCGGCCACGTCATACCTCCCGGGAGCGAACTGATGAGCCGACTCAATCCCAACGTTTCCGGCATGAAGTGTATCCAGTGCGGGCTAGTACACGCGCTGGACGACTATTTCGAAGGTTGCCCGTCGTGCCAAAGGGCGGGCACACCGGCGAGCGTCGCACCGCATTACACCGCTTTTCCGGCGGACCTGAATACCGAAAACATCACGGACTGGCTGTCGTATCGCGGTGCTACGGGACTGGGAGAAGGCAACACGCCGCTATCGGCGCTGCCCCGGCTCGCCGTCGCACTGGGCATCGATGCATTGCATACAAAAAATGAATTCTGCAATCCAACCGGCTCCCACAAGGACAGGATGGGTGCAATCGTTGTCCAGCGAGCGATCGACGTCGGCGCGACGACCGTCGCGGTTGCATCGAGCGGCAATGCCGGGGTTTCGACGGCAGCCTATGCCGCCCGAGCCGGTATCGAATGTGTGGTCGTGACGACACCGGAAATCAGCCCGAACTGGCGCAGAGCAATCGAAATGCATGGCGCGCGAATCATCGCGACCAAAAATCCAGACGATCGCTGGGCCCTCATCGCCCAGCGTGTGCGGCAGGGCGAATGGTATCCGGTCACAAATTCGATCATGCCGCCCGTCGGGAGCAATCCGTTTGGCGTCGACGGTTATCGCGCAATCGCATTCGAACTCTACCTGCAATTTTCGGCGCGTCCGCCGACGGACATCATCGTTCCGACCGCACGCGGTGACGTGCTCTGGGGTATTGCGAAAGGCTACCGGGACCTTCGCGACTCGGGTCTGGTGCACTCCATTCCAAAGGTTCACGCTGTCGAACCATTCCCACGAATCAGTCTAGCGCAACAGGGGCATGGCATGGTTTGCAGCGACTATTCGGGGGACACGGTCATGGAGTCAATCGGAGGCGATACCGTTACTCGCCAGACTTTACTGGCGCTCGATTCGACTGACGGTGTGGGTGTCGCGGTCCGCGATGAACAGGTCATCGCAGACCAGCTTGTACTCGCGCGTGAGGGACTGTACCTCGAGCGCTCGAGTGTCGCCTCGCTCACGGGACTGCGCAGATTGATAGATCACGGGCAGATTGGACAGAACGCTCGCGTCGTCATGGTGGCCACTTCGCATGGCTACAAGGAGCAGCCCGAATTCGGCGATTCGCTATCCGCGATCAACGTTTCTCGCGAAGCATAATTCTAGACATAGAGGGCACGAATGATAAACGAAGAGGACTGCACTGCGTCGGCTGACGCGCAATCCGCGTCGTCACACCGGGACCATATCCTGTTTCCGAACAATCCAGTCCATGCACACGCCGGGCTGTTAGCGCGCTTTCTCACGGATCTCAGCTACGAGCGCATTCCCGAAGACGTCGTCCATAAGGCAAAACTGCTGACGCTGGACACGATCGGATGCATTGTTGCCGGAACGGACACGGTGCTCGGCCGCAAGATCCTGGCCAGCTACGGGAGCACCAAACAACAAGATGGCTGCACCGTTTTGGGAACCTCATTGCGTATGCCGCCATCGCTGGCTGGCAAGGTGAACGCGTGGTTGTCGGATGTTCTCGACTACGAGGACGTCGCGGTAGGCCATCCAAGTGCGACGGTCATACCTGCCGCGCTGGCGCTCAGCGAACATCTAAATACCCCACCAAAGCGGTTTCTCGCCGGTGTCGTCGCCGGTTATGAGGCAGGTCTCCGACTGCACGACGCCACGCAAGCCAGTCCCGAAGTGTATCTGCGATTCGCTGTATATCACGCATGGCACGGCCTGGCTGCCGGAGCCGCCGCCATGGTCGTCGCTGGCGGCTCGGAAGAGCAGTTCCGCTCTGCGCTAGGCCACGCCGCGGCCAATACCTGTCTGCCTCTGTGGTACGTCCAGTATGGACAGCCTGCGCATGCACTCAAGGCGAACTATGGCCAGATGGCCCTGGCGGGAATCGAGGCCGCACTCTGCGCACGTCACGACATCATCGGCCCCTTCGCGATGCTTAGTGACCCCCACAGAGGTTTCGCTAGCATCATTGGATCCGATCGATTCAATGCCAGCCTGCTTTCTGCTGATCTCGCCCACAATTGGCGAACGAGAGAATCGTCCTTTAAAGCATTTCCATGCTGCGCATTTCTCCATACGACCATCGAAGCAATTTCAAATCTGGCCGAACAGCACTCGATTGACCACAAAGATATACGCAGCATTCAGATTCGGACGATTTCAAGAATATCGGAATGGTTCTCCGACAGGCGACCGCCTTCCGATATCAATGCCCAATTGTCCGTCCAGTATGTATCTGCAATGGCGGCGCTCTCCCTCCAAGCGGGACGAGAATGGTATGAACCGTCCTTGATGGCAAGCGAGGACGTTCTTGAATTGATGGAAAAGATCGACGTCGAAGTCGATCCGGTCGCTGAGGAAGCATTCTGGAAGATCGATCAGCATATGTCGTCCGTGACCATCATGCTATCAGACGGTCGTTTGCTCGAGACGTCAGTGAAATGGCCACTGGGTCACTGGCGCCGTCCGTTCGAGGATGCAGACGTGGAAGAGAAGTTTCTGCGCAACCTCCGAGGAACCGCCTTGGTGTCGAAAGGCGCGGAAATCTTCGAACAAGGAATGGACATGGAAAACCATGGCTCGATGCGCGAGTTCATTGAGTTATTGCGCATTGCAGACTGATGATGATCGCGAAGCAGCGGCAGTAGGACCCTTGGCGTCCGACGTAACGATCCCGATCGGCCAGCTCGTGATCTTCAGTGCGAGATCGGCAAACTTGAGTGCGCTCGTGATGTTGCTATCCCGGTGTTCTCGTAGAGGCTCAGTCGCGACGCCCGCGTTACGACCCCGGGGGCCGTTATGCCGTTTGGGGTAAGCTCCCCAAGCCATGGATGCCGGTCGCTGCGCCATATCGCCCTATTTTCAGTTGGCGGTTACACCGAAATGATACCTAGTATATTTTGCGAGGCGCATGAGCTTCAAGGTGAGACCTGAACCGTCGTTGATGTCGGTGCGCCGATTGTTTAGCGCCTTCCCGACATCCGACAGTTCGCCACAGGACGCCTGGGCTGTTTCGATGTAAAGCGGTGCGCCGGATGCTGCCCGTTGTCCGCAAAACGTTCCGTAAATGCTTGGGATACTAGGCATCCATGGACGCCCGGGCTATAGTCCCGTTGGTCCCATCGACCTTTCGCGCCCGAGAGTCAACTTGATCAAGCCCCAATTACAACCCTCCCCGTCGCTGCATGAAACGGTACGCGAGGAACTCCGTCGACGCATCGCAGTCGGCACCTATTCTCCCGACGCCGCGATCCCGTCGACGGCCATGCTTAGTGAAGAATTCGGTGTTAGTTCGATTACGATAAAGCGTGCGCTACGCGACCTGCAAGCCGCAGGGACGCTCGTATCGATTCCCGGGAAAGGAACATACGTCAAACAACAAAAGCGGCTGTTGCATCAACTCGACGCGATGCAGCCGTCGTTTGACGATTCGAGCATACGTTCAGTATCGGTCACGAGAGAGAAAATATCCGATCCGACCTTGAGTACGATCGCCCTGCCCGACCACGTGATGCTCTGTGTCCGAAAAACGATCTGGATGGACGATGCGCCAGTCGTGTACGACACGACCTATCTTTCTCCGGATATCGGCGACGATATTGTGGACGAGTTCGGAGAGCGCTTCGTCGTCGACGCTCTGGCCAAGCACGCGATCCACGTCACCCGGACCTATCTGGTCATCGACGCGGCACCCGCCACCGCCGAAGTGGAAGAAATATTCGGCGTTCCCAATGGCTATCCCGTGCTGCGGCGGCTATATCGGATGATGACGAGCGAACCCGGAATTATCGTTTATGGCGTCCTCCAAGCGCCGTTTGACAGGCTCGCATGTACCGTGGACTTCCCTTGAATGCAGGCAGTCCTCTCGTCGGCCTAACTCAATTGCATCGGGGACTGCGGCGAGAAGCCTCCTTTACCCTGCCGCGACTCGATACATGCCCGCGCATACGCGAACGAAAGCAAAGCCTGCGCAACGGCACTGAGTCCCGGCAAGGGGTAGCGACAAGGTAAGCACTTATGCCCTGTAGCGCATAAGTGCTTATCGTGGTCAGGGGCCAATCAGCGGCTCTCAGAGACCAAGTTCTGATCGTCAAGACGGCCTCGGTTTGACGCTTACCTTACATTCGCTGCGGGCAATGGTTCAAAAAATCCATTTTGGACCAAAATCAACGGTGCGTACTCCAAATATTTTTACGTGGAGATGGGCTTCTAATTGCACGGCGAATCCATCTTTTACGCGTATGGTGATGGTGTAATTGCCACCGAGGCTTTCTGTTCCGATTTTTTCAGTACGAGTTAGCTGGCCGTCCGAGAATGTCAAAAGGGCCTCACCGATTGTAAATCCGAGAATTTTGCTTTTGACAGCAGCGGTGTACTTGCCATCCTCTGGATTTTGAATTTCTAGATGAATGCTCGCTATGGCTAAGGGGATGTCCAATTTATATGGAAAACGAATCGCACCACGGACGGCTCGGATTTTGAATTCGTTAAGAATAGCCCCATCTTTTTCGAGCAGCTCATATGCTTCTTTGCAGGCCGCGTCAAATTCCTGCTCGGACAGGCCGCTATCTGTGCGTAGCTTGTCACGGTCGGCATCGTTGCGAAAACTTATGGTATCTACAACAGCTTCTGTTGACATAATGATCTCTCGTGCAAAATCATTGAATTGAATGGGCACGCACGACGCGATGGCCGGTAGCACTCCTTCGCTTCCGCCCCCCAGAACACGCGTATCCCCGATGAACTCCGTAGCAGTAAGAAAACCCATTTCTTATTGCTTAGGGAAGGTCTGCAAAAGTCCTGGCGTTGAAGTCACGTTGTCCTATCCTGGAAGAACGCGAATTAAAGGAGTTCCTCGATGACACAGCTCGGTCTTGGCCTGGATCTTTCAACGAAACGCACGCG
>NZ_JBFRCL010000099.1:0-21260 GCF_040965695.1 Paraburkholderia sp. BR10937
TCCCATCCCGAACAGGACCGTGAAACAGCTCCACGCCGATGATAGTGCGGATTGCCCGTGTGAAAGTAGGTAATCGTCAGGCTCCTTATGCTGTAACGTCCAGAACCCCGGTGTCTCCGAAAGAGCGCCGGGGTTCTGGCGTTTACGCTTTAAAAATAAAAAGCAGCTCTCCAATTCATGGCGCCAGCCAGGTCCCGCGCCATTTCCCTTCTTCGAACACCAGACTGGCCCGCCTATGCCCTGCGGGATTCAGATCGAGGTAGTCAATGCTCGATACGGTCGCATCAATCAGGCAGAAGTTTTCGAATCCCGCTGACGAGTCGGGATTTTCGGCGTGCGTCGTTGCATACGCGTCGGCGGGTGACGCAACCGGTGTCGCGGGCGCAAGCGGCGTGCGATAGACGATCAATGTCCGAGGTCTGCTCGCGTCCCAGACCGCTCTCGTTTCCGAGGGCGTCTCGACGATGTTCGCAACGCCGTGCAGCCTTATCTGGATCCCGCCGTCGAGATCACAGCCGACGAGCGATATACGCGGGTCACGCCTCAATTCCGCCACCTTCGTAGAGCGCACGTCGGTATGAAACACGACTGAACGCTGCTCGCGCGAGACACGGCGCAACACGACCGTCCGCACGGCAGGCGCACCATCTAGCGCGATCGTCGCGACCTGCAGCATCGTGAAGGGCGAGCGCTGCTTTCCAGCATTGGCGCCCGCGTACAGGCGTGCCCAGACCTCGTCGACGATCTGATCCATATTTGCCGCGTCACAGAGCACGCACGATGCCGCCGTCGACACGGATGTTTTGCCCCGTGATGTAGCCCGCGGCATCCGACAACAGGAACGCGACCGTCTGTGCGATCTCCTGTGTCTTCCCGAAGCGGCCAACCGGAATGCGGGCGACGATTTCGGGCGTCTCGGGCCAGCTGTCGATAAACCCCGGCAACACGGAGTTGATTCGAATATTGTCCTTCGCGTAGCGATCGGCATAAAGGCGCGTGAACGAACTCAACGCGGCGCGCAGCGCAGAAGAAACGGGCATGGCCTGCTCAGGCGCGTCGGCGGCAAAGCTCGAAATGTTCACCACTGCGCCGCCGCCTTGCTCGAGAAACGCAGGCGTCACGCGACGCAGCACGCGAGCGACGTTGAGCACGATGAGATCGAGCCCGAGGTGCCACTGTTCGTCGGCGACAGAAAGCAGATCGCCCTTCGGTGGATGTCCCGTGTTGTTCACCACAGCGTCGATGCGGCCATACTTTGCGAGCGTTTCGCCGACGAACCGGTCGATACAGTCCGGCTCGGTTACCGAGCCCGTAAAGCCGAATCCGCCAAGCTCTTTCGCCAGTTCGGCCGCACTGCCGGAGGGCGACATCAAGGCCAGACGGTAACCGCCGGCTGCCAGTTCACGGGCGATCGCCGCGCCCATACCCTTGCCGGCTGCCGTGATGAGTGCGACTTTTTCTACTGCCATGGTGCTCCCTCCCTGAATGGAATTCAGCGCGTTAGAGCCGCGCTGCATGGGGTTTCGTTCAGAAACTCTATGGCGTTATGATTCGATTGTCGAATGATGTTTTTTATGGTCTGACAATAAAATTTCTGCTGGCTTGCCGTTGGAATACTGCTGGCTGTTCGCTGGCTTCCCACAGCCAATATACCCGTTGAAGCATTCATTGAAACCACGTCACCTGCCGCCGCTGAATGCGCTCCGCGCGTTCGACGCCTCCGCCCGGCACCTCAATTTCCGCCTCGCGTCCGAAGAACTCGGCGTCACCCAGGGCGCCGTCGCGCAGCAGGTGCGGGTGCTCGAAGAAGCCCTGAATTTGCCCCTTTTCGCGAGGGGGCCGCGAGGTCTCGCTCTCACGACCGAGGGGCAGACTTACTTTGCCGCCGTTCAACGGGCGCTCACGATCGTCGCCGACGCGACCGCGGCGCTGAACCGTCGTTCGACGTCCCTCACGATCAGCACGACGCCCTCATTCGCTTCGAAATGGCTGATACCCAGGCTGGCAGAGTTTGGAGAGCAGCACCCGGACATCGACGTCCGGATCATTGCTGATTCGGGGCTGTGCAATTTCAGGTCCGATGGCGTGGATATCGCAGTTCGGCTCGGCAAGCCACCGTTCGCGAAAGGTCTCGTCAGCGACCTGCTATTTCCGCTGCAGGTGTTCGCCGTAGCCAGCCCGCAACTGTTCAAGCCCGATTACCCCGTACGCACGATCGCGGACCTGGAAAACTATGTGCTGCTCCACGATTCTCATGATCTGTGGCCGGAGTTTTTCAACGCCCTGGGCTGCACAAACACGCTGGGCGCGCTGAAAGGGCCGCACTTCAGTCAATCGTCGCTCGCCATCGATGCCGCCATTGCGGGGCAGGGCATTGCGCTCACGAGCGAACATCTCGTCGAGCGCGATATCGCGGCCGGAAGACTGCAACGCCTGTTCGAGTTTTCGTTGCCCCTGTCGCTGGGTTATTACATTGTCCTTCCACAGACCGGTGTCCGGTCGGAGACGAGCCAGAGGCTGCGCACCTGGTTGCTCGCCCAGTTCACATCCGCATCGAAAGCGGCGCCATAAGCGCGCTGAAGCGGGCGTACGCAGTCAGCAAGTTCTGCGCCACCAGCCGCATTGCAGTGCAGCGCCTCGCCGTGAGGCAGCGCGTGCGCACGCATTCATCGTTCGATCACCTTGCCGGTGCATAATGACTGAACCGCCGATGCAGTCGATGACTATCCGCCAAGGAGTTCGTCATGCTAGCGAGGAACGAAGAATTCGTCGCCCATCTGCTCTCCGACGTCATGGAATTTGCGCGGGCGCGCTTGCCCGAGCCGACGTTCCAGATCGTCGAGCCTTTCCTGCGGCACTACTACGATTTCGCCGACGCGGAAGATCTGCGTAGCCGCAGCATCGCCGACCTCTACGGCGCCGCCATGGCGCACTGGCGAACCGCGCAGCGCTTCGTGCCGGGCAGCGAGCGCATGCAGGTCTACAACCCGATCCTCGAGCAGCACGGTTGGCATTCGGACCATACGGTCATCGAAATCGTGAACGACGACATGCCGTTTCTCGTCGACTCGGTTTCCATGGCCGTCAACCGTCTGGGGCTCGCGCTGCATTCCGCGCTGCACCCCGTATTCCGTATCTGGCGCGGCAAGGACGGGACGATCGAGCGTGTGGACGAGGGCGGCGCCAGCGCTGGCGATGGGCACTCGCAACTCGCCTCGTTCATCCACTTCGAGGTGGACCGCTGCGGCGACGCAGCAAAGCTCGACGAATTGCGCAGCGACATCGCCAAGGTGCTTGGCGACGTGCGGGCGTCGGTAGAAGACTGGCCGAACCTGCTCGAGGCCGCGCGCACCACCATCAAGACAATGAAAGCGCGCGAAACGAGCGCAGAGGACATCGAAGCGCGCGCGTTTCTCGAATGGATGGTGGCCGACCATTTCACTTTCCTCGGCCAGCGCGATTACGCGCTGGTTGCGCATGACGGCGGCTACGCCCTGCGCGGCGTGGAAGGCTCGGGCCTTGGCATTCTGCGTGAATCGCTGCGCGCGCCGGGCACACCCGACATCACGCCGTTGCCGCCCGCGGCCGTAGACATCATCAGCGGTGCGTGGCCAATTTTCCTGACGAAAGCGAACTCGCGCGCCACCGTGCACCGGCCCGGCTATCTGGACTACGTTGGGGTGAAGTTAGTCGGCGCGGATGGCAAGGTGTGCGGCGAGCGCCGCTTCGTGGGCCTCTACACCTCGACTGCCTATATGGTCTCCACCGCCGAAATCCCGATCGTGCGGCGCAAATGCGCGAATATCGTGCAGCGCGCGGGGTTCCTGCCGAAGGGGCATCTCGGCAAATCGCTGGTGACGGTGCTGGAAACCTATCCGCGCGATGAACTGCTGCAGGCGAGCGAGGACGAGCTATTCGACATCGCGCTCGGTGTGCTGCGCTTGCAGGAACACCAGCGCACGCGGTTATTCGTGCGGCGCGACCGCTTCAACCGCTTCGTTTCCTGCCTCGTGTACGTCTCGCGCGACAAGTACAACACCGATCTGCGGCGGCGGATTGCAAACCTGCTCGTGGACGCCTTCAACGGCGTTTCCGTCGAGTTCACGCCGTTGCTCTCGGAGTCGGCGATCGCGCGGATTCATTTCGTCGTGCATGCCGAACCCGGCTCGATGCCCGAAGTCGACACGCACGAACTGGAAGCGCGACTCGTGCAGGTCACACGTCGCTGGCAGGACGATCTGGCCGATGCGCTGCTCGACGCGTTCGGCGAAGAGCAGGGCACGAGTCTGTTGCATCGCTATGCCGATTCGTTTCCACCGGGCTATCGCGACGACTATCCGGCGCGCACGGCGGTACGCGACATCGAGCTGATCGAGCGCGTGCAGGGAACGCAGCGCATCGCGATGAATCTGTACCGGCCCATCGAGGCGGGGCCGCGTACGTTCCGCTTCAAGGTCTATTGCGCGGGCGAAGCGATTGCGCTCTCGCGCAGCCTGCCGATGCTGGAACATCTCGGCGTGCGCGTGGATGAAGAGCGGCCCTATGTGATCGAAGCGCCTTCTTGCGCGCCTGCGTGGGTCCACGATTTCGGCCTCGAACTCGCCGACGACGCCGAATTCGACATCGAGCGTGTGAAGGGGCTGTTCGAAGACGCATTCGAACGCGTCTGGAACGCGCGCATCGAGAACGACGATTTCAACCGGCTCGTGCTGCGCGCCTATCTGAGTGCGCGTGAAGTCACGATCCTGCGTGCTTATGCGAAGTATCTTCGCCAGGTGGGCTCGACATTCAGCGACGCCTATATCGAGCGTGCGCTAACCGGCAATCCCGCGATCGCCCGGCAGTTCGTCGAACTGTTCGTACTCCGGTTCGATCCACGCGATTCACAGGCGCGAGAAGAACGAACTGCGCTCATGCTCAAGGCCATCGAAAGCGCGCTCGACCAGGTGCCCAATCTCGACGAAGACCGTATCCTGCGGCAGTTCCTCGGCGTGATCAATGCGACGGTGCGCACGAACTATTTCCGCCGCGAAGCCAATGGCGCGGAGCGGCCCTCGCTCTCGTTCAAATTCGATCCGTCGAAAGTGCCTGGCCTGCCCGAACCCAAGCCGATGTTCGAGATCTGGGTCTACTCGCCGCGTGTGGAGGGCGTACATTTGCGCGGCGGGCGCGTCGCGCGCGGCGGCCTGCGCTGGTCGGATCGCCGCGAAGACTTCCGCACCGAAGTGCTGGGCCTTATGAAAGCCCAGATGGTGAAGAACGTCGTGATCGTGCCGGTGGGCTCGAAGGGCGGCTTCGTCGTGAAGAATCCGCCGCCGGCGAGCGACCGCGAAGCGTGGATGCGCGAGGGCGTGGCGTGCTATCAGACCTTCCTGCGCGGCTTGCTCGATCTCACCGACAATCTTGTGAACAACGCGATCGTGCCGCCGCCCGATGTCGTGCGCCACGACCCCGACGACCCCTACCTCGTCGTGGCCGCCGACAAGGGCACCGCCACATTCTCCGACTATGCGAACGCGATATCCGCCGAATACGGCTTCTGGCTCGACGATGCTTTCGCCTCGGGCGGCTCCGTGGGCTACGACCACAAGAAGATGGCGATCACGGCGCGCGGCGCGTGGGAGTCGGTCAAGCGGCATTTCCGCGAAATGGGCGTGGATACGCAGGCCACCGATTTCACCGTGGTCGGCATTGGCGACATGTCGGGCGACGTGTTCGGCAACGGCATGCTGCTCTCGCCGCATATCAAGCTCGTCGCAGCCTTCGATCACCGCCATATTTTCCTCGATCCCAATCCCGATCCGGCCGTGAGCCTCGCGGAGCGCACGCGTCTCTTCGCGCTCGAACGCTCGAGCTGGGCCGACTACGATCCGGCCACGATATCGGCGGGCGGCGGCGTGTTCGCTCGCACCATGAAGACGATCCCGCTTTCGGCCGCGGTGCGCACGGCACTCGGCATCGAAGCGGCAGCGCTTTCGCCGACCGAGTTGATTCGCGCCATCCTGCTGGCGAACGTCGATCTGCTCTATAACGGCGGCATTGGCACCTATGTGAAAGCCGCGCGCGAGACCAACGCGCAGGTCGGCGACCGCGCCAACGACGCCGTGCGCGTGAACGGCTCGGAGCTGCGCTGCAAGGTCGTGGGCGAGGGCGGCAATCTCGGCGTCACGCAGTTCGGGCGCATCGAATTCGCGCAGCACGGCGGCCACATCAACACGGATGCCATCGATAACTCGGCAGGTGTGGATTGTTCGGATCACGAAGTGAACATCAAGATCCTGCTCGGACTCGTGGTGGCCGACGGCGAGATGACGACGAAACAGCGCAACACCCTGCTCGCGGAGATGACCGACGAAGTCGGGCTGCTGGTGCTGAGCGACAACTATTACCAGACTCAGGCGCTGTCGATCGCGGGCCGCTACGCCGTGGAACTGCTCGATGCCGAATCGCGCCTCATGCGCTGGCTCGAACGCGCTGGACGTCTGAATCGCCATATCGAATTCCTGCCGACCGACGACGAAATCGCCGAACGTCAGGCCGCGAAACTCGGGCTCACGTCGCCAGAGCGCGCCGTGCTGCTCGCTTACAGCAAGATGTGGCTCTACGACGCGTTGCTCGACTCGTCCGTGCCGGAAGACCCGCTCGTCGCGGACTTGCTGATCGACTACTTCCCGCAGCCGCTGCAGCAGCGCTTTAGCGAACCCATGCATCGGCACCCGCTGCGGCGCGAAATTCTGGCGACGCATCTGACGAACGCGCTCGTGAACCGCGTGGGCTGCGCATTCGTGCACCGTTTGATGGAGGAAACCGACGCACAGCCAGGCGAAATCGTGCGCGCATGCATCATGGCGCGCGACGTGTTCGGCCTCAATGACATCTGGCGCGCCATCGACGCGCTCGACAACCGCGTGCCCGACGACGTGCAGGCGCGCATGTTCGTCGACATCGCGCGGCTGCTCGAACGCGCGGCGCTATGGTTCCTGCGGCATCTGCAAGCAGGCGCGGTGGATAACGATGGCGTGAGCACGCTGCTGGCGCGCTGCCGCGACGCCGCTCAGCGCCTCGCGCCGCAATTGCCGACGCTGCTGCCCGAAGCGGACCTCGAAGCGCTTTCGGCTCGCCAGGGAGAGCTCGTGAAGGCGGGCGTCGAAAACGCGCTCGCGCTGCGCGTGGCGAGCGGGGATATTTCGGTAGCACTGCTCGACATCGCCGATGTGGCGGCGGCATGCGACCGCCCGCTGGAGCGTGTCGCGGCGGCGTACTTCGCCTTGGGCACGCGGCTCAATTACAGCTGGATTGGCGAGCGTGCAGCGACGCTGCCTACGCCGACGCATTGGGACACCATGGCGCGCGCGGCGGCGCTCGCCGAGGTGGCGCACCTCAAGCGCGCGCTTACCACGAGCGTGCTTACGCAAGGTTCCGAAGCCGCGGACGCACAAACGCTCGTGGACGCCTGGTGCGCCCGGCACGAGGCTGCGCTGGAGCGTTATGGGCAACTGCTGACGGAGCTGCGCGCTTCGAGCGGCGTGAGTCTTTCCGTGCTGCTCGTGATCGTGAGGGCGATGGCGGCACTCGAAAGGACTTGAGGACGCGAACGATGAAGGCGGTGCAAGCGGCTCACGCGGCGGCCGCTTCGGTCACCGCCTGCGTGCTCGCCACGGCCGCCGCATGCTCGCGAATCAGGCGATAGACCGTCTCGCCGGGCACCGTCTCCGACTCGAGCAACTGGTCGGCGATCGCGCGCAGTACCGGCTCGTTCGCACGCAGCAACGCGAAGCACGCGTCGTTGAGTTCGTGCAGCAGCGTGTTCGCGTGCTCGATCGCGGTCTTCAATTGCAAGCCCGCGACCTGCTGCGGCAGCGCCGCGAGGCTGAACAGATTGCCATCCGCGTTGAAGCCGTGCTTCGACACCATGTCGAGGCTGATGCGCGAGGCCTCCTGCAAATCCTGCGCCGCGCCGCTCGACGCTTCGCTGAACATGAGCAGTTCCGCATTGCGCCCGCCCAGCAGCACCTGGATCTCGTTGCGCATTTCCGTCTCGCGATACAGGTACTTGTCCTGCATTTTCGTGATCAGCGCCACGCCCAACGCGCCGCCGCGCGGCAAGATCGTCACTTCCTCCAGCACGCCGGTGCCGAGGAGGGCGGCGACGAGGCCATGTCGCGCTTCATGGATCGCAATGCGCGTGCGTTCGTCGTCCGAAAGCGCGCGCTCCGCGCCGTTGACGTCGCCAATGCGCGCAATCTTGATCGCCTCGAGAAAATGCACCGCGGCCACTTCCTGCTTGCCGGCCTTGCGCGCGACGAGACCCGCCTGATTCACGATCATCGACAGCGTGGCCGGCGAAAGGCCCGTGGTCAGCCGCGCGAGCTGGTTGAAATCGAGGCCGTCCGCTTTCGTCTTCAGATTGCCGGCGTAGAAGCGCAGAATTTCAGCGCGATCCTCGAGGTCGGGCAGACGAACCTGCACCGTGCGGTCGAAACGGCCGGGGCGGCGCAGCGCTTCGTCGAGATTGTCCGGGTGATTGGTCGCGGCGACGATGATCACGCCTTCGTTCGACTCGAACCCGTCCATCTCCGCGAGCAACTGGTTGATGATGCGGTTGCTTTCCGCCTCGGCCGGGCCGCCGCCCGTATCGGTGCGCTTGCCGAGACCGTCCGCCTCGTCGATGAAGATGACCGTGGGCGCGTTCCTGCGCGCGAGCTCGAACAGGCGCTTGACCTTCTGGATGCCCACGCCGTAGTACTTCGCGCTGAAATAGCTGCCCGTAATGGCGATGAAGTTCGCGCCGCATTCGCCTGCAAGCGCCTGCGCGAGGCGCGTCTTGCCGACGCCCGGGCCGCCCGTCATGAGCACGCCGCATGGCGCGCGCACGCCCATGCCCGTGAACTGCGCCGGCTCGGTGAGCCACGCGCGCACGTCGGCGAGCGCGGCTTTCGCTTCGCCCGCGCCGATCACGTCGTCGAAGCGCAAAGTCGGCGATTCGCCGAGCAATTGCGCGCCGCCGCCCATTTCCCGGCGCATGAACCACAGCAGGCCGCCTAGCATCAGCACGGGGAGCAGCAGACTGAGCGCGTCACGCGAGCGGTCGAGGGCTTCTGTCCAACGCTCGGCGCCGATGCGCACATCGGCGTGCGGCAGCCAGACGAGTTGCCAGGGCGGCGTCGCGCCCGGCTTCAGATCGCCGAGCAGCAGGGCGTTCGCGAACGCGCCATTATGATCGGCCACATAATACTTTTCGCCCTTGGTCGTCGAGACGAGAATCGCTTCGCGGCTCACGCCGATTGCGGCGACATCGCGGTCGCGAATATCGCGCAGCAATTCCGAGGCATCCTTCTCGCGCTTCGTCCATGGCGATGCGTCATGCCGCATTTCGCTGGCGACGCCCGTTAGCGCAGCCGGCTGGGACTGCGCAAGATTCGCTTCATGGCGCCAGTAGAAAAAGCCGGCCGTCGCCGCGAGTGCGGCCGCGCATACACCTGACGCCACGTATCGGCCAAAGCGTGACCACCGCGAATTCCTTGCCGGTTTCATGAATGCATTCCTGCCCGGCGCCGCCGTGACGGCGCCAGATAATCTATCGTGGGACTGGAGGCGCTCGAACGTCTCGCCTTGCGTAGTCCGTGGATAATCAGGAATACGAAAACGACCCTTTTAGTCGCGCTGCTCCATTGGAATTATGCCTGCGTTGGGCGGCCCGCGAAAAAGGGGATTGGCGGATAAATACCTTTTGATCCGGTGATTTAGCATGGTTGTGTGGTTTATGGCGGGGCGCGAACAGCGATGTACGCCTGTTTGGGGTGCTTTTCCCAAGAGGGTCGGACCGTATCGCGGACAGAATCAAAGGTAGATCGGCAACCCTTCCCGTATCATCCGCATGCGCAGAAATTCGAACGTGAATTCTCGCAGGCGTGGGTTGGACTTGCGTAGCAGAACGATGGCCTGCGTGAGCGAGTGGCCGCCGCTTTCCAGTGCCTGTGCGAACCGGACGATTTCGTGACGCTGTACGAGCGCATCCGGGTTGCGGCGCAGCGCCGCCAGTGTGCGCGTCATGCCGTTTCGCGGCACAGCCGCTCTCACGATGCAGAGTATGTGAATCGCGTCGAACAGGTCTGCGTTGAGTGCGCTCATGCGGCCGGACGACGCTCTGCGCACGTTCCCCGAGTGAGCGGAGTGGCTCTTTCCTCGCTGCACGCTGATCCTTGAGCATTAACTCCGAATTTTGACGGCGCTAATTTCCGCGTAATGCGATTGTTTGAATCGCATGCGACATTGTGTCGATAAGAGAGAGTGAATAATTAATTCAAGTTAAGGGCTTCTCCCGATTCAAAGGCGGTCGACGAACAGCCGACTTACGTATTGTTCAACGGAAGGGAAGGCGCACTCACTGGCGATAACGCCTTAAAAGCGAAAGTGGGAGAAACGGTCCGGTTGTTCGTGGGTAATGGCGGTCCGAATCTGGTGTCGAGTTTCCACGTAATCGGCGAGATTTTCGATCGGGTTTGGGACGGCTCGGATAAACACTACGAGGAAAGCGTGCAGACCACGCTGGTTCCGGCTGGCGGTGCGAAGGTCGTCCAGTTCCGCACGGAGGTGCCCGGTACGTTCCTGCTCGTCGACCATTCGATCTTCCGCACCTTCAACAAGGGTGCGCTGGGCATGCTCAAGGTCGAGGGTCCAGCCGCGCCGGCGATCTATTCGTCTGCTGCAACCGCGCGATAGTGGGGTGTCGGCTGCGAAGCCGACACTGCCGCGCCGCTATTCCTGGGTTCGCTGCGCAACATGGGCTATCCGGTCCCGCACGACGCCGATTGCCTGCTTGAGCGCGTAGACATCCTGGAAATAGCGGTACGGTATGCGGATCCGGCTCGCGTTCGCGTCGATGTTCTCGATTTCTTCGCTCCATTGCGCAATCTGCGAGCGGGTCGGCTCACTGCTGCTCCACACTTCGTCTTCGAGTGCCTTGATTTCGCGGTACCAAACCACGAGCCGTTTTTTCATCCGCGCCTCGAGCAGGCGCGGCAACGCCTGAAGCAAGCCAATCAGGAGTGCCGCGAACGGCACGAGGATCAACAGCCGTCGTTCGATCACGCTCGCGAGCCAGAACGGCAGATAGCGATACAGGAATGGCTGGCCGGATTTGAAGTAGCGGACGCTTTCGTCGGAGATCGGGAATTCTTCGGTCTTCAGGTTTGGGAACGTGCCGAGCGGTGTGAAGTAATCTTCGCCGCCGTGAACGGTGTGAGCCGCGTCGAGCAGCAGATAGACGAGCGCCGGATGCAGCGTGTCTTTCGAGACCAGCAGCGCCGTTGCCGCGAGCAGCGTGACGTCGGCGCGCGGCAGGTCATCGGCGACACTCGTCGACGCGCGCGGCAAGGCGATCTTTGAAAGCGACGGGAACTTCTGAACCAGTGCGTCTGCCTGCGCGAAACTCATCAGTTTGAGGTCGCTGTTCAGCAGGGTCTTCTGCATCTCGGCGTCGGGCCTGCCGATGAAGAAAGCCGCGTCGATCCGGCCGCTTTCGAGCCCCTGGTAAGCTGCCGGGGCATCCATTTGCAGCAGCGTGGAGTTCTGGCTCGTGATGCCGCTGTAGCTGAGCAATACCTGCGCGACGTTGAGCAGGCCACTGCCGGGCACGCCCGTCGAAATCTTCTTGCCGCGGAGTTGCGACAGCCGGTCGACCGTCGTGTCGCCGCGATAGAACACCCACATCGGTTCGTACGACACGGCAGCGATTGTCTGCAGACCGTCGGTCTCCTTCGGGCTGGTGGTCCCCGACTGGATGAAACCGACTTCGTAGGCGCTGTTCGGGTCTCTCAACCGCTCATAATTCTCCACCGCGCCGGAAGAACTGCGGATATCGAGCTTGATGCCCGCGCGCTTCAGGATGGGCGCATAGCGATCCGCAAAGCCGCGATAGATGCCATTGTCCGCGCCGCTGGTCATGACGATGGTGCGCTGGAACGCGGGTGCGACCACGATCCCCACCACCCAGCCAAACGCAGCCAACAGAATGACTACGCCGACGATCAGGAAGCGCCGGTTCGCCCTGGTCATGGGGGCTTTCTGGCTGCGATGCAGTGCCGGGTTGTGTCGGGGCATCGTTATGTACGCCTCCAGGATGTAACGCAGCAGGGATCGCGGTGCGTCGTGATGCGCATGTGATCGCTATGCTGAGCATACTGCCGTTGCCGCTCGTGGTGAGTATGCCACGGCGAGGGAATCCACCGTCGCATCGAGGACGCACCGTTCGCTGGCAGGTTTGCCGGCGTACCGTCCTGTCTAGTGATGGGTAATCGCAGATCAAAGCTATATGTCGTAGTGCAAATTAATATTCGACTCGACCATAAGGCAGGAAGGGCCACGCCAACGGGCGATGCATCCGCGAAACGTCTTCCCGATTCAGCTATACAAAAAAACATATGGAAGATATGAATTTGTCATTTTACTTGACATACCTCCATGGCGTTTAATGGGCTCCGTCACATCGACCCATAGAGCCACGGCGCCACGCCAAAAGCTCAAAAAGACAGGAGACAACGATGTCAGCAACAACGCTGCGCACGCGGCAACTGGCGCTTGCGGACGCACCGCACGCCGGCCGTTCCGCCAGACTCGCGCAGTCCCCGAATCGTCGCCCTGACCGTCGGCACGTTGTTGCGCACGTACGCCACGCCGCACGCTGCCCAGCGCGATAAACCGGCGCGCGTCCCAAGACCTTTCAGCGCTGCGCGTCGCGCACAGCCTGGCAAGGCCCCCAATCCCCGAACGACCCCGACGCGGCGCGCATCCGGCGCGCACCGCGCGGGATGGGCATGCGCGCCGACAGGCGGCGCCAGGCCTCGACGTACCACCCCAGCCAGCTCGCAACGTAGTGCCCGAAGCGGTACGCATGACGCGCAACCGCAAACTGAGGAGACAACCATGGCAATCTCACGCACCGTCGACGTGACGGCCTTCATCGACCGGCGTCGCGTCTCGCGGTTTCAGACGCTGATCGTCACGCTATGCTTCCTGATCGTCGCCATTGACGGCTTCGACACCGCCGCGATCGGCTTCATCGCACCCGTGCTGCATTTGCAGTGGCAACTGCAGCCCGCGCAGCTCGCGCCGTTGTTCGGTGCGGGGCTGGCAGGGCTGATGGTCGGTGCGCTCGTGTTCGGCCCGTTTGGCGACAGGGTGGGGCGCAAACGGTTATTGCTCGTTTGCGTGGGCGCATTCGGGTTGGCGAGTCTGGTTTCGGCGTTTGCGCCGTCGATCGGCGTGCTGATCGCGCTGCGCTTTCTGACCGGTCTGGGCCTTGGCGGCGCCATGCCGAACGCGATCACGCTCACGTCGGAATTCTGTCCGTCGGCGCGCCGCTCGTTTCTCGTCACGACGATGTTCTGCGGCTTTACGATCGGCTCCGCGCTCGGCGGATTCGCAGCCGCGGCGCTCATCGAGCATTACGGCTGGCGCTCGGTGCTGTTCGTGGGCGGCATCGTACCGATCGCACTCGTGCCGATCCTCGCGTGGCGGCTGCCGGAATCGGTGCGCTATCTCGCAAGCCGCGGCGAGCATCGAGAGCGCATCGAACGCACGCTTGCGCGCATCGCCCCCGATGCCGACCTCGCAGGCGCGACGTTCACGATGTCCAGCGCGAAAGCGGGCGGTTCGCCCGTGGGTCACCTGTGCCGTCCAGAACTGCTGCGCGGCACGCTGCTCATGTGGCTGGCCTTCTTCATGAGCCTGCTCGTGATCTACCTGCTGTCGAGCTGGCTGCCAACGCTGCTGCGCACGACCGGCGCCTCGCTGCGCACAGCGGCGCTCGTCACGGCGATGTTCCAGGTCGGCGGCACGCTCGGTGCGATCGTGCTCGGCTGGCTCATGGACCGACTCAACCCCTGCTATGTGCTCGGTGCGAGCTACGCGGCGGCCGGCGTGTTCACGGCCGCCATCGGCTCGCTCACGGCGACGCCCTGGCTCGCGGCGATTGCGGTCTTCCTCGCCGGTTTTTGCGTATCGGGCTCGCAGGTCGGCGCCAATGCGTTCTCCGCGGCGTTCTATCCGACCGATTGCCGCGCAACCGGCGTGAGCTGGGCCAACGGTATTGGCCGGCTTGGCTCGGTGGTCGGCTCTGTCGCGGGCGGCGCGATGCTCTCGATGGGGCTGACGTTGCCTTCGGCCTTCGTGATCGTCGGCGTGCCTGCGGTCGTTGCGGGCATCGCGATGACGGCACTCGGACGCTGGCGCACGCAGCCTTCCCCGGCGCCGCAAGACGAATTGCTGCTGAGCGGGGATTGAACGCGGCGCACGCGCCGCAGGAAGTAACACAAATAAAACGACGAACGCACGAGCGACGTCGATACGACTGGAGATCGTTCAATGAAAAAGATCATCGCCGCGACCTGCGCGGCGTCATTCGGCATGGCCGCGAGCAGTGTGGCCCATGCCCAGGGCAGTGTGACGCTCTACGGCATCCTCGATACCGGCATCGAATATGTGACGCATGCAAATCGCGCGGGCGACAGCCTCGTGCGCATGCCCGGCATCACGGGCGAGATGCCATCGCGCTGGGGCCTGCGCGGCACCGAACCGCTCGGTGGTGGCCTGTCCACGGTATTCGTGCTCGAAAGCGGCTTCAACGTGCGCGGCGGCGACAGCGGGCAGGGCGGGCGTCTCTTCGGGCGCCAGGCGTGGGTCGGCCTCGAAGGACCATTCGGCGTGCTGAGCTTCGGGCGTCAGTACACGATGACGTTCTGGGCGCTGCAGGATTCGGATCTGCTCGGGCCGGACATCTACGGCGGCACCGGGACATTCGACAACTACGTGCCCAACGCTCGCAGCGACAACACTGTCGCCTGGAAGGGCAAATGGCACGGCGTAACGGCGGGGGCGACGTGGTCGTTCGGCCGCGACGCCGCCGGCACCGGCAACTCGCCCGGACAGGGCACCTGTGCAGGGCAGATACCGGGCGACTCGCGGGCTTGCCGTCAGTGGTCGGCGATGCTGCGCTACGACGCGCCTGCGGGCTTCGGCGTCGCCGCCGCGTACGACCAGCAGCGCGGCGGCCCAGGCGCAGCGGCGAACTTCTTCGACGGCGTGACGCCAATACCGCTCACGAACTCGGGCGATACCGACTCGCGCATCCAGCTGAACGGCTATGCCCAGCTCGGGCCAGTGAAGGTGGGCGGCGGCTGGCTGGGGCGTCGTGTCGACACCGCAGCCGCGACGGTGCCTAACGTGCAATCAAACCTCTACTACATGACGGCATCGTGGTACGCGACGCCGGCGTGGCTGATCGACGGCGGGGTCTATCGCATGATCAACAGCGACCAGAACGCGCGCGGCACGCTCGTCACGCTGCGCAGCACCTACCTGCTTTCGAAGCGCTCGGCGGTCTATTTGCAGGGCGGCTACCTCGCCAACAGCGCACATGCGGCCTACACGATAAGCCAGGGCGGCGCAGGCGCGTCGCCGGGGGCGGGCATGTCGCAGCTTGGTGTGATGGCCGGTATCCGGCAGATGTTCTGACGCCCCGCCGCGCAGGCGGCTCGCGAGCCGGTTATTTTGCCCGCGCCGGCACCGACTTCAGATCAACGTTAATCACCGGGAGCGACGCGCACTTTCGCGGCGATGGTGCGAAGGCCGGCTCAATGGCCAGACGACGCAGGGAGTGGCCCCCTCCAGACCCGCGAATGGAGTGCGGCCGCGCAGCGCGCTGTCTGGCATGACAACGCGATCCGCATCTACCGGATCGATACGCGCTGAAATTCTCCGCGAGCCGCCTGAACGGGCACCCCTTAACCGATCAGTCGCCGCTGTCGCTTGAAGCGTCGATCGCGTTCAACAAATGACGCAGTGCATGGCCTGCAGCGACGGACTCTTCCGGATCGAGCATCGCCGTCAGCGCGTTCAGCCGGCCGACCCGCTCGTCCAGTGCACGATCGATGCACGCCAGGCCTTCTTCCGTCAGTTCCACTTCCAGCCGCCGGCGGTCATTGGGATCGGGCAGACGGCGCACCAGGCCCTTGTCCTCCAGCCGGTCCAGCAGCACGGTCATCGTGCCCGTCGTGAGGATGGCGATGCGGCTCAGATCCGACGGCGATGCCGTTTGGGGGTAGCGCCGACGCAGCGCCGCCAGCACCTGGAACTGGCCCGATGTGATGCCGTGCGCCTGGGAAAGCTTGATCAACTCTCGCTCCAGCACGCCGCCCAGACGGATCACTCTGATCAGCATATCGGCGTGTTGCAGATCCAGGTCGGGGCGCGCCGTACGCCATTCGGCGAGAAATTGGTCCACATAGTCAAGGGTAGTCATGCGCCAATTTTACTTGGCTCCAAATAACTTCGCAATTGATTGCTTGACATCAAGATACTCGACAACTAGCATTCGCTCATGGTCTGACCGGGGACAACAACCGGCTGACATCAGAAAGACAATGAAATGGGCGAGACAACATGGCTTCCGATTTTTCACGCGGTTTTCCGACACGACTGGGCGATAGCGCCGCAAGCGCTGGCGGCTCGGTTCGAGCGGCCTTCGACGCAACGTCGGACCGCTATCCGGCGCGTCCTTTTCTCCATATTCCCGCGCAAGCAACGGCGGGGTACGGCGGGCAGCCTGTGGACTGGCAATACGGCGAGGCAGCCGTTCGTGTGAAGGCGCTGGAGGCCGATTTCCGCGAAGCTGGTCTGACGTACGGTCATCGCGTTGCCTTGATGCTCGATAACCGCGCCGAGTTCTTCCTGTGCTGGCTGGCGCTCAACGGCATCGGAGTGTCGATCGTGCCGCTCAACGCGGAGCACAGCGCAACTGAGATGGCGCATGTGCTGCGTGACAGTGCGGCCGTGATGGTGGTCACGCTGGAAGGACGAAAGGCGGCGCTGGAGCCCGCGCTGAACCTCGCACTGGCCGGCACCGACGGGGCGTTGCCGCCAGTTTGGTGCCTTGGCGACGCCGCGCCCCAGGTGCCGGTGCCGCCCGGCACATTCGCAGCCAGCGAGGACGAGTGTGCATTGGTCTATACCTCGGGCAGCACGGGTTTGCCGAAGGGCTGCATGCTGTCGAATGCCTACATGCTGGCTTTCGGCCGCTGGTACCTGTCGCTCGGCGGCCTGTGCGCAATCGAGCCCGGTGCCGAACGCCTGATCACGCCGTTGCCGCTGGTGCATATGAACGCGCTCGCCTGCTCGTCGATGGCCATGATCCTGAGCGGCGGTTGCATCGTTCAGCTGGACCGTTTCCACCCGGGCACCTGGGGGCAGACCGTCGCCGAGAGCGGGGCCACCATCGTGCACTACCTGGGCGTGATGCCGGCCATCCTGCTGCAATTCCCGCCCCAGCCCGGCGACCGCGCGCACGCCGTGAAGTTCGGCTTTGGCGCCGGCGTGCATCCCAAACACCAGGCGGCGTTCGAGGAACGCTTCGGCTTTCCGCTGGTGGAGTCATGGTCGATGACCGAAGTCGGAGCGGGAGCAGCGGTGGCGGCCAATGACGAGCCGCGCCATGCCGGCAGCCGTTGCTTCGGCCGACCGGCGGGGCACATGGAATACCGGATCGTCGACGACGCGGGTGTTGACGTGCCGCCCGGCAGCTCCGGCGAACTGTGGGTGCGCGCCGCCGGTCCGGACGCGCGGGCGGGATTCTTCTCCGGGTACGCCAACCAGCCAGAGTTGACCGAAGCCGCATGGGCGGACGGGTACTTCCACACCGGGGACATCGTGCGCGCGGCTAGCGACGGCGCCCTGCATTTCGTCGACCGCAAGAAGAGCATCATTCGGCGCAGCGGCGAGAACATCGCCTCGCTCGAAGTCGAGGCCGTGCTCAACCAGTTGCCCGTTGTGCGCAACGTCGGCGTGGGACCCGTCGAAGACGAGACGCGGGGCGAGGAGGTCATGGCGTGCGTCGAGCTTGCCGCCGGCCACGCGCCTTCGCACGAGGTGGCGCTGCAAATATTCGAGGCTGCGGCCCAGCGGCTCGCTTACTACAAGCTCCCGGGCTACATCGCGTTCGTGTCCGCGCTTCCGCTGACTGCTTCCCAGAAGCTGCAGCGCGGGGTGCTGCGCGAAATCATGGGCCACCTGGCCGGCGAGGGCGCTGCCTTCGACCTGCGCGCCCTGAAGAAACGCTCCGCCGCGCATCCGACGGGCAACGCCTGAGTGGCCGCCGGAGACTCCTATGGCAATCCAATCCGAAGACGCGCAGGCCGTGCTCGCGGTGCCAGTCACGACAGGCTACGCGCGCTACAGCACCGAGGCGGCAGACTGGTATGTCGCGCAATGTCTGCGTGAGCTGCTGGCTGGCGCCGGCTTGTCGAAAGACAGTATCGATGGCCTCGCCGTCTCCAGCTTCACGCTGGCACCCGACCCTGTGGCCAGCCTGTCGCGCTCGCTGGGGCTGTCGTTGCGTTGGCTGGAATCGGTGCCTTTCGGCGGCGCCAGCGGCGTCATCGCGCTGCGCCGCGCGGCACGCGCGGTGGAGGCTGGCGACGCGGAGGTCGTGGCCTGCATAGGCGCCGACGCCAACCCACGCGGTGGTTTTGCCGGGCTGGCCAGTCGCTTCTCGCGGGCGGCCATCGACGCGGTGTATCCCTACGGAGCGGCGGGTCCGAACATGCCGTTCGCACACCTGACCCAGCGCTATATGGACGCTACCGGCGCCACGCGGGTCGACTTCGGCCGCCTTTGCGTGTCGCAGCGCGCCAATGCCAGCGCCGTCGCGCATGCGCTGTTGCGCGATCCCATCTCGCTCGAGGCGTACCTCGAAGCCCGGCCAATCGCCGAGCCGCTCCACAAGCTGGATGTCGTGATGCCGTGCGCGGGTGCGGAGGGTTTTCTGGTGATGCCGCGGCGGCGGGCCCTCCGTCTCGGCGTGCCGTACGCGCGTATCCGGTCGGTGGTCGAGCGCCACAACGCCTATGCCGACGATGAAGCCATCTTGCGAGGCGGCTGGGCCCAGGAGTGCAGCCGCTTATACCGCGAGGCCGGCGTCGGCTGCGGGGACATCGATGTGCTGGCCACCTACGACGACTACCCCGCGGTAGTGTTCCTGCAACTCGAAGGTCTCGGTTTTTGCCCGCCTCGCGCCGCTGCCGCTTTTATTCAGTCACACGATCTGAGTTTCGGCGGCGACTTTCCGCACAACACAAGCGGCGGCCAGCTCGGCTGCGGACAGGCCGGTGCAGCCGGCGGCTATTTGGGGCTGGTGGAAGTCTTGCGGCAGGTCACTGCGCAGGCCGGCGCCAATCAGGTACGCGCTGCCCGCATCGGGCTCGCCAGCGGCTACGGCATGGCCGTGTACGACCGCTGCCTCGCGACCGGTGCGGCGATCATCGAGGGAGTCACGCCATGAGCCACGATGCTTCTTTTGCGCAATGCCGCTCGCTTGCCTGGCACCGCATGGCGGAATCCACGCCGTTGGGCGGCCTCGCACTGCCATGCTGCGCGCAGTGCGGCCACCAGTTCTATCCGCCGCAACGCTATTGCCCGCGCTGCCTGCATGGACACATCGACTACGTGGCGGACAGCGGCGCGGCCGTGGTGCTGTCGGTGACGCGCCTGCACCACACGCTGGAGCCTGCCTTCGTCAGTTTGCTGCCTTTACATGTGGCGGCCGTTCGCACGGATTCCGATGTCACGCTCTTCGCGCTGGCGGACGACATGCTGGCCCCGGGTACCCGCGTGAGGGTCAGCCTGAGCCGTGACGGATCGGCGCCCGCTGATGTGCTGCGCGTCCGCGCGCTGCCATTGCCTGAACACGGAGGTGCGGCATGAGCCAGTTCCATCATGAAACCCAGCGTTTCGCGGGACGTACGGCCGTCGTGACCGGAGGCAACGCGGGCATCGGACTGGCCGTCAGCGAGGCGCTGCTCGCGCAAGGCGCGCGCGTGATTGCCGCGGGGCTCGAGCCGTCCGCCAGCGCGCATCCGTGTCTCGTCTCCTGCGTCGTGGACCTGACGACGCCCGATGGCATCCGCACGCTGGCGACGCTCGCCCAGACGGAGCGGGCCGACATCCTCGTCAACAACGCCGGCGTGGTGCGCAACACCCTGCTGGAAGACGTGGACGATGTCGAGTTCGACCTGATGATGACGCTGCACGCGCGCTGCGCCATGAAGCTGGCGCAGGCCTGCCTGCCGCACATGAAGGCGCAGCGCTTCGGCCGCATCGTCAACCTGGCGTCGCGCGCCATCGTGGGTCTGGCCGGACGCACCGCCTATGGCGCGAGCAAGGCCGCGCTGGCCGCGATGACCCGCACCTGGGCACTGGAATCCGGCCCGTCTGGCATCACGGTCAATACGGTGTCGCCGGGGCCCATCGTCACCGGCATGCTGACCCGCGACATCCCGGAGCATGGCGAACGCGCGCGCGCCCTGGCCGCTTCTCTGCCTCTCCAGCGCCTCGGCCGCCCGGACGACGTAGCACGCGCGGTCCTCTTCTTTGCCGATCCCGCAAACGGCTGGATCACGGGGCAGAACCTCTTCGTCTGTGGCGGGGGGAGCCTGGCCGCTTCTCTGGCGCTCTGAAGCCTCTTAACCGCACTTCAACCAAACCACCAGAAACAAACCGGAGACAACATCGTGAACCCGTCGAGTTCTATCTCGTCCATCCCCCCGCTGGAAGAAGTACTCCTAAATAGTGAAGACATGCCGTGGCGCCCCAAATCCCTGCCGGGTCTCTACGAAAAGATGCTGTGGCGCGACGACGCCACTGGCGCTTCCATCGCACTGATCCGGTTCGAGAAGGGCGTGTCGATTCCCGTGCCGCACTCGCATGCATCGAACCAGTTCATGTTCTGCCTGCAGGGGCGCTACGAATACACGGCCACGAATGTGGTGTTGATGCCGGGCAGCTTCTACTGGAATCCAAAGGGTCACGTCCACGGCCCGACACTCGCGCACGAAGACACCATCGTGGTGGAGATCTACGACGGTCCGCACTATCCGCAGCAGCCGAGCTGGTACACGGATGAGCGCGATGCCCACTGACCGCGATAGTGCCGCCACGCCCGGCATCCCCACGCCCTCAAGCCATTGCGAGACCGATCCGCAGGACCTGTGCGCGGCGGTCGGCGCGATCTTCGAGCGTTTCGGCGTAGCTGCTGCCGATGCCGCGTACGTTGCCGAGTCGCTGGTCGATGCCGATATGGAAGGCGTCCGTGCGCCGGTCAAAACCGGCAAGGTGTTGTGAATGAAAGAGTCATACGTTGAAGGCCTAGCCAGCCACGACGGCCTCGAGTCATGCGTGTACGTCCGTAAGGGCGTAGGCGAAGCGTTGGC
>NZ_JBFRCL010000100.1:0-20743 GCF_040965695.1 Paraburkholderia sp. BR10937
CGTTGGTGCGCGCCATGGCGATCGAGCCGCGCTCGTTCTTCAGGCCGTTGTTCGCTTCGTTTTCGATCGGCGCTTCGGTCGGCTTCTGCTTCATGCCGGCGTCGAAGCCGCCGCCCTGGATCATGAACCCGTCGATGACACGGTGAAACACCGTGCCGTCATAGTGGCCGTTCTTCACGTAGTTGAGGAAGTTGGCGACCGTCTTCGGGGCCTTCTCGGCGTTCAGTTCGAGCTTGATGACGCCGTGGTTCGTGTGCAGTTCGACCATGATGGGTTCCTTTGCCTGTGGCTGGGGGAATGAACGTCGCTGCATCGGCAAGAGGCGGGGCGTGTTGCCCAACGCGTGTGCCGGCGCCGCGACGTGCGACGGGTGAGGGCGGCGCTGCCGCCCGGTTAGTCGATGATTAACTGTGGCGTGTTGCCGGCGTGTTTATTTGCCGACGACGGTCGCCGACTCGATCACGATTTCCTTTTGCGGCACGTCGGCCATCGGGCCTCGCGAGGTGGTGGGCGCCGCTTCGATCTTCTTCACGACGTCCATGCCTTGCGTGACCTTGCCGAACACGGCATAGCCGTTGCCGTCCGGGTTCGGATAGTCGAGGCCGGCGTTGTCGACCGTGTTGATGAAGAACTGCGCGGTGGCCGAATTCGGGTCGCTCGTGCGCGCCATTGCGATCGTGCCCGTGAGATTCTTCAGGCCGTTCTTGCTCTCGAGTGCGATCGGCGCACGCGTGGGCTTCTCGACGAAGCTTTGCGTGTAGCCGCCGCCCTGGATCATGAAGCCGCGAATCACGCGATGAAAGATCGTGCCGTTGTACTGGCCAGCCTTCACGTACTGCAGGAAATTGTCGACGGTCTTCGGCGCTTTCTCCGGATAGAGCTCGACGCGAATGTCGCCTTCACTGGTCTTGAAGAGCACTTGCGGATGCGCGGCGGCCGGCTGGCCGTTTTGCGCAAAAGCGGGTGCGTTCGCGATCAGGGCGGCGCTGCCGAGCGCCAACATCAACCATTTCATGAGTATCCTCGGAAGTGCGGGAAAAACGTCTCGCGGCGCGCACGGTGCGCGCCAGATGTTAGTTCGACGGCGCCACGAAAGGCGGCATCGCGAGCGACCCGGTCGAGCCGCCGAACTGGTACGCGGGGTTGCTGAGCGCGGGCACGATGGCCGACGGGCTCGCTGCCGATGCGCCTTCTGCCGCTGCGGCGGCCGACTTCTTTGGCGCGGGCGGCGGCGAGATGATCTTCGCGATGTCGGCCTGGCGCTGCTGCGTGGTGGCGCTTGCATGGCCAAGCGTTTGCGCGCGGCGGTATGACGCGTCGGCCAGACGCAGGTACAGGTCGCCGAGATTTTCCCACGCGAGTCCGTACGACGGGTTCGCCTTCACCGCGGTTTCGAGCGCAACGCGCGCCTCGTCGTAGCGGCCATGCTTCGCGTAAAGCGCCGCGAGATTGTTGTAAGGCTCGGGCAATTCGGGGTAGAGCTGCGTGAGCTCGGTGAACGCCTCGATTGCGTCGTCGTCGCGGTTCAAGCGCGCGAGAATGGTCGCGCGCTTGAACTTCGCCTGCACGTCGCGCGGGTTCGTCTTGATGCGTGCGTCGAGCTGGCTCAGCGCGCCAGCCCAGTCGTGCTGGCTGATCGCGGCGTCGGCGCCGGGCGTCGCGTCGGAGGTCGCCGGGGGCGCGGCATGCGCGATGCTGATACTGCACAGCACGATCGCGACGCTCGAGAGAGCCGACGCGGCAAGGGTCGCAGCACGGGGCGCGCGGCCGCTGGAAGGTTTCATAGGGTGAGGTCGCGGTGTTATACTCCGAGCCATTCTAACAAAAGGTCTGTGCGTTTTCGTCGCGCGCTTTGTCCCTCGCCCGTTTCATTCGCATTCCGGGCGCGCTGCGCGAGTCGCCGGGCTTTCCAACGCCACTCGTGGTCGTCTCCGCCCCGATAGCAACCTGGTTGCAGTCCGGACGCCGACAGACAGCAGCCTGAGCAATGCGGGCATCACCCGCTGGCTGCGGTCGGCGCCGCCGCGGATTTCTTTCGACCCACGTATCCATCGCCTTTATGGAATCACTGCGCATCTACAACACGCTCGCGCGTGACAAGCAAAATTTCGTGCCACTCGAGCCCGGCGTCGTGCGTATGTACGTCTGCGGGATGACGGTGTACGACTATTGTCATGTCGGGCATGCGCGTGTGATGGTGGTGTTCGATATCGTGCAACGCTGGCTGCGCGCGCTCGGTTACAACGTGACCTATGTGCGCAACATTACCGATATCGACGACAAGATCATTCGTCGTGCGGTAGAAAACGGCGAGACGATCAAGCAGCTCACCGACCGCTTCATCGCGGCGCTGCACGAAGACGCGGACGCGCTCGGCATCGAGCGTCCCGATCATGAGCCGCGCGCGACGCAGTACATCCCGCAGATGCTCGACATGATCGGCAAGCTCGAGCGCAACGGCTACGCGTACCAGGGTGCGGACGGCGACGTGAACTACGCGGTGCGCAAGTTCGCGAACTATGGCGCGCTCTCGGGCAAGTCGATCGAAGACCTGCGCGCGGGCGAGCGTGTGGCGACGAACGATGCCAAGCAGGATCCGCTTGACTTCGTGTTGTGGAAACAGGCAAAACCGCAAGAGCCGGCCGACACGAGCTGGGACTCGAAGTATGGACGCGGGCGTCCGGGCTGGCATATCGAATGCTCGGCCATGGGCTGCACGTTGCTCGGCGAGCACTTCGACATTCATGGCGGCGGCCAGGACCTGCAGTTTCCGCACCACGAGAACGAGATCGCACAGAGCGAAGGCGCGACCGGCAAGACGTTCGTCAATACCTGGATGCATAACGGCTTCGTGAATATCGACAACGAGAAGATGTCGAAGTCGCTCGGCAACTTCTTCACGATCCGCGAAGTGCTGGCGAAGTACGATGCCGAAGTGGTGCGCTTCTTCATGGCGCGCGCGCATTACCGCTCGCCGCTGAATCACAGCGACGCGCATCTCGACGACGCGCGCAACGCGCTCACGCGTCTTTACACCGCGTTGAAGGACGTGACGCCGGACGCGGGCGAGCTTGACTGGAACGAGCCGTACGCGCAACGTTTTCGTGCGGCAATGAACGACGATTTCAACACGCCGGTGGCGATCGCCGTGCTGTTCGAACTCGCGAGCGAGGTGAACCGCACGCGCGACGCCATGCTCGCGCGTCAGCTGCAGCGCCTCGCACGTGTGATCGGGCTGCTCGTGCGCGAGCCGCGCGTGTTCCTGCAACAGGCCGCGGGCGCACAAGATGCAGGCGCGCTCGACGTGGCAGCGATCGAAGCGAAAATCGCGGCGCGCACGGCGGCCAAGCAGGCGAAGCAATATGCGGAGGCGGACCGGATTCGGGCCGAACTGCTCGAATCCGGTGTCGCGCTCGAAGACAAACCGGGCGGGTTGACCGAGTGGCGCCGCGTGTAAGCGGGCTGTCCAGTTTCCACTGATCGATTCGCGAGGCAGGAGGCAGGATGGCAACGGCCACGAAGACGCAGACCAGGCGGTCTGCGTCGCTAACGGGCGGAACTGCGGGCGCACCCGCAGGTGCAAAGCGTGCGCTCAATGGAGCGGGCGGCAAGGCAGCGACGAAGGCGGCTGCGAAGACGGCGCGTGGGAAAACCAACGGCGCGTCCGGCTCGCACGAAGTGCTCGACGGCGCGGCCATCGAGGCTGCGCTCTCCAATGGTCCGGCGGCACTCGAAGCCGTGGAGCCCGCGGCGAACGCGCTGGGCGATCTCGAGTTCGAAGTGCAGCGTCCCGACTATTGGGACAAGGCCTGTGCGGACCTCGTCAAGCGCGACCGTATTCTCAAGAAGCTGATTCCGAAGTTCGGCCCCGTGCATTTGTTGAGCCGCGACGATCCGTTCGTCACGCTCGCGCGCTCGGTGGTCGGCCAGCAGATTTCGACGGCGGCGGCGCAGGCGCTTTGGCAGCGTGTGGAAGCCGCATGCCCAAAGCTCGTGCCGCAGCAGTTCCTGAAACTCGGTCACGAAAAGCTGGCCGCGTGCGGCCTCTCGAAACGCAAGACGGAATACATCCTCGATCTCGCGCAGCATTTCGTTTCGGGTGCGTTGCACGTCGGCAAGTGGACGTCGATGGACGACGAAGACGTGATCGCGGAGCTCACGGCGATTCGCGGCATTGGCCGCTGGACCGCCGAAATGTTCCTGATCTTCAATCTCGCGCGCCCGAATGTGCTACCGCTCGACGATCTGGGCCTGATCCGCGCGATCAGCGTCAACTATTTCAGTGGCGAGCCGGTCACGCGCAGCGAAGCGCGCGAAGTCGCGGCCAACTGGGAGCCGTGGCGTACCGTCGCGACCTGGTATATGTGGCGCAGCCTCGAGCCGTCGTGAGGCCCGGGGCAGTCGTCAGTGACTAAGAAAAATGCTATCGATCGAAGAAATCGATAGTTCTGAGCCGATTTCGGCGCGGGCTGGCGCGGTTAGAATACGCGCTGCCGCAAAGTGAAGGATTCCCACACATGAAGACCACGTTTCTGGATTTCGAACAGCCGATCGCTGAACTGGAAGCGAAGATCGAAGAACTGCGCTTCGTTCAGGACGATTCGGCCGTCGATATTTCGGAAGAAATCGAGCGGCTGTCGAAGAAGAGCCAGCAGCTCACGAAGGACCTCTATGCGAACCTGAGCCCGTGGCAGGTTTCGCAGATCGCGCGTCATCCGCAGCGTCCGTACACGCTCGACTACGTGCACGAGCTTTTTACCGATTTTCACGAACTCCATGGCGACCGCTCGTTCGCGGACGACCTTTCCGTCGTCGGCGGCCTCGCGCGCTTCAATGGCCAGGCCTGCATGGTGATCGGCCACCAGAAGGGCCGTGACACGAAGGAGCGCGCCGCGCGCAACTTCGGCATGCCGCGCCCGGAAGGCTATCGCAAGGCCGAACGCCTGATGCGTCTCGCCGAAAAATTCGGCCTGCCCATCTTCACGTTCGTCGACACGCCGGGCGCGTACCCGGGCATCGGCGCGGAAGAGCGCGGCCAGTCGGAAGCCATTGGCCGCAATCTCTATGTGATGGCCGAACTCAAGACGCCGATCATCACGACGATCATCGGCGAAGGCGGTTCGGGCGGCGCGCTCGCTGTGGCCGTGGCCGATACCGTCATGATGCTGCAGTTCTCGACCTACTCGGTGATTTCGCCGGAAGGCTGCGCGTCGATTCTCTGGAAGAGTGCCGCGAAGGCGCCGGAGGCTGCGGAAGCGCTGGGCCTCACGGCGCACCGTCTCAAGGCGCTGGGCCTCATCGACAAGATCGTGAACGAGCCGCTCGGCGGCGCGCATCGCGACCCGAAGGGCATGGCCGCGCTGCTGCGCCGCGCGCTCGCCGACTCGCTGCGCCAGTTCCAGGGTATGAGCATCGCCGATCTGAAGCAGCGCCGTTTCGAGCGCCTGATGGCCTACGGCAAGTTCAAGGAAACGACGCCGGGCGCCTAAGGCGCGCGACGTCAACGTTCCTCGACGTCTGCGGTCGTGCTGTGACCGACCATCCCAAATCCGACGCCGGGCGCATCGTTCTCGATGTGCTCGGCGTTGTGCTTTCCACGCTTTCCGACGACGCACGCATCGCGATCGCGTATAGCGGCGGGCTCGACTCGTCCGTGCTGCTGGACGCCGCGGTGCGGGCGGCGGGCGCACAGCGTCTCGTCGCACTGCATGTGCATCACGGCCTGAGCCCGAACGCCGACGCATGGCTTGCCCATTGCGAGGTAACCGCGCGCGCGTACGGCGTGACATTCGACGCGAGGCGCGTAGAGTTGGCGCGCGACGACGCGGCCGGCGTCGAGGCGGCTGCCCGCGACGCGCGCTACCGCGCGCTCGACGCGATGTGCGCGGCGCACGGCGTGCAGGCGCTCTGGCTCGCGCAGCATGCGGACGATCAGGCGGAGACGGTGCTGCTGCAGTTGCTGCGCGGTGCCGGGCTCGCGGGGCTCGCGGCGATGGCGCCGGCACGTGCGAGCGCGAATGGCGTGGCGCGCATGCGGCCACTGCTCGCGCTGTTGCGCATGCAACTGGAGCGTTATGCGAGCGAGCACGGCCTGCGCTGGATCGACGACGAATCGAACGACGACACGCGCTACGCGCGCAACGCCTTGCGTCACGACGTGATGCCGGCGCTCTCGGCTCATTTTCCTGGCTATCGCGATGCGCTCGCGCGCACGGCGGCGCATGCAGCTGCTTCGCAGCGTCTGCTCGACGATCTCGCGCGCATCGATTTGCGCGACGTCGGACGCGAGGGCGACCGCGCGCTTTCACATGCCGCGCTGCTCGCGCTCGACGATACACGCGCCCTCAATGTGCTGCGTTACTGGATGCGCGCGCTTGGCCTGCCGGCGGCATCGACGGCGCGGCTTGCGGATATGTTGCGGCAGTTGCGCGAGATTGCGCGCGATGATGTGAGCGGTCACGCATTGCGCGTCGATCACGCCGGACACCGCTTGCGCGTGTATCGCGGCATCGTCTCGTGGGAAGCCGTGCGCGCGCGCGACGAACGCGCAGGCGAGGGCGCCGCTCATGCGCGCGCGCCCGTGTCGTTGACCTGGCGCGGCGAGGAAGTCTGGTGGCTGCCGGCATGGCGCGGGACCTACGTCTTCGCGCCCGCCGCTCCCGACGATGCCGACGCCGTTCCGGAGCGCGTGCTCGCGAGCGCGCCGCTCGTCGCGCGCGAGCGCAGCGGCGGCGAGCGCTTGCGCGACGAAGCCGCGAACGTGAGCCGCACGCTCAAGAACCTGTTCCAGACGCGCGGCGTGCCGGCATGGGAGCGCGACGTGCCGTTGCTCTATGTGGGCGAGACGCTGCTGTTCGTGCCCCGTATCGGCGTGAACCGGTCGGCGTTCGGCGCGACGCCCGGCGAGCCTGGCGCGGCCTGGCGTCGCATCGAATGGCGAGAGGATGTGCTGATCGCCTGAAGTCGCGTTCGACGTCACCGATCAATTCGCCGACGGGAATGGCGATCGCTCCCCCGCAAATGCTTGCCACACAAGCCTTTTTCGGCATCCGCAAGCGTGTTCTGTCTTGTAATTTGGGCGTCAATCGGGTAGTGTAAGTCGTTTGTCCAGCCCGCTTTTTCGCGTTCGCGGACGCCGTCAAAAGCGGCGTGTCTCGTGAAGGCGCGATTTTTCCTTCGAGCGGTATCCGACGGTTGCAGGGACGTCGTAGCGGCATGCGGGCAGGGCGCGAGTGCAAGGCACCAGCGCGCGTCTATACGATGCGCCGGCCTTCGCGCCCCTGAGGCAAAACCCCGCGCGTGCTGCACGCGCTGAAGCCGCCGCCGTGGCCCCAAGGCGTCCGGGCGGCCCGGTTCTTCAGTGCGCCAGCGCGGTAACATCTCCAGTTCTGAACGACAATGGCACTCATCGTACACAAATACGGCGGCACCTCGATGGGCTCGGTCGAGCGCATCAAGAACGTCGCCAAGCGCGTCGCCAAATGGCACAAGGCCGGCCACAAGATGGTCGTCGTGCCCTCGGCGATGTCCGGCGAAACCAATCGTCTGCTCGGTCTCGCGAAAGAAATTTCGCCGCAGCCCAGCCCGCGCGAGCTCGACATGATTGCGTCGACCGGTGAGCAGGTGAGCGTCGGCCTCCTGTCGATCGCCCTGCAGGAAGCAGGCGTCGACGCCATCAGCTACACCGGCTGGCAAGTGCCGGTCAAAACCGACAGCTCGTTCACCAAGGCCCGCATCAACGACATCGACGGCGAGCGCGTGCTGGCCGATCTCGACGACGGCAAGGTGGTCGTGATCACGGGCTTCCAGGGCATCGACCCGGAAGGCCACATCACCACGCTCGGCCGCGGCGGCTCGGACACGTCGGCGGTTGCAGTCGCAGCGGCGCTGAAGGCCGACGAATGCCTGATCTATACGGACGTCGACGGCGTCTACACGACCGACCCGCGTGTGGTCGACGACGCACGCCGTCTCGACCGCATTACGTTCGAAGAGATGCTGGAAATGGCCAGCCTCGGCTCGAAGGTGCTGCAGATCCGCTCGGTGGAATTCGCGGGCAAGTATCAGGTGAAGACGCGTGTGCTCTCCAGCCTGACCGACCCGATGATGAACCTCGACGAGGAAATGTCCTCGGGCACCCTGATTACTTTTGAAGAAGACGAGACCATGGAAAAAGCAGTCATCTCGGGTATCGCGTTCCAGCGCGACGAGGCCCGCATCATCGTGATGGGCGTGCCCGACAAGCCCGGTATCGCGTATCAGATCCTCGGCCCGGTGGCGGACGCTAACATCGACGTCGACATGATCATCCAGAACCAGAGCGTGGACGGCAAGACCGACTTCACGTTCACGGTGCCGCGCGGCGACTACCAGCGCGCGATCGACGTCCTGAATAATCAGGTGAAGGGGCACGTGAGCGCGGAGAAGGTGCTCGGCGACGCGAAGGTGTCGAAGGTTTCGGTGGTCGGCGTGGGCATGCGCTCGCACGTGGGCGTGGCGAGCAAGATGTTCCGCACGCTCTCGGAAGAGGGCATCAACATCCAGATGATCTCGACCTCGGAAATCAAGATCTCGGTGCTGATCGACGAGAAGTACATGGAACTGGCGGTGCGCGCGCTGCATAAGGCGTTCGACCTCGAGCACGCTTAAATCGGGCTGTTTTTGCGCCGCCATTGTGTTGTGTGACGAGGGTGTGACGCGGTTTTCCGCTCAATTCCGCTTCGCGATGCCGCGCATGACGGTCGTTGTGCGCTTGCAGAAAAAACTTTGCAAAAAAGCGTCGTATGAATTGACCGGAAGGCGCTAACCCGCTATTATCTTGGCTTCGTTGCGCTGCCTCCCTGGCGCGAACGAAGTTTTCGGGAGACGTGGCCGAGAGGTCGAAGGCACTCCCCTGCTAAGGGAGCATCTGGGCCAAAACCTGGATCGAGGGTTCGAATCCCTCCGTCTCCGCCAGTAATGGCGGCGAAACCCCGCAAGTCTCGGCTTGCGGGGTTTTTGTTTTTCCGGTCGCAAATTGCTCGATCTGAGGAAGCAATGAGTCGTCGTTCGAACGGAGGGAAAAGGTGCTGCAAGAGTCCTCAGGAATGCCAGGTAACTTGTGGTGGCGCACTCGCGAGCAAAGGTTTTGTATTGAGGCGCCGATAAATGGAACAGGCGTCGCGAGTCATGCGGAGTCTCCTGCACACCGGCGCAAGCGATGCTATGCTCCCCGGCGCTGTTGGCCATCCGCCGCCCAGTGTAACGAGACGTAACGACATCCGACGCAGGCCAGGCTTGTGCATCAGTTATTACAAGTTTGAAATACGCGGGCGAAAGCCGTGCGTTATATTGGCTTCAACAAAACATCAAACCCGAAAGGTGAGTCCATGAAGTTCCCACGTGTTGTTGCAATGCTGCTCGGGGGCGTGGCTATCGGCGCATCGAGTGCTGCTATGGCTGGCGTGAGCGTTGGTGTCAACATCGGTATTCCGGCCCCGGTTTATGTCGCTCCGCAACCGGTCTACGCGCCGCCGCCTCCGCCGGTCGTCTATCAGCCGGCGCCAGTTTATGCGGCGCCGCCGGCCGTCGTCATCGGCTGGCACGGCGACCGTTACTGGGATGGCCGCCGCTACTGGGGGCGCGACGACTGGTATCGCCACCACGGCGGCTATGGCGGTCCGGGCCGCGGCCACTACGACCGCGACCACGGTGGTCCTCCGGGACATTGGCACTAAGCCGCGAGGCTCGTTGCCGGCGTGATGCGCGTGACACGGTGCGCATCGCACACCAGGCGTCGCGCCAAAAGAAAAGCCGCCCAGTGGGCGGCTTTTGCATTTTTGCCGTTGTGCGCGCAACGACGCCGCGAAGAGAGGCTTACTCGAGGCCGGCCATGCCGCCAACCACGGCGTTGAAGCCCGAGTCGACGTGCATGATCTCGGCGGTCACGCCGGCAGCCAGATCGGAGAGCAGGAACGCGGCGGAGTTGCCGACCTGCTCGATGGTCACGTTACGCTGCAGCGGGGCGTTCTGCTCGACGAAGTCGAGAATCTTGCCAAAGCCCTTGATGCCGCTTGCCGCGAGCGTCTTGATCGGACCGGCGGAAATGCCGTTCACGCGCACGCCTTGCGCCCCGAGCGCCACCGCGAGATAACGCACGCTCGCTTCGAGTGCGGCTTTCGCGACGCCCATCGTGTTGTAGTTCGGAATCGCGCGCTCTGCGCCGAGATAGGTCAGCGTCAGCAGCGAAGCGTTCTGGGCGAGCATCGGCTTGGCGGCCTTGGCGAGCGCCGGGAAGCTGTATGCCGAAATATCGTGGGCGATGCGGAAGTTCTCGCGCGTCATGCCATCGAGGAAGTCGCCCGCGATCGCTTCGCGCGGCGCGAAGCCGATCGAGTGGACGAGGCCGTCGAGCGTATCCCAGTGCTGCTTGAGGTCCGTGAAGAGCGCTTCGATTTGCGCGTCGTCGGCCACATCGCAGGGGAACACGAGGTTGCTGCCGAATTCCTGCGCGAACTCGGTGATACGGTCCTTGAAGCGGTCGCCGACGTACGTGAACGCCAGTTCCGCGCCTTCGCGCTTGCATGCCTGCGCGATGCCGTACGCGATCGAACGGTTCGACAGCAGGCCGGTCAACAGGATACGTTTGCCAGCGAGGAAGCCCATGAATTCTCCTAAATCAGGTCAATGCGCCAGCGCCTGTGGGGGCGGCGCCGCGTGGTTTGGGTAGAATTCTCTCACAACTGACAAGCCAGCCCGGACAATTACCGATCTATGACGACAGGAACGCGAGGCAGGACGGCGCTCGGCGCGCTTGGGGCAACCGTTCCTGCGGCTCGGCTCGCATTTGCCAAAAGGCTGGCGGCGATGTGTCTTGCGCTCGGATTCGGGCTGCTCGCCATGCCGAGCGCGCACGCGGTCTACGCCATTGCGCAGTACGGCGAGCCCAAATATCCGCAGGGATTCGCGCACTTCGACTACGTGAATCCCGATGCCCCCAAGGGCGGCACGCTCGTGCTCGCCAATCCCGACCGCCTCACGAGCTTCGACAAGTTCAACCCGTTCACGCTGCGCGGCAACGCGGCCCCGGGGCTCGGCATGTTGTTCGAGAGCCTCACGACGGGGAGCCTCGACGAAGTGGCCTCGGCCTACGGCTTGCTCGCCGACGACATCCGTATCGCGCCCAACGCGCTTTCGGTGACGTTCCACATCAACCCGAAAGCGCGCTTCTCTAACGGCGATCCGGTAACGGCCGAGGACGTGAAGTTCTCGCTCGATACGCTCAAGAGCCGCCAGGCCGCGCCCTCCATGCAGGCGTATTTCAGCGAGATCACGCGCGCGGTGGTGGTCGATCCCGCGACGATCCGCTTCGAGTTCCGCAGCAACAACCGCGAGCTGCCGCTCATCGCGGGCGGCATGCCGGTGTTCTCGCACAAGTGGGGCTTGCGCCCGGACGGTAGCCGCATCGCCTTCGATCAGCTCGCGTTCGAGCAGCCGATCGGCAGCGGCCCCTATGTGATCGACCGCTACTCGAACGGCCGCACGATTACCTACAAGCTCGACCCTAACTACTGGGGCAAGGACCTGCCGCTGCGCGTGGGCACCAACAACTTCGAGCGCATTACCTACAAGCTCTATGCGGATGACGTGGCCCGCCTCGAGGCCTTCAAGGCGGGCGAGTACGACGCGCTCGTCGAATACGTCGCGCGAAACTGGGTGCGGCGCGATGTCGGCAAGCGCTTCGACAGCGGCGAGCTCATCAAGCGCGAGTTCCCGCAGCACAACGGCACCGGCATGCAGGGCTTCGTCATGAATTTGCGCAGGCCAGTGTTCCAGGACGTGCGCGTGCGCCGCGCTCTCGATCTCGCGCTCGACTTCCCGTGGCTCAACCGCATGCTGTTCTATAGCCAGTACCGTCGCATCGACAGCTGGTTCGCGAACACGCAGCTGCAGGCAAAGGGGCTGCCATCGCCCGGCGAGCTTGCCTTGCTCGAGCCGTGGCGCAAGTCGCTCGATCCCGCCGTGTTCGGGCCGCCGCCCGTGCAGCCCGATACGACCCCGCCGGGATCGCTGCGTGCGAATCTGCTCAAGGCGCGCGCGCTGCTCGCCGAGGCCGGCTGGACCTATCGCGACGGCGCGCTGCGCAACGAGAAGGGCGAACCGTTCACGTTCGAGGTGCTCGACGATACGAGCGCTTCGGCGCAGTGGGCGCCGATCATGGCGCAGTACACGCAGGCGCTCAGGCGCCTTGGCATCCAGGTGAACTATCGCTCGGTCGATTTCGCGCTCTACCAGAAGCGGCTCGATGCCTTCGACTTCGACATGACGACTATCAAGTTCCCCGACGTCCAGGTGCCGGGCGCGGAACAGGTCGACCGCTTCGGCAGCAAGGCCGCCGACGAGCCGGGCTCGGGCAATCTGCTGGGCCTGAAGTCGCCGGCCGTCGATGCGATCCTCAAGGCGCTCACGCAGGCGCAGACGCTCCAGCAACTGCTCGACGCCACGCATGCGCTCGACCGGGTGCTGATGCACGGCTACTATGTGGTGCCGCAGTGGTACAGCGCGACGCACCGTGTGGCGTTCAAGAACACGCTGGCGTATCCGGCGAAATTGCCGCTGTACTATGGCGCGAACGACTGGATCATCTCGACGTGGTGGTTCAAGCCGCAGCCCGAGCCCCAAGCGGCCGGTCATTGACAACGGACACGACGGGAGCAACGAATCATGTGGAGCTACATCGTCAAGCGCCTGCTGCTGATGATCCCGACGCTGCTCGGCGTGCTCACGCTGACCTTCGGCGTGATCCAGTTCGTGCCGGGGGGGCCCGTCGAACAGGCGGTGCGCGAATTGCGGCGGGGCGCGGAGCAGGGCATGCCGTTCGGCATGCGCGCGCATTCGGGCGTGGACGCGCAGCAGATCGCGCAGCTCAAGCAGCTTTACGGCTTCGACAAGCCGCCGCTGCAACGCTATTTCCTGATGCTCGGACGTTTTGCGCGCTTCGATCTCGGACAGAGCTATTTCCATCACCAGAGCGTGTGGTCGCTGATCATTTCCAAGCTGCCGGTTTCGATCAGCATCGGCCTCTGGACCTTCTTTCTTACTTATCTGATATCGGTGCCGTTGGGCATCGCGAAGGCGGTGCGCAACGGCTCGCGGTTCGACCTCGTGACGAGTCTCGTCGTGCTCGTCGGTTACGCGATTCCGGGCTTCGTGCTGGGCGTGCTGCTGCTCGTGCTGTTCGGCGGAGGCTCGTTCCTGCAGCTTTTCCCGCTGCGCAATCTCACGTCTGACAACTGGGACACGCTCTCGCTCGGCGGCAAGATTCTCGACTATCTCTGGCACATCACGCTGCCCGTGACGGCCTCGGTCGTGGGCAGTTTCGCCGTCACGACCATGCTGACCAAGAACGCCTTTCTCGAAGAGATCCGCCGCCAATACGTGCTGACTGCGCGCGCGAAAGGCCTCTCGGAACGCACCGTGCTCTGGAAGCATGTATTCCGCAACGCGCTGTTGCCGCTCGTGGTGGGCTTCCCGGCGGCGTTCATCGGCGCGTTCTTCACCGGCAGTCTGCTGATCGAAACGCTGTTCTCGCTCGACGGGCTCGGTCTGCTTTCGTACGAATCCGTCGTGCGGCGCGATTATCCGGTCGTGCTCGGCACGCTGTATCTCTTCACGCTGATCGGACTGCTAACCAAACTGATTTCCGATCTGTGCTACGTGTGGGTCGATCCCCGCATCCAATTCGAACAACTGGAGCGCTGAGTTGAACCGAGTCCGCGCTGGCGCCGAGCCCGAACTGCGTACCGAGAGCGTGCGCGCCTTCAAGTCCCCCACACCGGCCCGCCGCGTGTGGCTGCGCTTCAAGCAGCAGCGTCTTGGCTACTGGAGCCTGATCGTGTTTCTCGTTGCGTTCGCAGCGAGCCTCGCGGGTCCGCTCTGGTGCAACGACAAGCCGCTCGTCGTGCACTACGACGGGCACCTGTATTTCCCGCTGTTCAAGGACTATCCGGAAACCACGTTCGGCGGCGATTTTCCGACGCCTGCCGACTACCTCGATCCATACATTCGCCACCGCTTCGACGCGCCGGGCAACTTCGCGATCTATCCGCCGAACCCGTACTACTACGACACGCTCAACTACTTCGCGAAAGTGCCGAACCCCGCGCCGCCGTCGCGCCAGAACTGGCTCGGCACGGACGAAAGCGGCCGCGACCTGTTTGCCCGCCTGCTCTATGGCTTTCGCGTGTCGGTCGAGTTCGCGCTCGTGCTGACCGCTATCGGCACGTTGCTCGGCGTGCTGGCGGGCGCGGTGCAAGGGTACTTCGGCGGCAAGGTCGATATCTTCGGGCAGCGTCTCATCGAGATCTGGAGTTCGCTCCCCGAGCTTTATCTGCTGATTATTTTTGCAGCGATCTTCGAGCCGGGCTTCGTGCTGCTGATCGTGTTGCTTTCGCTGTTCGGCTGGATCGGTTTGTCCGACTATGTGCGCGCGGAATTCCTGCGCAACCGCAACCAGGACTATGTGCTCGCCGCGCGCGCAATGGGCCTGTCGAACTGGCAGATCATCTGGCATCACGTGCTGCCCAACAGCCTCACGCCGGTCATCACGTTCCTGCCGTTTCGCATGAGCGGTGCGATTCTCGCGCTCACGAGTCTCGACTTCCTGGGCCTTGGCGTGCCCGCACCCACGCCGAGCCTCGGCGAACTGCTCGCGCAGGGCAAGCGCAATCTCGACGCATGGTGGATCGCGCTCTCGACTTTCGGCGTGCTCGTGGCGACGCTGCTGCTGCTCACCTTCATCGGCGACGCGCTGCGCAATGCGCTCGACACGCGCATTTCCGACGCCATGAAGGCCGGAGGCAACCAGTGAGCGCCGTGCCTCAGGACAACGCCGCGCCGCTCCTCTCGATCGAGCACTTGAGCGTGCGCTTCGACGAGACGCTCGCCGTCGATGACGTGACGCTCGCAATCGGGCGCGGCGAGCGCGTGGCGCTCGTCGGCGAGTCGGGCTCGGGCAAGACCGTCACCGCGCTCGCGGTACTGCGCTTGCTGCAGGACGCGCAGATCAGCGGAAGCATCCGCCTCGACGGCGACGATCTGCTCGCGAAGAGTGAGCGCGCGATGCGCGGCCTGCGCGGCAACGACGTCGCGATGATCTTCCAGGAGCCGATGACGGCGCTCAATCCGCTCTACACGATCGGCGAGCAGATCGCGGAAACCATCGTGCTGCACGACGGCGTCTCGAAGAGCGCGGCCTACGAGCAGGCGGTGGGCTTGCTCGAGCGCACGGGCATTGCCGAGGCGCGGCGGCGCGTGTCGAGTTATCCGCACCAGCTCTCGGGCGGCCAGCGCCAGCGCGTGATGATCGCGATGGCGCTCGCGTGCCGTCCGCGCCTCTTGCTCGCAGACGAGCCGACCACGGCGCTCGACGTAACGATCCGCGGCCAGATCGTCGATCTGCTGCTCGAACTGCAGCGCGAGGAGGCGGCGCGGCGCGGCATGTCCGTGCTGCTCATCACGCACGACCTGAACCTCGTGCGCCGCTTCGCGCAGCGCGTGGCCGTGATGGAGAAGGGCAGGCTCGTGGAGTCGGGCAGCGTCGAGCAGATCTTCGAGGCGCCGCAACACCCGTACACGCAACGGCTCATCGCGAGCCGGCCCGAGCGCCACGTGCTGCCCGTCCTGCCGATCGCGCCGGTTCTCCTGCAGGCGAAGGACGTGATCGTCGACTTCGCAACGAAGCTGCCGGGGTTTCGCGGCTGGTGGCAAAAGGGGCGCTATCGCGCCGTGAACGACGCGAACCTTGCGGTGCGCCAGGGCGAGACGCTCGGCATCGTCGGCGAGTCCGGATCGGGAAAAACGACGCTGGCGATGGCGATGTTGGGGTTGCAGCGAACGGCTGGCGGCGTCGTCGAGTTCCAGGGGCGGCCGATCGGGAGCTACAAGGGCCGCGACATGCTGTCGTTGCGCTCGCATCTGCAGGTTGTCTTTCAGGACCCGTTCAGTTCGCTTTCTCCGCGCCAGACCATCGAGCGCATCGTGGGGGAGGGGCTCGCGCTGCATCGGCCCGATCTTTCCAGCGAGGAGCGGCGCAAGCGCGTCGTCGGCGTGCTGCGCGAAGTGGGCCTCGATCGCACCGCCTTGCAACGATACCCGCACGAGTTCTCAGGCGGCCAGCGCCAGCGTATCGCCATTGCGCGCACGCTGGTGCTGGAGCCGCGCGTGATCGTGCTCGACGAACCGACCAGCGCGCTCGACGTGTCGATCCAGCAACAGGTGTTGAGATTGTTGACGGAGTTGCAACGCAAGTACAACCTGGGCTACGTGTTCATCAGCCACGACCTGGAGGTGATCGGCGCGATGGCGCACCGGGTGGTGGTGATGCAGGACGGGGCGATCGTCGAGACTGGAGAGGTCGCGCATATCTTCGACAGACCGGCCCATCCTTACACCCGAAAATTGTTGAAAGCTGCATTCGATCGCTAGGCTTTGGCGGAACTTTAGAGTGAATTTCGGTGAAATTCACCAATGAGGTGAATGTCGCGATTGAATTTTTCTATTTGTTTTGACACACAAATACTTACTGGCTAGTATCGTCCAAACTTTTCTACTAACTCCCTGATTTACGGGCAATTTCTACCGACCAATGCAGCACCGATACCTGACCCAGGCTTGCACGCGCGTCGTCGCCGGGATGTTCATCGGCGTACTGATGGCCGCAGCTCCCGGCGCGTTCGCCGACGAAGTAAGCAGCTTTAACCAGAATGCCTCATTTTCGCCGAGCAATTCGGCGAATCCGCAGTCCATCCCCGCAGTTCAGAACGCCCTCCAGAATGCCAACCAGGCGACCCCGGCGGCGGCTCCGGCCCCGACCGAAGGTGGCGCCAAGGCGTTCCTGTCCGGCATGGCCGGCAAAGCCGGCGACGTCGTTGTCGGCGCACTCAACATGATCGGCGTGCGTTACCGCTGGGGCGGCAACACGCCCGACTCCGGCCTCGACTGCAGCGGCTTCGTGCGCTACGTGTTCCAGGACACGCTCGGCATGTCGCTGCCGCGCCGCGCCGAGGAAATGAGCCGCGTGGGCGAGAAGGTCAGCATGAGCAACCTGAAGCCGGGCGACCTCGTGTTCTTCAACACGATGCGCCGCACATTCTCGCACGTCGGCATCTACATCGGCGACAACAAGTTCGTGCATTCGCCGTCGACCGGCAGCACGATCCGCGTCGACGACCTCGACGACGGCTACTGGGAAAAGCGCTTCACGGGTGCGCGCCGTGTCGAAACGTCGTTCACGCCGAACCAGCAGCAAAACCTCAAGCGCGTGAGCGCTCAGTTCGACGGCAACGGCGGCAACTGATCGGGGTTTTGTAGCGAACAAAAAAGCCTGTTTCTTGCGAAGCAGGCTTTTTGCGTTTTCTGCGCCCCTGAGCCCGCCGAAGGGGCGCTCGGATCAAGCGATCAAGCCGTCAGGCGCGCCGCGGCGAGCTTGCGCTCGAGCTCCAGCATGCTGCGCGCAGCGGCTTCCTCGCCCGCGAGAATCGCCGCGTTGCGCTGCGTGAAGTCGCTGGACGACATCGCGTTGAGGTTCGGGCGGATCACGACGTCGGCGTACTTGTCGAGCTCGTAGGTCTTGATCGTCTGGCCCATGATCGTGAAGGTCTGCATCAGCACGTCGAACTGGCTCAGCGTCGAGGCCGTCTCCGGGCGCGCCGAGATGTCCACGGCGATCACGAAGTCGGCGCCCATCTTGCGTGCGAACGAGGCCGGCACCGGGCTCACGAGGCCGCCGTCCACGTATTCATGTCCCGCGATCTTCACGGGCTCGAAAATCGACGGAATGCTGCACGACGCGCGCACGGCAATGCCCGTGTTGCCGCGCTGGAACAGGATGGGCTGGCCCGTGCGCAGGTCGGTCGAGACGACGCCGAGCGGTTTCGCCATCTTCTCGATGGGCCGGTCGTGCAGCGTGGTGTTCAGATAGTTCTGGAGTGCCACGCCCTGCAGGAGGCCGCGCGTGCGAAACGGCATCGCCCAGTCGCTGATCGAGGCTTCGTCCATCGTCAGCGCGAGCTTGTTGAGCGCGAAACCGTTCATGCCCGAGGCGTAAAGCGCCGCGACGACCGAGCCTGCGCTCGTGCCGACCACGAAGTCGACCTGCACGTTGCGCGCCTCGAGCGCCTTGATCACGCCGATATGCGCGAAGCCACGCGCCGCGCCGCCGCCGAGCGCGAGGCCCACGCGAACCGGGCGCGCCGGCCTGGCGACGGGCGGTGGGGGCGCGGTGGTGACGGGCGGCGGGACGCTGGCGGTCTGCGTGCCCGCGGTCGTGCACGCGGCAAGGACGGAGGAGGCGGCCGCAAGCGAAAAGTGCCGGCGGCTCAACGAGGGCGATGACTGCTTCAAGAAGGTTCTCCATGCGGTCCGCGGGCGTGTCCGGCAAGGAACGACGCGGTACCCCGGTCTGCTCGCGCGGGCGGCAGAGTATCTGTGTTTGCGCGCGCGACGCCGCATCGTGGTGGCGGCGCGCCGACATCATAAGGCAAAGCGCGGCCGGTTTAGCAGGCGTGCATGTAACGCGATGTGTCCACGATGTGACGGCAGATGACAACGTCCTCGGCGGCTTGCGGGCGCGCGGACGTTTGCAGGTGAGAAACGGGGCGTCCGCACGCGCGCTGCGGGCCTCGCCCCCAGGCCGAAGCAGTGCATGGCGGGTATAATCCCGTCTCTAATTTTCCGGATTCCCGTTCGTGTGCGCGAGGCTGCGCGCGCCCCGGCGCTCCCGCGCTAGCCGCGCGGGCCGAACCCGCCGCGAACCCCGGCCGTCCGCCGCCGTCGCTGCTTATATCGCGAGCGCCGCGCTCCGGATGGCATCGTCTTCGAGTAATTGCCCATGACTACCTCTGTCGTCCGTACCCGCTTCGCGCCGAGCCCGACCGGCTTCATCCACCTCGGCAACATCCGTTCCGCGCTTTACCCGTGGGCGTTCGCACGCCACAACAAGGGTGTCTTCGTGCTGCGGATCGAAGACACCGACCTCGAGCGTTCGACGTCTGAATCGGTCGATGCGATCCTCGAAGGCATGGAGTGGCTCGGCCTGAATTTCGACGAAGGTCCGTTCTACCAGATGCAGCGCATGGACCGGTATCGCGAAGTGCTCAAGGATATGCAGGAGCAGGGCCTCGTGTACCCGTGCTACATGTCGACCGAAGAGCTCGACGCGTTGCGCGAGCGCCAGCGTGCCGCCGGCGAGAAGCCGCGCTATGACGGCACGTGGCGCCCGGAGCCGGGCAAGGTGCTGCCCACGCCGCCGGCGGGCGTGGAGCCGGTGCTGCGTTTTCGCAACCCGCTCACGGGCGTGGTGGCATGGGACGACGCCGTCAAGGGCCGCGTGGAGATCTCGAACGAAGAGCTCGACGACCTCGTGATCGCGCGCCCGGACGGCACGCCGACCTACAACTTCTGCGTGGTCGTGGACGACCTCGACATGAAGATCACGCACGTGATTCGCGGCGACGACCACGTGAACAACACGCCGCGCCAGATCAACATCCTGCGCGCGCTCGGCGGCGAGCCGCCGGTCTACGCGCACCTGCCTACCGTGCTCAACGAGCAGGGTGAAAAGATGAGCAAGCGCCACGGCGCGATGAGCGTGATGGGCTATCGCGACGCAGGCTATCTGCCGGAAGCGGTACTCAACTATCTCGCGCGTCTGGGCTGGTCGCACGGCGACGCCGAAGTGTTCACGTGCGAGCAGTTCGTGGAGTGGTTCGATCTCGAGCATCTCGGCAAGTCGCCCGCGCAGTACGACCACAACAAGCTCAACTGGCTCAACAACCACTACCTGAAGGAAGCGGACAACGCGCGCCTCGCCGAGCTGTCGAAGCCGTTCTTTGTCGCACTCGGCGTGGACGACGCGGCGCTCGCCAGGGGCCCGTCGCTCGAAGGCGTGGTCGCCCTTTTCAAGGACCGTGCGAACACGATCAAGGAGATCGCCGAGAGCGCGATGATGTTCTATCGCGAGCCGCAGCCGGAAGCCGAAGCGCTGGCGCAGCACATCACGGACGCCGTGCGCCCCGCGCTCGCCGATCTCGCAGCCGCGCTCAAGGGCGCGGAGTGGACGAAGGAGGGCGTCTCGGCCGCGCTCAAGGCGACGCTCGCCACGCACAAGCTCAAGATGCCGCAACTCGCGATGCCGGCGCGCCTGCTCGTGGCAGGCACGACGCATACGCCGTCGGTCGATGCGGTGCTCGTGCTGTTCGGCCGCGAGGCGGTGGTGAGCCGCCTCGAGAAGGGCATTTCGGCTGCTAAATAAATTTTTTGAAGAATTTTTCGCCCGGACCCTAGCGCCCGGGCGGCAGTTCTTGTAGTATTCGGGCTCCGTTGAATACGGAGCGCGAGAGAGTCGCAAATAAGCGGCAAATAAGCAGTAAATCTCACGCAAAGAGCCGCAGAATCGGGCAACGAAGTTTCAAGGAAACCTCGAAGCGCTCCAAAAAACGATTCAAAAGCTCTTGACGAAAGCGAAATTGATGTTTAAAATCTCGCTTCTGTTCTGCAAGGGGGTATAGCTCAGCTGGGAGAGCGCTTGCATGGCATGCAAGAGGTCAGCGGTTCGATCCCGCTTACCTCCACCAACAGAACGCGCAGTAAGCAGTAGAGTGCAGCAAAGGCATTATCTGAAAAGATCATGTCCCCTTCGTCTAGAGGCCTAGGACATCACCCTTTCACGGTGAGTACAGGGGTTCGAATCCCCTAGGGGACGCCA
>NZ_JBFRCL010000101.1:0-19764 GCF_040965695.1 Paraburkholderia sp. BR10937
GTTCAATCTGAGCCAGGATCAAACTCTTCAGTTCAATACCTGTTACTGTTTTCGGTCTCTCTCGAGACCGGTCGCTCACTCAAAGCTGACAGGTTTCAGAATAAATTCAAAAACCTGACTTACTTTAATGTGAGACTCTTGATACTTTTGCTGCTCCCGGTCATTCCGGAGAATGACCGGGTCGCCACCACATCAAGCGCCCACACTTATCGGCTGTAAATTTTTAAAGATCGCTTCACTCAAAACAGCGTTTTTATTCGCCGTTTTTTGCGCCCCGCATCAGAAGGGAGGCGAATTATGCAGCCCCAAGATCCGCTCGTCAAGAGAATCTGGAATATTTATTTTTGGGGCCGCCACATTGCCTTACGTAACACGCATTTCCCCGGACCTACGCCGACGAAGCGAAAATCGATTCGAAGGATGGGAGGTCGGAAGCCCGCTCCTCTACCACTTTATATGGTGGCCGTGGTTTACGCGCTACGAACTGCGACAGCCCGCAACCTGGACGTTCACGGTGGACTCCCTCGGCGTAACCGCCATTCACTGCATTAACAACGATGGGGAGGAGAGACCTGGGTAGTCCGGCGATGACCTGACCGTTGAGCATGCATCGGACAGGCTAATTATTTGTCATCCTAAAGTTGTTACGGAAGTCCAGGACGCCATGTTTACGTATCGATTAAACTGAAATTTACGGATGGCAGCGAAGACACTAGCCGCGTAGGTTAGGGTTCGCATCGAATTGATGCCGTCGCCTCGGTGAAGCCATCCGCTGCGCGCTCCAATGACGACGGCGGAAGCTGTTTCAACAGCCCGCCAGATCAGAAACCGGGTAGTTTCTCATCAAGCTGCAGACGGGCCCGATGACCGGATGGCAATACGCCGGTGGTGGACAGCCAGCGCTGCCTCGCCGCCGCTCGTGGCGTGAAAGAGTCCGAGCTGCTCGAACTCCTCTTCCTGCAGCGGCGTGATGGCAATATCCGTGTAGGCGTAGCGTTCCGGTGCCTTCATGACGTCCCTGAGGATCGCTTCTGTCCTGAGGTAGAAGCGCAGATATCTTGTCAACTTGACAGCGGTCTCACTCCAGTAGCGCGGATAAAAGCGAAGCCGCGATTCGACCGGCAACCCCAGACGGCGGTCACGGCGGTGTTTCATTCGCAGGGCTCCCCCTTCGAGCGGATGCACACCCTCGTGCTCGATCATCAGTCTGAACCAGGCGATTGTGCGCATGATCGTTTTTGGTCGGCCATTCGGAATCTGCGCTGCCCGCTTGACGATCGTGCGGATGTGCTCGTACGAGTAAAACGCGCTCCAGGCGCACCGATACGCTTCTTCCCATTCAGCGTCCGGCATTCTCGGGTGGTGCGTGACCCGGTGGTTGGTGTCGTATTTGTTGATGTCCGGGTCCATCCATTCAGCGTTCCTCACCATCGTCTGATGATCCTCGGAGCCCGGAAGCGGGGTGAGCATGAAGAATTCCAGAATGTCGATTGGCAATTCACGCTTGATGATCTCGATGTCGCGCAGGATCGATTCTTTCGTGTCGACCGGGAATCCGATGATATAGCCAGCGTAGGTAATCGCGCCGTGGACGCGCCACTTCTGCAGCATGGCGCGATATTCGGTGATCTTGTTCTGCCGCTTCCTGGCCGCGATCAGATTCTCGGGATTGATATTCTCAAGCCCGATGAACACGCGACGCACACCCGCGCGCGTTGCCTTCTCGATGAAGTTTGGAATCTTGTGACAGAGCGTGTCGACCTGGATCGTGAAGCCGCAGTGCATGCCTTCCTTCTCCCGAAGTTCGATGACGCGGTCGAGAAGGATTTCCCAATCGTGGTTGCGGGCGAAATTGTCGTCCGTGACGAAGAACCGGTCGATACCCTGCTTTGCGTTCTCGCGGATGATCTGTTCGAGATCGTCGGGGGTGCGAAAGCGACTCTTGTGCCCCTGCACGTTGATGATGGTGCAAAACGAGCACTGATACGGGCAACCGCGACCGAGGTCAACCGAGGTATAGGTACCTGCCGTGCGTTCGATATGCTTGCGCGGCAAGAAGGGCTGGGGAGCCGCTTCGAGCGAGGGTAGCGTGTCCATGAAATTGTACAGTGGCTTCATTGCACCATTCCACGCGTCGAGAAGGACCTCATCAAGACGCCGTTCCTCGGCCTCCCCAGCGAAGAGCGCCACCCCCATTGCTTGCGCTTCCGTAAGCTCAGCGGGCATCTCGGGCAGCATCGAGATGCAGCCCGAAACGTGGAAGCCGCCGATCGCAACCGGCAGGCCTGCGGCACGGAACTGGCGGGCGAGGTCGAGTGCGCGCGGGTACTGGTTCGACTGGACACCCACCAGACCAATCATCGATCGCCCGCCTTTTGCCTTCAGGTCACGAATGATGCGCTCTGGCCACACCCGCTGGTTGGTTTCGTCGTATGTTTCGATCTCGAAATGGACGCCAGGGCCCAGCAGGTTTCGCTTGCGCGCGTCATCAGCGAGCGCATACATGCAGGCGAGTGTATTGGAAGGCATGACCGAGCGGAGCCACTGGATCGGGTAGCCGTCGTCGTCGTAATGGGTCGGCTTGATGAGGACGAGAGAGAATCGGAGACCGTCAGAAATCGAATACATCGTGTCCATGGTCCGCCCTGTAGCTCTGTCTGGAAGTCACAAAACCGTGGAGGTCGTCCGCCTTCCGAAATCTGGAGATGGCTCGTGATCTGGCATGCAGTACTCAACTGCGCATCCTACCCGCCTGGGGGCTGGCTGTGTTTACAAATCCGCAGGCGCCAGGTTTCGAGGATTGGGATCCCGTTGGGGCGAACAAGAACCATGACACGGCGGGCTTGCGCGTCATGCCGGAGCAGTCCTGCGCCGGGTGCATCCTGACGTAGGCCTGGACTTGGTAATGTTTTGTCACTGATCTGATAACCCCTGCTCAACCGCATTGACGCCGGACGTCGGGTGGCTGACAAAGGCATGACGTGGATATGCTCTGAGCGCGCCCCCCGACGCGCTCCAGGCCCGGCCATCCAACGCTGGTGGAACTCAGTTTGCCGACCGTTGCTGAGATGCCAGAACAGCACCGAGTTCCTCGTCGGTTAGTGCAGGCGCCGTTGTGAAGGTGAAGACATCCCCCCACTGGACTGTCATTGCCGCGACTGCGCTGGCGTCCGTTGCTTCAACGATTGCAACGCCCCTGAACTCGCCGGCTGCATGCCAGCGGCCCAGCATCGTGACGTTGTCAGGCGGCTGACCGCCTGTCTTTATGAAACGCTCAATTGCAGCCTGCTGCATTGCCGGTTCACCTTTCCATTGAACAATAAATTTCATGGCGAATGTCCCCTCCACGATGGCGATGCCGACTCGTGGCACGCCCGCTCTTCGTGGTGGACGTCTCGACATCGCGACGGTTCGTCGCCCGCTTGCCGGGATGGATTCTTCGCATCGTCCATGCCGTCGGGCGAAGCCACGAGATACCATCGAGGATAGGTAAACCACATAGGTCGCGGCTTCAACCTTGTGAGCGTAGTGTGCGAAGCCGCACATACGGATTCGCTGGCTTGCCAGGAGACGGAGAACCGCTTTTGAGAACTCACTCGAATACGATTCGCGGGAAGTAGAGGGAGACAATCCAGTTGGGCTGCTACGGGGCTCTCGATGGCCGTCCCGCATACCTCGCCGTCGCCTTGTGCGGCGTGCGTGTCGCCCAGCGAGAATAGCGCGCCCTCCACCTCCACGGGGAGATAGAGTTCTGTGCCTGCGCCGATGTCGCGGATATCCATGTTGCCGCCGACACGACGTGGTGGGATCACGCAGTGCAAACCCGGTTCTCCCGGGGCGAGGCCGATCGTGCCGCAAAACGGCTTCAAGGGCACACGTCCACCAGGGCCGTACATGGCCGGGGTCTTCAGATCCGCCTCGTATTTCCAGATGCATGCCCAAGGTATTCCGCTCATTACCCAATCCCAGGCAGTCCAGCAAATTCAAACGCCCAACCACGGTCCGCCACCGATACCGCCCCCAAGCGCGTCGTGTGCAGCCGTGCTTGATGGAGGCCTGCATCGGTCGCCACTGCAACTATCTTTGCGCCATGGCTTGCACGACGTCCTGCGTCGTGACGACAGCATGTGCGAGAAACGCGTAGTTGACGAGTGCGGCCTTATAGCCGTCACCCCACACTGGATGGCGCGGCCCCGCCGTCGCGTCAGCGACGACGATCACTTCGAAACCATGCTCGATCAGATCGCGCAGATGTGCTTCGACACACATATTGGCTAGCATGCCGCCCAGCACGACTTTCTGCACATTGCGCTTGCGAAGTTGTAGCGCAAGGTCGTTGGTCTGTGGACCGAAGACCTTGTGTGGGCTCACAACAATCGTTTCACCATCGTCGATGAACGGCTTGAATTCCTCCAGCCAGTCGGCCCCCGATCTCTCGAACCCGCTCAGGTTCAGCGCTCCCGTTCGCGCGAACGTTCCCGTTTCGAACTCAGCCGTCTCAAGCGGGCCATTGAATTGCCATCGAGAGTCAGTTGGGTAGAAATAGTGGGGGGAGATGAAGACGCGGAACTTCCCGGCTTTCGCTGCCTTGAAGATTGCGAGCATGTTTTCTACGGTCTTGTTTTCCGTCACGCTTGCACCAAGAACGCCCCAATTCTTCCCGTGTGGACTGAGTACGTCGATCTGTGGATCGGTGAACACTACCGCAGTGTCGGCGGGATCATAGGTCATGATTCGCACTCCAATGAGTGTAGACAGGGATGTTGGATGCGCGCGTCGGAACTGTCGCGTCGAAGCGCTCCCGTAGCAACTACTCCGGAATCCGATGACCACGCGGTCTGGCACACGAATGTCCATTCAGACAGGCTTCATGAACTATAGGCGCAGGGCGATCAAATCGGCAGATGCGCGACAGATTTTTAGCAGACGATGCTTGTTGGGCGGCACCGGTAATATGTGGCAGTGTCGTTCGGATGACCACTTCTGCCTGCAAGCCTGGTGCGACCACTGCACAAGTTCAGCCGCCCCGATCCCATGGCGGCACGCCACTGAATGCTTCGACCAGGAAATCGATCATGACGCGCACACTGGCGCTCAGATGTCGACGACTCGGATACATAGCGAGTACGTCGATCTCAGGCAGGCGATACTCCGGCAACACGTGAACGAGGTTGCCGGCACGCAGATCGTTGCCGATCAGGAACGTCGGTTGCCAGATCACGCCTTGCCCGGCGAGCGCTGCCGCGCGTGCCGTGTCGCCGTTGTTGGTATGCATATGGCAGTCGACCCTCACAGCGTGAGTCTTGCCGCCACGGTCGATGAGTTGCCACTCATCGCCGGTGGCCGCATAGGTGTACCCGACGCAGCGATGCTGCATCAGGTCCGCGGGCGTGGCCGGATGTCCGAACCGGGCCAGATACGCCGGCGACGCGCACAGGATGTTTTGCGACGTTGCCAGTTTGCGGGCTGCGTGGCTAGTCGAGCCGGCGCGTGAGATGCGAATCGCGAGATCGTAGCCTTCATCGACGATATCGACGACGCGGTCGATCAGCGCGACGTCAAGCTCGATACCGGGATATTTGCGCATGAACCCGGGCCACAGCGGTGCCAGATACAAAATCCCAAAGCTAACGGGCGCATTGATGCGCAGTCTTCCACGCGGTTCGACCGACCCGGATGAAACAAGCCCTTCCGTCTCCGCGACATCGTCGAGAATGGACTTGCAGCGGGCGTAGAGCGTCTCGCCGCCCTCGGTCAGGGACAGCGTACGTGACGTGCGATTGAGCAGGCGCGTGCCCAGATGCGCTTCCAGTTCATTCACGTAGCGGGTGACGTTGGCGGGCGACGTGTCGAGCGCATCGGCTGCGCGCGCGAAGCCGCCGCGGCTCACCACCGTCACGAAAACCTCAAAGGCGCGCAGGCGGTCCATAACCCTCTCGGAACATTCATAAAAGCTGAATGATAGGACCATATTTTATGCCTTTCTGCGAGTAGAACTGAAGCCTATATTTCGCTCACAGGCCGGGGCACAGGGCACTGGCCAACGCAGGACTTCAGGAGATTGAAAATGCAACGCTTGACAGGAAAAGTCGCCATCGTGACCGGCGCCAGTTCAGGGATTGGCCGTGCAACGGCCAAGCTGTTCGCGAAGGAAGGCGCCAAGGTGGTCCTTGCTGCGCGGCGCGCGGCGGAACTTGAAACGCTCGCTGCGGAGATCGCCGGCGAAGGCGGCGAAGCCGTGTATCTGGCCGGCGACGTTCAGTCGGAGGACTTCGCGAAGGCACTGGTCGCGCTCGCAGTGGACCGCTTCGGCCGATTGGACATTGCCTACAACAACGCCGGCACGCTGGGCGAAATGGGCCCGAGCACCGGCATTTCGGAGGCTGGCTGGAATGCTGCGCTGGCGACCAATCTGACCAGTGCCTTCCTCGGTGCGAAGCACCAGATTCCCGAAATGCTGAAGCACGGCGGCGGATCGATCATCTTCACGTCCACGTTCGTCGGCTATTCGTTCGCGTTTCCGGGCACCGCAGCCTACGCGGCGAGCAAGGCCGGGCTGATCGGCCTGACCCAGGCGCTCGCGGCAGAGTATGGCGCGCAAGGCGTGCGCGTCAACGCGGTGTTGCCGGGTGCCGTGGACACGGACATGTATCGCGGCATGAACGACACCGACGAGTCACAGGCGTTCGTGACCGGGCTGCATGCGCTCAAGCGCGTCGCGAAGCCGGAAGAGCTCGCACGTTCGGTCCTCTACCTCGCGTCGGACGATTCGTCGTTCGTAACCGGCACCGCATCGCTCGTCGATGGCGGCGCCTCGATTACGCGTACCTGAACCTCCAGGCGGCATCCCGCGATCAAGACCCGAGATCCCCACCGAAATGATCCATTACGGGATGACGAAAACGGCGCAGCTTGCGGTCTCGCGCGGGCTGGCCGAAGCCGCTGCCGGCACGGGCATTACCGTCAATAGCTTCCACGAAGGAGATCAAGCGTTCGACGAGCCTGCCGCTATAACGCCCACGAACACTGGTCCGCTGAACATCGAAAGCGGGCCTTTGCTCCGCCCGGTGAATTGTGCAAGCACTACATAACTCGCCAACGTTCAAGAGAGCTGCGTGGGGTACGGCCCTGCTGCGCGTTCTGGCCGGAAATGACCGCTACGACACTTTCGGGGCGAATTCCGCCGCCTCGGCACTAGAATTCAATGCATGGTTGCATTCCCAAAGGAGGCTGCCATGACTCAGTCAATGATCAGTTTTTGGGTTGGCCTTGTGGTTCTCGTTGTTGTTGCCATGGCCCTGTCCCGTCGCTACAGGCGCGAACACCCGGGCGAGAACCTGAGCCAGTGGCTCGACACGCACCATATGAGCTGGATGCATCGCAAGCACTAGCTGTGCGGCGCGAGCCGACACCGAATAGCGGACCCATTGCCTGCACTGGAATGGGTCCTCGCCCGGATTCTCGTTAGAGGAATACCATGCCGACTTACCAGTACAGGTGCGAGAAGTGTGGTGAGATGTTCGAGCATGCCGAGCATCTTGCTGAACATGAATCCGCTCATCCGCCTTGCCCGAAGTGTGGCAGCGAGAAGGTTCAGCACATCCCCACACCCTTCGTGGCGAAAACGTCCAGAAAGTCCTGAAATCGCTTCCGTTGCTCAGGTCTGCTCCGGATGCTCCCTGTCGCGATGATGGTCCGCGGCGAGGAACATATACATCGCGGGCACGACGAACAGCGTGAACAGCGTGCCGATCGACATCCCCGTGAAGATCACGAGTCCCATCGCGTTGCGGCCGGCCGCACCCGCACCCGATGCGATCACGAGCGGCACGACGCCCAGCACCATCGCGGCTGTCGTCATCAGGATCGGCCGCAAGCGCACGCCTGCAGCTTCTTCGAGTGCCTCGCGCTTGCCGCGCCCCGCGCGTTGCAGTTCGTTCGCGAACTGCACGATCAGAATGCCGTGCTTGCTGACGAGGCCCATCAGCGTGACGAGGCCCACCTGCGTGTAAATGTTGAGCGTGGTGAGTCCCACGTTGATGAAGATCAGCGCGCCGAACAGCGCCATCGGCACCGACACGAGAATCACGACCGGATCGCGAAAGCTCTCGAACTGCGCGGCGAGCGCGAGAAACACGATGATCGTCGCCAGCAGCAGCGTGGTCACGAAGCCACCGGACTCCTGCACGAACTGGCGCGACAAACCCGAATAGTCGGCCGTGTATCCCGCCGGCGCGACGTCGGTCGTGGCCTTGCGCAGGAAGTCGAGCACTTCGCCCTGCGAGATGCCCGGCGCGAGCACGCCGGAAATCGTGGCCGAATTGAGCTGCTGGAAGTGATTGATCGACTCTGGCACGACGTTGCGCTGCAGATGCGTGACCGTCGATGCGGGAATCACGCTGCCATTGGGCGTGCGCAAGTAATAGTCGAGCACTTGCGACGGGTTTAGACGATCCGTTTGCAGCACCTGCGGAATCACCTTGTACGAGCGGCCAGCAATCGAAAAGTAATTGACGAAGTTCCCGCCGAGCGCCGCGCCCAGCGTCTGCCCGACATCGCTTTGCGTCAGGCCCAGCGAAGCGACCTTGTCGCGGTCCACGAGCAACACGCTTTCCGGCTTGTCGATCTTCAGATCGCTGTCGACGAAGAAGAACATGCCGCTCGCGCGCGCCTTTTGCAGCACGGCTTGCGACACTTCGTTGAGGTTCTCGAACGGCTCCGTCGTGCTGATGACGAATTGCACGGGCAGGCCTTGCGCACCCGGCAGCGGCGGAAACTGGAATGCGGCGACACGCGCGCCCGCGATGCCGTTCCACTTCTGCTGCAATTCCTGCTGTAATTGGGTCGCGCCCTTCTTGCGCTTGTCCCATGTCTTGAAGAGCACGCCGCCGATGCCCTGGTTCAGCGTCGGCACGCCCGTGAGCTGGAACATCTGCGCGTATTCGGGCAACTGCTTCGAGATGTCGAAGACCTGATCCGCGTAGGTCTGCATCTGCTGGATCGTCGCGTTCGGCGGCCCCAGGACCTGGGACAGGACGATGCCCTGGTCCTCCTGAGGGGCAAGCTCCGATTGCGACGTCATGAAGAGATAGACGGTGCCGCACAAGAGCAGCGCGCCCATCACGACGAACACGTGCCACGTGTCGAGCATCGCGTGCAACAGACGCCGGTAGCCGTGATGCACACGTTCGAACTGCCGGTCGACGAAGCGCGGGAAGCGGCCCGACTGCTGGTCCATGCGGAAAAAGCGCGAGCACATCATCGGCGAAAGCGTCAGCGCGATCACGCCCGACACGGTGACGGCGCCCGCGAGCGTGAACGCGAACTCGGTGAAAAGCGCGCCAGTCAGTCCGCCCTGAAAGCCGATGGGCACGTACACGGCGATCAGCACGACCGTCATCGCGAGAATCGGGCCGCCGAGTTCGCGCGCCGCGATCAGTGCGGCGTCGAAAGGCCGCTTGCCCTCCTCCTTCATATGCCGGTCGACGTTCTCTACCACGATGATCGCATCGTCGACGACGAGGCCGATGGCGAGCACGAGCGCAAGCAGTGTCAGCAGATTGATCGAATAGCCGAGCACCTGCATCACAAAGAACGTGCCGATCAGCGAGAGCGGCATCGCGATCACAGGCACGATCACCGCGCGCAGACTGCCAAGGAAAAGGAAGATCACGACCGTCACGATCAGCAGCGCCTCGACGAGCGTCTTCACTACTTCCGCGATCGCCGTGTTGATGAAGTCGGTCGCGTCGTAGACGATGTCGCCCGTCATGCCCGTCGGGAACTGCCTCTGCAGATCCGGAAAGATCGTTTTCACGCGCTTAGCGACGTCGAGCACGTTCGCATCGGGCGCCACCTTGATGCCGATGAACACCGATCGCTTGCCGCTGAACGCGACGTTGAAGTCATAATTGTCCGCGCCGAGCACGACGTTCGCGACGTCTTCGAGGCGCACGATCGCGCCGTTCTTCTGCGTGACGACGAGTTTCTTGAAGTCCTCGACGGAATGCAGGTCGGTGCCCGCATTCAGATCGACGCTGATCATCTGCCCTTTGGTCGTGCCAAGCGTCGCCAGATAGTTGTTGTTGCCGAGCGCCGTAAAGACGTCGGCTGCCGTCACGTTGTGCGCGGCGAGCCTGCCCGAGTCGAGCCATGCGCGCAGCGCGAACTGACGGCCGCCGAGCACTTCCGCCGTCTGCACGCCCTGGACCGAATCGAGCTTCGGCTTCACGACACGCAGCAGATAATCCGTGACGTTGTTGCTCGGCAGGACGTCGCTGTAAAAACCCATGTACATCGCGTCGGTGGTTTGCCCCACTTGCACGGTCAGCACGGGCTGTTGCGCCTGCGGCGGCAACTGGTTGCGCACCGATGCGATCTGCGTGTTGATCTCCGTGAGCGCGCGATTGGAGTCATAGTTGAGGCGCAGCGTCGCGGTGATGGTCGAGACGCCCGTGGTGCTCGTCGACGACATGTAGTCGATACCCTGTGCCTGTGCGATTGCGGCTTCGAGCGGCTGCGTGATGAAGCCCGCCATCGTGTCGGCGCTCGCGCCATAGTACGCGGTGGTGATCGTCACCACGCCGTTTTCGGTTTGCGGATACTCGCTGACTTTCAGCGCCGCAAGCGAGCGCAAGCCGAGCACGAGTATCAGCAGGCTCACCACCGATGCGAGGACCGGCCGTTCAATGAAGATGTCGGTGAATTTCATCGCGCGCTCTTCTATTGTTCCTGCGGCGTCGGGTTCGGGCTGTTCGCAGGCAGCACGCGGTTGTCGATCACGAGGGGCGTGCCGTTCTTCAGTTTCAGCTGGCCGCTCGTCACGACCTGCGTGCCTTCGCTGATGCCCTTGAGAATCGCGACCTGGTCGCCGCGCGTCGGCCCCGGCGTGACGAACACCTGTTGCGCGACGGGCATGATCTTGCCTTGTGCATTCTTTTGTTCGCCGGGCTTCACGACGAACACGGTCGCGCCATACGGGTTATAGGTGATCGCCGTTTGCGGCAAGGTCAGATAGCGTTGCGCCCCACCCGCCTCGATCTTCACGTTCGCATACATGCCGGGCAGCAGCTTGCGCTCGCGATTGTCGACGGTCGCCTCGATCTGGACGTTGCGCGTGGTGCTGTCCACGCGTGGATTGATCGAGCGGATCTTGCCGTCGAACGTGCGGTTGCCGAACGCATCCGTATCGACGACGATGGTCTGGCCGACTTGCAACTGGCCTAGCTGCTGCTGGGGCAGAAAGAAGTCGGCGTAGATCGGGTCGATGGCCTGCAGCGTGACGATGGCGTCACCCGGATTGAGGTACTGGCCGGGGTTGACGGTCGTGATGCCGACGCGTCCCGCGAACGGCGCGCGGATCGTCTTCTTGACGACGAGGGCGGCCTGTTGATCGACCTGGGCTCTTTTACTCTTGAGGTCGGCGGCGTCGGCGTCGAGCTGCGCCTTTGCAATCGCCTGAATGTCGAACTGCGCCTTGTCGCGCGTGTAGACCGTTTGCGCAAGGTCCGCCGCTGCCTGCAGCGACGCGAGCTGCGCGCGGTCCGAATCGTCGTTCAGGCGCACGAGCACCTGGCCTGTCTTCACATCCTGGCCCGAGTTGAACGCGATCTCGCGCACGAGCCCGGCGACTTCCGTCGTCACGTCGACCCCGCGCACCGCGCGCAGGCTGCCCACCGCGGCAAGCTGCGGCTGCCATGTTTGATAGCTCGCGATAGCGGCCGTGACGGTGGCGGGCGGCGCGGCGTTGCTCGCCATGAACTTCTGGATCATGTGCGCCCTGAACAGATTGAAGCCGACCAGCGCGCCGAGCAGTATGCCCACGCAGATCAGCATGATGATCATCCGCTTTGCCATCGGCTTTTTCGTCGTCATCGTCATGTCCTGGCGGGGGCGGCCAATGCAAAAGGATTCATTTCGGCGCAGCCGGAGTCGGCTGGGCCGCCTGGCTCGTCGCCGTGTCGTTCCACCAGCCGCCGCCGAGCGCCTGAAACAGCGCCGCCGTGTCCGCATAGCGCGCGGCCTGCGCCTGCGCGAGATTCACGACGGTCTGCTGGTATTGACGCTGTGCATCGAGCAGCGCCAGATAGCTGACGCCGCCGATGCGAAACTGGCCGCGCGTCAGGTCGAGCGAATCGCTCGCAGCACGCCATGCCTGCGTCTGCGCGCTCAGGCCGGTTGCATCGTGCTCGAGCGCGCGTAACGTATCGGCGACGTTCTGGAATGCGAGCAGCACCGTTTGACGGTATTGCGCGTTGGCCGCGTCGAATGCCGCTTCTGCTGCGCGCTTTTGCGCGCTCAACTGGCCGCCGTGAAAGATCGGCTGCGTGATGCCTGCACCGAAGCTCCAGATCATGTCGGCGTACTTAAGAAGGCCCGCGGGCGTCAGCGCTTGCGGACCGTAACTCGCCGAGAGCGTGAGCTGCGGATACATGTTCGCCGTCGCCACGCCGACCTGGGCGCTCGCCTGATGCAGCGTGGCGTCGGCGGCGAGAATGTCGGGGCGCTGCCGCACGAGCGAAGACGGCACGCTGACCGGCAACGCTTGCGGCAGCGTGAACATCGACATCCTGAAATCGGGCACGTCCGTATTGCTCGGCGGCTTGCCCGCGAGGACCGCGAGCTGGTGACGCGTCTGGTCGAGCGACTGATGCAACGGCGGCAATGTCGCGCGCGTCTGCGCCACCAGCGTTTCCTGCGCGAGCACCGCTGCGCGACTCACGCCGCCCAGCGCGAGCTGCTGGCGCATGATGCGGAGCTGCGCGTCTTCGTCGTCGGCGATGCGCGCAGTCGCGTCGATCTGCTCCCGCAGCGAGGCTTCCTTGATGGCCGCCGTCACGATGTTCGCGGACAACGCGAGATACGCCGCCTGCAACTGAAAGCCCTGGTAATCGACCTGCGAGCGCAACGATTCGAGCTCGCGCCTTCCGCCGCCGAACACGTCGAGGTTGTACGACACGTTCACCGATGCGTTATAGAGGTTCAGCAGTTCCGTGAGCTGCGGCTCGCCGAACGTGACGCCGTTGAACTTCTCGCGCGTCGCATTGGCCTTCGCATCGACGGACGGATACAGCGTGGTGCCCATTTGCGCACGAAGATTTTCGCCCGCCTGCCTGAGCGCCGCTTGCGCCGCGGCGACGTTGGGGCTGTTGGCGAGCGCTTCGCGGATCAGCGCGTCGAGCGGCTCGCAATGATAGAGCGTCCACCACTGGGCGGGAATGTCCTGACCGGCCATGAACTGTTGCGGGACACCTGATGCGCCCGGCGCCGAGGCGGTTTGATCGGGTAGCGGCGTGGACGTGTAGGTGCCGGTCGCGGGCGGCGCGGGCGTGTGGTAATCGGGGCCGACCGTGCAGCCGGACAAGGCGATCAGGACAGTGATCCATGCAGCACGCGTGAGCGTCTTGCAGGCTGCATGGCGGCGAGACGCACTGCGCGAATGCCAGTGCGGGCGGCTGCGACGGAAACCGTGGTTGACGTCATCGATCATCGATCCACCTTGTTTCACTGCGCGGAAAACGAACGAAACGGCAGATGCAGAGCTTGAAATCATGCCACAACATGTTCACGCGACCCGCGAACGGATTTCCCCAAGGCCCCCTCGCCTCACCGCAGGTGCCAGCCGAATGCCGGAAGCACGAGGCTTTCCGATGACTGAAAGAGTTCCGAAAGCAGACGGATATCTGCCGATGCCAGCTGCCGTTTGTGGTTGCCGCCGGCGGCGGTGTTCTGATCTATGTGGACTACCATTGAAAGCGGCGGCCGCTGCCCAGGACGCCGGTGGTGATGCATTAGCTGGGTCACGTACCCGTGGAGGACGACATGAGTGGTGAGGCATCGAATGAAAGCGGTCCCGATCTCGCAAAAGGCGTGCCCATCGAATCGCTCGGCGAAGCTGGCCTGTTGTCGGGACACGTCGGTAATGATGCGGTGCTGATTGCGCGGCGCGGCGATGAATTCTTCGCTATCGACGCTGCCTGTACTCACTACCACGGCCCGCTCGCCGAAGGGTTGATCGTCGGGGATACGGTACGGTGCCCATGGCATCACGCGTGCTTCAGCCTGCGTACCGGGGAAGCGCTACGGGCGCCGGCGCTCAGCCCTGTCACCTGCTGGGCTACGGAGATCCGGGGCGACAAGATTGTCGTACTGCACAAAAAAGCGCCGCCCGCCGGTTCCGTGACCTCGCCGGCCGGAGCGCCGCAGAAGATCGTGATCGTCGGCGCGGGGGCTGCAGGTTTTGCTGCGGCCGAGCGTCTGCGGCGCCTCGGCTACGCGGGCAGTCTCACGATGCTGAGCGACGACGCGGCACCGCCGGTGGACCGGCCCAACCTTTCCAAAGACTATTTGGCCGGCAGCGCGCCCGAGGAGTGGGTGCCGCTTCGAGATGAGGCTTTTTACGCAGACCAACGCATCGACCTGCGGCTCAACGCCGGCGTCTCACGCCTTCACGTCGCCGCGCAGGAAGTGGAGCTCGCGGATGGGAGCAAGGTCCCCTACGACCGTCTGCTGATAGCCACGGGGGCCGAAGCGGTTCGCCTGCCTCTCCCCGGCATGGATTTGCCGCATGTGCATACGCTTCGCACACTGGCCGACTGCCGCGCCATCATCGCTCGCGCGGAGAACTCGCGGCGCGCGGTTGTCATCGGCGCCAGCTTCATCGGACTGGAAGTGGCGGCATCGTTGCGCGCGCGTGGACTCGAGGTACACGTCGTGGCGCCGGAGCAGCGGCCGATGGAACGTGTGCTGGGGCCGCAGATGGGTGAATTCGTGCAGCGCTTGCATGAAGAACACGGCGTCGTCTTCCACCTCGGCAACACCGCCAGCGCGATCGATACGCAGCACGTATCGCTCAAAGCGGGTGGCAGCCTGGAGGCAGATCTGGTGGTGGTCGGCGTCGGTGTGCGGCCACGACTGGCACTGGCCGAGCAAGCCGGCCTCGCGATCGACCGCGGCGTGGTGGTCGATGCCTGCCTGCAAACCAGCGCGCCTGGCGTCTTCGCTGCCGGCGACATCGCTCGCTGGCCCGATCCGCACAGTGGCACGGCAATTCGCGTGGAGCACTGGGTCGTCGCGCAGCGCCAGGGCCAAACGGCGGCGATGAACCTGATTGGCGGACGTGAGAAGTTCGACGCCGTGCCATTCTTCTGGAGCCAGCACTACGATGTCCCGATCAATTATCTCGGGCACGCGGACAGCTGGGACGAGATCTCAGTTGACGGCGATATTGCAGGACGCGACTGTTTCCTGCGCTACAAGCGAGACGGACGTGTCGTCGCCGTAGCCTCCATTTATCGCGATACAGAAAGTCTGCGGGCAGAAGTCGAGATGGAGCGCGACTGACGTTGACGCTGGAACGAATCGCAAACGGACTCCTCGCCAGTCTGGGATCGTTCGCAGCGGACCGCCAGCGCCCTCTTCACAAGCCGGCCCGCGGCCGCGAATGAGGCAGGTCATCGATGGCCGCAAGCGCGCCGCCCACCATTTCGCGCAGCACGGGCTGGACTTTCTCGGCGAGCGCGGGCCGATAATCGAACGGCGCCGTTTCGTTCATGTAAACCGACTGGCACATCTCCAGCTGGATCGCATGCACGCCGTCCTGCGGCGCGCCGAATTGGCGCGTGATGTAGCCGCCCTTGAAGCGTCCGTTCGCGATCCACGTATAGCCGCTCGCCGCCGCCGCGCGTTCTGCGCGCGCCTGCACCGCCGGGTTCACCGTGCGGCCGTCCTGGGTGCCGATGTTCAGGTCAGGCAGCTTGTTGTCGAACAGACGCGGCAGCACGCTCGCGATCGAATGCGCCTCCCACAGCAACACATTCGCGTGCGCCGCGCGCAGGCGCTTCAGTTCGGCGGCGAGCGTGTCGTGATACGGCCGCCAGAATGTCTCCACGCGACGCTGACGCTCCGACGCGTCGGGCATGCAGCCGTCGCGGTAGATCGGCTCGCCGCGAAACGTTTCGGTCGGACACAGCGACGTGGTGGTCTGGCCGGGATAGAGGCTCTCGTCGTTCGGCGGGCGGTTCAGGTCGATCACATAGCGCGAAACGCGCGCGCCGAGCACGGTCGCGCCCATTTCCTTCGCAAACGCGTAAAGGCGATCGAGATGCCAGTCCGTATCGGCGACAGTGAGGGCCACGTCCGTGTACTCGCCGTGCATCGCAGCGGGAATGTGCGTGCCCAGGTGCGGGATCGAAATGATGAGCGGCGCGTTGCCGCGTTCCAGTGAAAAGATATCGGTCATGGAAAGTTGTCTCGTGAATGGCGCGTGCGTTCGGGCCCGTGTTCAGTCATCAGCCAGAAGCCTGGCGAGCGCCGCGCGATAGTCGGCATACAAGCGCGCTTCGTCGCGATGGCGGCGCGCCTCCACGACCTTGACGCCGCCGGTGTAGACGTCGAGCACCGGCGTTTCGCCGTGTTCGCAGAAGACGACCGACGAGAGCCAGGTGAGCGGCTTTTGTTCGGCGAGGTTCGGATGCCGGGCGTCGAGCACGATCCAGTCGGCGCGCGCGCCTTCCTTCAATGCGCCGACCTTGCGCCCCGTTGCAGCGGCACCGCCGACGAGCGCTGCGTCGAACAGCCGGTCGGCAACCTGTGCCTGATGCGTCGCGGCCAATACATTGCGCTCGCGCCGCGTGAGCCGCTGGCCGTATTCGAGCAAGCGAAGCTCCGCGCGCCAGTCCACGCCGATATGACTGTCCGAGCCCACACCGAACGCGCCGTCCGCATCGAGATAGTCGCGCGCGGGGAAAATGCCGTCGCCGAGATTCGCTTCGGTCGTAAGGCACAGGCCCGCAATCGCACCGCTCCGGGCGAGCGCGGCGGTCTCCCGCGCATCGATATGCGTGGCATGCACGAGGCACCAGCGCGCGTTCACGTCGAAGCGATCGAGCAGCCATTGCACCGGCCGCGCGCCCTCCGTCGCGAGACACGCGTCCACTTCGGCCGTCTGCTCGGCAATGTGGATATGCACGGGTGCGCCAGGAAGCGCGTGATCCAGGCCTTCCAGCAGCGCGCGCAGCGAGTCGTGCGAAACGGCGCGCAGCGAATGGGGCGCAACGCCGTAGCGCAACGCGCCGTGCTCGGGCTGCCACGCTCGAAGCGCCTCGACGATGCCGAGCAACTGTTCCGGCGTGTTGATGAAGCGCCGCTGATCGTCGCGCGGCGCTTGCGCGCCGAAGCCGCTGTACTGGTAGAGCACGGGCAGCATGGTCATGCCGATGCCCGTCACGCCCGCTGCGTCCACCACGTGTTGCGCCAGTTCGGCGGGGCTTGCATAACGCTGGCCGTCCTGCGCGTGATGCACGTAGTGAAACTCGCAGACGGACGTGTAGCCCGCCTTGAGCATTTCCACGTAGAGCCAGCTCGCGACCGCGGCAAGATCGTCGGGCGTGATGCGCGCCGCGAAGCGGTACATCAGGTCGCGCCAGCTCCAGAAACTGTCGGTGGGGTTCGCGCGATATTCGGTGAGGCCCGCCATGGCGCGCTGAAACGCATGTGAATGAAGATTAGGCATGCCAGGCGTGATCGGGCCCGCCGCATGCGCGACGCCTCGAGGCGCTTGCGCCAGATCGGGCGTCACGTTGTGCAGCATTCCCGCGGCGTCCCATTCGAGCAGCACGTTGCGGCGCCAGCCGTCGGGCAAATAAGCGTACTCGGCGAAGAGCGCGCGCGAAGTCGGATTCGTTTCGATGGTGTGATTCATGCTTGAAATAGCGCTCAAACGCGGCGCTCAAATGCGCGACGCTCAAAGACGGTCTCGCCGCCGCGCACCACGCGTGCACAGAGCGGACGGCCAATCCAGTAAGCCAGCTCCGCGAGTGACTGCACCGTCCAAACGGCAAAGTCCGCGGGACGGCCAGCCGCGAGCGTGCCATGACGCTCTGCGTCGCCGAAAGCCTGCGCGGCATGCCGCGTCACGCCCTGTATCACCTCGGGCACGGTCATGCGGAATAGCGTAGTCGCCATGTTCATCATGAGCAGCAGCGAGGTGGCGGGCGACGTGCCCGGATTGCTGTCGGTCGAAATGGCGATCGGCACCTCGTAGCGCCGCAGCAAGTCGAGCGGCGGAAGCTGCGTTTCGCGGATGAAGTAGTACGCGCCCGGCAGCAGAACCGCCACGGTGCCCGCCTGCTTCATGGCGGCGACGCCCGCTTCGTCGAGAAACTCGAGATGGTCGGCGGACAACGCGCCGTGACGCGCCGCGAGTGCCGCGCCGCCGCTATTGGAAAGCTGCTCGGCGTGCATCTTGACCGCGAGCTTGCGCCGCGCGGCCGCCTCGAACACGCGCTCGCTCTGTGCAAGCGAAAAACCGATTCGTTCGCAGAATACATCGACGGCGTCCACGAGCCCCTCGTCGGCGAGCGCGGGCAGCATGCGTTCGCACACTTCGTCGATATAGTCGTCGGCGCGGCCCGCGAACTCGGGCGGCAACGCATGCGCGCCGAGAAACGTCGTCCGCACGGTGACCGGATAACGCTCGCCAAGCTGACGGGCGACGCGCAGCATCTTGCGTTCGCTCGCCAGATCGAGGCCATAACCCGATTTGATCTCGACGGCCGTCACGCCCTCGGCGAGCAACGCTTCGAGGCGCGTGGCCGACTGCGCGAACAGCGCGGCTTCGTCGGCTGCGCGCGTGGCGCGCACCGTCGAGACGATGCCGCCGCCCTGCCGCGCGATTTCTTCGTAGCTCACGCCCGCAAGACGTTGCGCGAATTCATCGGCGCGCTGTCCGCCGTAGACGAGGTGCGTGTGGCAATCCACGAGACCGGGCGTGACCCAGGCGCCGCCCAGGTCCTCGCACGGCCACTCGGTGAATGGCGCGGGCAATTCGGCAGCGGCGCCGAGCCACGCGATCTTGCCGTCTTGCACGGCGATCGCCGCATTCTCGACGACGCGGCCCGGATCGCCATACGGGCACAGGTTGAGGTTTTGCCAGAGAGTGCGTTTCATCAGGTATGCACAGCATCGCGCGATGCCGTTTCCGTAGTGTCTTGCGGCGGTGCGTCCAGCACATCGAGCGCCACGGCGAGCAAGGCGCCTGCGCCGCGCGTTTCGATGTGCAAGGGGCGTTTTGCGTCGAGCGTATCGATGCGCAGCGTGTCGCCCGTTTCGAGGCGCACGTGGCGTCCGTTATCCACGCGCACGTCCTGCCCGCCTTGCGCGCAGTAGAGCAATACCGTTTGCGCGTGCATACTGCGCCGCTCGTTTGCGCGCCACACTTCGAGCGTGCCGCGCGCCGCATCGCGGCGCACCATCAGGTTGAAGTCGCGCGTCGCGCCGTTCACGAGGCGCGCGTCGATCGCGGCTTCCCCCGCGAAATGTGCGACGTCCAGAGGCTGCGTGAGCACATGCGTGCGGCCCGCTTCGTCGAGCAGCATGCCCGCGCCTTCGAGCAGCACCAGCGTCCGATCGACACCCTCGAAACGCGAGAACGGCCCCGCCTGCGCGACATCGGCCACGCTCACGCGCCATGCGAACGCGTCCAGTGATGCACCGGCACGCGATGTCACGTGCGCCGCCGCGATTTCGCGCGTGACGCCGCCGCCGTTCTTCCACGGCGACGCCACGAGTGCCGCGCCACGCAGCAGCGTGAGCCTGGCGGCCTGCACCGCGCCGCCTACCGCTTTCGCGCCGCTCATCGGCCGAGCATCGGCAGCTTGAGACCCGCCTCGCGCGCCGTTTGCTGCGCGAGTTCGTAGCCGGCATCCGCGTGGCGCATCACGCCCGTGGCCGGGTCGTTGAGCAGCACGCGGCCAAGACGCTCGT